>JAVEPM010000221.1:0-3330 GCA_034008115.1 Methanolobus sp.
TTATTATAGGATAATAATTCCAGCACCTTAAATTTTACTTTAGCCCAGATGTTAATGTAACGGACAAATCATATAGTCTGCCTGCTGAGGTAAAAAGTGAATTCTTCCCTAAACGCAATATGTGCACAGGCAATCAAAGCGCATTACTCATACTGCCTAACGGTGATGTTACCTTGTGCGAAAAGTCATATTTTAATAAAAATCTTACAATTGGGAATATTCTTGAAAACTCAATAATGGATGTATGGGACTCCGAACGTGCTAAAAATTTATTTTTCATTCCCCAATCTTCTTTTCCAGAAGAAAGCGCATGCTCAAAATGTGCTGAATTTGAGGACTGTCGATACAACCTTGGCGTATGTTGGACTGATGTAATGGCTTCGTATGGTGAAGAGAGTTGGCTTTACCCTTCTCCAAATTGTCCTTTTGCTCCACAGCCTAAATACATTACATATTGCGAATAGCTGTTATCAATTTAAGCAATTATGAATTTTCTTGTTAGCTTTAGCATAAAAATTTATTGCGATAAGTAGATAATATTTTGAATTGTTTATTATTAAGGACTACGAATATGAAAAGATTGCTTTTATTCTTGTTTTTCTTCTCCTCCCCATTTTTGTTATTTTCTCAAAAAATGCAAATACAAGGGTCGGTTATAGATAGTTTGTCCCAAGAACCACTTCCTTACGCAACGATACAGGTTGTTGATTTTAATCATAACAATATATTTGCTGGTATAGCCAGTGACTCCTTGGCTTCATTTAATTTCTCAAGCGTGCCTATAAAAAATGGCTATAAGATGCTCGTTAGCCATGTTGGCTACCAGCGGAAAGAAATTCCATTTAACATAAAACCACATCAAAAGACTTTAGATTTTGGTTTCATTGCCCTTATACCAGATGTTAACCTGATCAACGAAGTACAAGTAACAGGACAGCGAAAAGTGCAAGACCTGCTCGACAGGACTGTCTACGTGGTGGATAGCACAATCCTTTCAAAAACGATAGGTACACCTGATATTTTGAGTAGTTTTCCTGAAATAACGGTGAATCCAATTACTCTCGAAACCAAAATTAAAGGAAAGGAGAACTCATTAATACTAATTAATGGAATAAACACTGGGCGATCTATTGATATCCGCTCAATTAATCCTAAGGATATTGAAAGAATTGAGGTTATAACATCGCCCCCATCAAGTGTAGATATTGACTACGATGGTGTAATTAACATCATTCTTAAACAAGAGCCAAGCAAAGGTTTTTGGGGTAATATTGATGCTACACTTATGGCCAATGGGCGATATGCTGATACTTATACTGGTGTTGTGTTTGGATGGAAAAAAATGCGTTTAAACATTGCTTATTCTAACTATCTTCGCAATAATTCGTGGGAAACCTCTGAAATTAGAAACAACCTTACTACAAATGAAACCTATAGCACTGCGGGTTATTGTAAGAATCCATTTGAGCTAACTAATAACTTCATTCTTAATTTAGATTATTTCCCAAGCCCCAACGACTTTATTAACTTTTCAACCAACAATAGTCTTGCAGGAGTTGATAAAACTATGTATTATACACCAACAAGAATTAGCAGTGGTATTTCAACACCACTTGCCCCTTTTTCTATACATAATTCCACTGATTACTTTATTGGAAATTACACCGTTTTCTATAAGCGCAACTTAGCAAAGGAGGGCAATTCGCTTAGCGCAAATATCAATTTACACTATATGGACGGAGATGAATATTCCGACTTTTCATACGAAGGAGCCCCGACACATGTTAATGATGAAAATGGTAAAAAGAAATCTGTCAACATGAAAGTTGAGCACATTAACCTACTTAGCAATACAACAAAATTGACAGTAGGAGCACAAGCTTACTATCAAGTGTTCAGTGGAACTTTAAGCGGAGCAATTCTCGGGAACGATTTTTCTAATCAAAGATATAACACTTATGCAGACTTATACTTAGGACTAAAAGGCTTCGATATAAACATTGGGCTAAAAGCTGAGCGAAACACAATGGAGTTTAGCAATACATCACATCCCTCTAATACCCAGCATGCTCTTTACCCAACCATAATTCTTTCGAAACAGCTAAACAATGCCAATAGAATAAAAGCAGAGTATCGTCGGTCATCATATTACCCCTCTGCTTGGGCTTTTTCGCCTTACCGCATTGAGATTGATAGCATGACTGCATTTATAGGTAACCCAAAGCTAGCCCCCTCAACCAGAAACGCTTATGAATTGTCTCACTCATACAGAACAAGGCCTATAACTTTCAACAGCACTCTGTATTTCTATGAAACCAGCAACCTGGTATCTGCCATTACATCATACGACTCAAATTCATTCAAAACAACAACTTACGGAAACTCTACAGATAGAATATTTGCAGGCTTACGTCTTTCTGGAAAAGTTGAGCTTTTTAAGTTTTTATCTGTTGAGCCAGACATTCAACTTTTTTACGAAGAGTATAAACGTGACGGCGTTGCCAGAGAAAATACTACGTACATCGTTGATTTATCTATTTCCATGGGGTTACCAAAGGGGTTTGCAATAGGTGGTTTTGGCAGATATTACGGAAAAATGTTGAGCCCAGAGGGCTATGCAGAACCTAACTATTCATTAGATGCAGTATATGTAATGAAGCGATTCCCGAAACAAAATCTCTTTTTATATGTTGCCATGCGTGGTTTGGCAACCTCAGAAGAGATTACTTATATTTTTAATGACGATGCATTAGAGGTTGGAAGTTTTAAACGTGACACTTATGGTTTGGCTTTCCGCTTAACTTACCTTTTCAACAAAGGTAAGCAACATAGAATGGCGAAGGTAAATACTTTCTTTGAAAGTGATAAGAAATAAGAAAGTTCAGCAAAATGTTGAAACGATTTCCCATCCAACCCCTCGTTCGGCCGAGGCTCTACCTCGGTCGTAATATAAAAACAGGTTGTGCCTGTCTAATGCAAAAAGCAATGGCAACCTGCAAAAAAATATATGGATACTCAATGTGTTGCCTAAAATAATCACAATTAGCTATATAATAGGTTGTTATGTAAGCTTTTATGAAAACAACAGATTTATCACTAGATCAATAGGCTATGTTAAAATGGGTGTAACATTGAGTATTCATTTTCTTTTTTTTTTGACGAAGCCACAAATTCTTTAGATGCTAATAATGAAAGGGTAATTGTTGAGAACCTCCAAGAATTTTACCAAGGGAAAACAGTGGTTATAGTTGCACACCGTTTAAGTACTGTAAAAAATGCTGACCAAATTGTGGTATTGGCTGATGGAAAAGTTGCAGAAATTGGCAATCA
>JAVEPM010000054.1:0-22261 GCA_034008115.1 Methanolobus sp.
TTAAAAGGAGGGACTTATGATTTCTAATATTATCTCAACAGAAAATCTATATAAAAAATATGTTTCTCAGTTTGTTTTGGAGAATCTTTCACTAAATGTAGAAAAAGGGAGTATCTATGGATTTTTAGGTAAGAATGGCGCTGGAAAAACGACTACTATAAAATTATTATCCGGTCTTTTGATACCTACAGATGGGAAAATAATTGTAGATGGCATGGATATGGATAATAGATCAAGGGAAATAAAAAAGATCATAGGTTTAGTTCCCCAGGATTCGAGTTTTTATGATGATAGAAATGCATTAAGTCATATGATCTATTATGGAAGATTAAAAGGTTTGAGCAAAAAAGAGGCTTTGCTGCAATCCAATGAATTATTGGACAAGGTCGGTTTGGAAAAGGAAAAGCACAAAAAGGTGAGTTATTTTTCCCATGGTATGAAAAAGCGTCTTGGAATTGCTCAGGCTCTTTTGGGCAAACCCAAAATACTGATACTCGATGAGCCTACAAATGGACTGGATCCGCTTGGAATTCGACAAATTCGGGAATTACTTTACCAATGCAATAACAACGGGATTACAATATTTATTTCATCTCATAATCTGCTAGAAATACAAGAAATATGTACTCATGTCGGAATACTGGATAAAGGAAAAATAATCGCAGAGAACAAAATAGAAGAAATTTGTCATTTGGAATCAAACGGTGTTATTACTGTGGGAGTCTATAATCTATCACCCAAAATAGTAAATTTAATAGAGGGTTTGGAGTTTGTAGTTAAAGCAGAATTGAAATCCGATGAAATTTTGGAAATATATGTGAATTCTAAAGAAGATGTCAAACCAGAGATTAACAAGTTAATTGTTGAAAATGGTGGAAATGTTTTCAAACTGATAGAAAATTCACTCTCATTAGAAGATGCGTTCTTAAATGTCACAAATAAATCTTGTTAAACCTCATGTACAACAGTTAAAATTAGCATGGATGTTTCTTAATGAACTCGTTTTAAGAACATCGTGCTAAAAGTCTAGAATGATATGAATGATACAAATTAGAATATCTTATGCTCACAATAATTAAGACAGGAGATATAATATGGATGCTTTATCAAGTATTGTTTTTTTAGTAGAATTCATTATATTATACAAACTATACTATGTATTATGGAATCGGTTTATTAATAATGATCCAGACATGAAACGCTCCCGCCTTGAAAATGATGTTTTTAAGGTTGCTTATGTAACTGCATCATTATATCTCATGGAGATATCAGGTGTTCATTTTTCCAGGATGCTGATCGAAACCGGAATCTTGTGGGTGTTAGCAGTGATTGTTGTATCATCACTTCTTTACAGGATTACAGTATCAATAGAAAAACGTTTAGAATAATATCAACACGAGCATTGACAACAAACATTTAATTTGCTTCACATTGGCATCGTCTGTATAATTATACATAACTTCTTTGCTGCCCTTGGGCAGCTTTTTATTAAATTTATTAATACATATGTGATGACATGAAGAGAAATAAAATTATAGGACTGATAGTTCAAGTAGCCCTATTGGTTATATTATTTAGACTTATTGAATTTGTCTCAAGTGACTCAAGTGCTACAGGAGTAGCTTTAATGACTTCATTTTTGTGCGGTATTTTATTTAAGTATGCAGGCGATTATAAAAAAATTATTGAATAGTACATAATCTAAATAAAAGCTTCATATTGATCGTTCAAAATGAGGAGTATAATCTTCAAATATAAAAAGAAGGTAACTATTCAGCCTAGCACAATCTGCCTATTGGTACTGATTTCATCGAAATGGAGATATCTGCTCACTAATAATCTAAGAATCAAAAAAGCAATCAATAGTAACAATCAAAATAAATTGTTCTAATGAATATTACATTTCAACTTTTTGTAAAGATTGATATTGATAGCGTTTTTATCAGGCTGAATAGTTACAAAAGAAGTATTAACTCGGTAGAAATTCTTACTATTCAGACACAAAAGACGAAAGAAAAAGTAAATGATTTTCATGACTGGGCAATATACAGATTATTTTTGTTCGCCATAGTTATAGTGAAATCCACATTATAATAACACCCTTGAACAATCCCTATAATACTCAAAGAGCTTCTCTCCCCACTCAACCGCCATGGGATCAACACTGAATATGCCACTTGCGATATCATATGTAACCCCGTCTTTTTTGTACAGGCTCAATGTCAAGCATTTATCAGTGACTATGAGCCCCACTCTAATATTTTTATCCGTGACCATAAGTTTGAAGTTTTCATAATCTTTCAGTGCGTGGATCTTTTCCGCATAAGACTCATGCTTCAATTGTTCTGCAACGTGGGTGCTAACTACAAGCTCAACAGGTATTCCCTGGCATATCTTTTTTGATATGGAATCTGCATATTCTGTGGTAATGACAGATGATACACCGAACACATGCTCAGCTTCTTCTATGATCTCCATATTGGTAGCATATAGATTAAAGATCTCTACAGTGATATCGCTGATAATTTTGGAATTGTAAAGGCACCCTATCTCTTTTAGTAATGATATTGGAATATTTTCAAGGCAGTGTTCAGACCAGAAATGTTTGTGCTTGTTGATCGTTCCTATTGTCATTAAGGAATCTGCAATTTTGGATGCTACGGTCTTTCCAAGATCGGTCAAAAAATATCCATTTTCCTTTCTTCTAACAATTGATCAGATTCCAGTTCCCTGATCTTTGGTATTATTGCCTGTGATGTGCTGCCGGTAATTTCACGCAGTTGAGAAAGCGTTTTGCTTTCCTCATTTAAGGATAATACTATCTCAATAATGAGTCTGGACCTGTATATGGCCCGGACATCATTCCCGGTTTTTTTGAAAATCTCAAGAAAGTCCATGTTCCTGTGCCCCTTCCCAAATATTTATGCAAATAAACAGTTCATAATTATTTATTGGATATTTGTGTTTTGCTTGCCCAAAATAAGGTTACTCAAACCTTGTAACTTTAGCATTGCTTAAAACATGCTATATCATTTTAAGTAAGTTACTTGATATAAACTTACATTGACGACGTAAATTTATATTGGTGGTATTAATTATTAGGGTAAATTAACAATAAAAAACGTAGTAAATGCAATAGATATTACATTTTGCTTCAATGTTGTATATAGTGCAATTTCCGGAATCATTAGATCTACAGTTTTTTTTGTTTTTGACATTAATCTGAAAGATGAATATTCTTTTGACTGACGAACATTAATCAAATAGATGAATATTCATCACAGTAATTAATGTATATGTTGAAGATAATATATAGTTGTGTTGTGGGGTTCAATTGTATCTTACAGGAACTATTGAACCCCACATTTGCGCCCAGAGGCATGGTTATGTTGGATTTGATATTGTTTAAAGTTTGCGTGACCTTGCCTCTGGAGTAATAAACTAAAGAGGTTTAAAAGAATGAAAACAAATATGAGATTTGGAATCGGCGCATTGCTAACAGCAATGTTGCTGTTGAGCATGGCGTTTGTGCCGGCTGTGAGTGCATCCACAGATACATCAAAAGAACAACAGATGCCGGATGAACTGAAACAATGGATTGAGGATACCACTATAGATGAAAAAACGAAACTCTGGAGACAGGAACAAACAAAACTATGGGAACAGAACCATACTGTAAATGTAACGTTAACTAAAGTTTACAGGTATGAAAAAGGGAATCTGGAAATTAAGGAAATATATGCTGGAGAAGATATTGAGGCAAGATTTGGTGTTAAAGATCTAACAAGCGTACGTAAAATACCAGTCGATTCTAAAGTCAGTCAATCAATTTCCTTAGATGGCGAAATTTTCAGTCTTGAAGAGGGCAATGAAAAGATAATCGTTACCGAAAAAACATCAATAATGACAACACTGGGTGAGCCTTTTCAGTGGTGGCTATTAGGTTATGAGTATCCACGATGGACGTGGAAAAAGGTTGTTTACAATATTTATGAAGCAAAAGATCCAATAAATATAGCATGGTAAAATACTGACAAAAATACGGTCAAATCAAGGATATTCAGTAAGGATTGGACCGATTGTGTGGTAGAATACAGACAATATGTTTGTGATCCAGTATATGGCTGGTTTTTGGATGATCCAGTAGCTGATGACACATGGCGTTTAAGTGGTGGAAATCATGCAAGGCTCTGGGAGCTGTCTAATAATGACGTGGTTGCAAGTGCTCATCATGATAAACTTATCATACTTCCTCCTGGACATGAAGCTGATGAATACGAAACTGCTGAAGACTTAGTTGGTGGATTCTTTGATAACGATCTGAACAATTGGTGGGTTCAGGATAATCATAAAAAACTTGACAATGTAGTAGGAACACCACCTACAGAACCATGTAACGATGGAGAAGCCACCTGTATCTATAAAGTTGGCAGTTAAACATAAAGTACGAAAGGGCGATAATATCACTCTTTTCATTTTTTGGTGAATCACATGGACGTACAGAAATTAATTTCCTCAGCTATTGCATCTTTATTTGTATCGGTATTAATCATCGTTTTTGAAGTAACAGTTCATACTACTGATGTATTCCGAGAAATGACCGGCGGTTATTGGTTACTCTTTGAAACTATGAGTATTCTTCTTTGGCCTGCAGCTCCAATAATTTATGGATGGATCACAAGGGATAAAACTGGATCAATTGTGGTTGGAATTGTACCATATATCGGAGTTTTGTTGTATTTTACTCATATTACAGGAAAATTGCATAATTTTCTTGGCATAATGCAGCTTATTGAGGGTATTTTTATTCTTGGAATTGTTTCACTTGTTGGTGGTCTGGAAGGTTATTACGCATCACAGGATAAAAAAGATGAACTCAAGTTTGCTATTTTGTTGGGCGTAGCATGGATCTTGCTTTTTATTCGTGGAATTAATTGAACCATATTTCATGTTCAGTTTTCTTAATTGAAGCGTGGGGGGTAAATTAGCGTGAGCAAGAAGAAACAACACAAAAAGCTATTTTGATTATCGGATTGTTGCTGTTGTTCTCTATTATTTAATTCATGTTTCAATGTTGCTCATAGTGCAATCTTCGGAACCATCAGATTTATGGATAATCTTGTTTCCGGCATTAATCAGAAAGACGAATATTAATTGCTCTGAACAATGTTAATCCAACTGATGAATATTCAGTGAATATTAATCCAAGCGATGAACCTTGGGGTAAAATTCATCACAGTAATTAATGTATATGATGAAGATAATAAATACTTGTGTTGTGGGATTCAATTGTATCTTGCAGGAACTATTGAACCCCACAGTTATACCCAGAGGCAAGGCTAGTTTACAGCTGACATTATATAAACATACCTCTGCTTCTGGAGTAAATTGGACAAATGAGGTAAAGAAATGAAGAACAATGTGAACTTTGGAATAAGCCTGATGCTTGCGGCAATGTTGCTGGTGAGCATGCCGTTTGTAGCAACGGTGAGCGCAGCTCCAGAAGAGAATATGTCGAAACTTCCACCATTGCAATTTAACGATTTGTCTGAAAAGAAAATCATTAATGCAGGATTAAGTATAATGAAGAGTGACAATTTATATAGTGGACATGCAGGATCGATAATTCATCATTCATCTGATGGAATAACTACAGTATTTACTTCAGATGGGAAACAATATTTATCCGCCATTGATGCAGAAGCGAAAATAATTGCAACACCTTCCGGATTCTCACCGGCAACATATTTACATCAAGTTCCATCCGGATCACATATTCGCACAGATGGAAATGTAACCAATGTATATTACAATGGAACAAGAATATTGACAGTTGTAAATGAGAATGATCAAGAAAAGACTATCACGTTACCGACTTTAATGGATGGATAGAGCGTTCGCAAGATTTGAATGTTAATAGTCTTTCAATGTTTGATGCCTACTGGAAAGTTCCTGTAGATCCTCCGCATCCCAACAATGATGCAGTAGATTTCCTTTTTAATGCTATAACACCACAGGTTGGAAGTGGAATTGTGCAGCCTGTTTTAGAATGGAATCAATTGGACAGTGGGAGATGGACCTGCAGGGCTTGGTGTGTTAGTGGTACTGATAAATTTTATAGTGATCCCCTTTATGTAAGTGAAGGTGACGAGATCCAAGGATTGATGTCTTGGAACAGTTGGTATAACGAGTGGTTTATATGCGTTACAGACACAGCCGCAAACAAACAAAAATATATTTACTCAGATTTTGTTGGTGATAGTAACCTTGAAGTTTATGCGGCTTTGGAAGGAACGTACCTCCAGGATAATGGTGATGTGCCAGGAGATACAACGTTCTATAACATGAACCTCAGAGACTCAAATTTCAATCCAGCAGGGGATGTAACATGGGTTAAGTGGATTGATCCTAGTGCATCAAATTATTTAACTGGGTTGGATGTTGACATAATTTCAAACCCAGATAAAGTGAAACTGCACACCGCAAATTAAAAAGCTTACTCATACCAAGATTGTGTGAGTTGATAAACTAGATGCTAGGCGCTCTACGCTTGGCATCTATGCAATATTTCAGTAAACTGAGGCAAATTTGTTTTTTTATTTTAGTAGATATAATCAACAATTGCAGCATAAAGTTAGATGATTTAAGAGAAGTGACCCAAAATGAAGAAAAGAGATTTAATCGGAATAATAGCGCTTTTATCAATAATCGTGATAACTGCGGCATTATACTTTTCAACAGCAAACAATTCACGTCAAGAGGACTATGATAATTCTGAAGAGGTTAACATCACGGTTCCAGGTTTATCACTTCTTGGACACCCGGTTTTTGCCTGGCCTGATAAAGTTGAATTGAGAGCAGGGGAGACAAAAGAGGTTAACCTTTACCTGGAAACAAGGAAGAATGGCCCTGGAATGGTTATTTATAGTATCTTTCGAGTGGAGAATAGTACTGAAGATGATAAGATCCCTATGCCTCCAGGTTTAAACATCAGCATAGAGCCTTCCAGTTTTATGGCATATCCTAACGAGACCTATAACTCTACAATTTCAATAAAAACAAATCCTGATCTTCCACGAGGCGAATACGCACTACGCACCCATATCTATTTTGAAGATGTACAGGAAGGTGGAGGATGGATGACAGTTAGTGTGATTTAAAATGAAATGTTAAAATAGATGGATTCAAATGAATGAGTAATATATTGGCATTATTCATATGCATTAACATTTTAGCAATGTCCAATGCAAGTGCATATGAATACTCCGTAACGGTGGTTGATGACTACGAAAATGACTGGCTTCCATATTTTGATGATTTGACTCCACATGGTCAAGAGGAATATGAACGAGTTGAATACTGGCTCCATGATGTCGCCGGATGGTCAGAAGAATTTTATAATAAAGATGCAGCGGTTGTCAAATCTGATTTTGGGACAAGTAACAGTGGATACAAAGGCTTAGATGAAGCAGATTTTCATTTTCATTTTGGCCACGGGATAGATGACATAGGCACAGAGCTTGCATTACACGACTGGTTGCCTGGAGTAAACTATTATGATGTGAGGGCACAGGATGTTGCTGACAAATGGGATCAGGATAATGAATGGGTATTTCTTCACAGCTGCCATATCTTAGCCGATGAAGATGATTGGGCAGATGCCCTTAGGTATTCACATGGCATTATGGGATTTACGACAGGAACAAGAGTATCAACCTCGCTAATAAATCGATTTTTCACAAATACAATTAACAATGACTGCAAGATGACAACTTCGTTCTATAAGGCAACAAAGGATACTTATGGCGCGGATGTAACTGCTGCAATAATCACTGACAACATAGACCAGTGGAACACTGACCATCTTAATGGCCAGGGGCCTATGGCGGCAAGTGAATATCCAGACGATTCTGAATATTGTTATCTTTCATGGGAGTGTTGAAAATGAATTATAAATATCTCGGAGTTATGCTATTAATTGTTGCGGTGATGACAGGTCTTGTTTTTATAGCAAACGATGATAGTGAATCAGTTGCAAGCCTGGGACAAACGGAAGAAATTCTAATAAGTGCTCCAATACCTGTATCTACAGGACAACTTCCTTTCTACAAAGTGCTTTATGAAGAGCGTGAAGAGGAAAGCAGTCCAGATATAATGGATACAAAAGATTCCATACCATCTGAAAAAGAATCTCTGGAAATTGCCAGCCAGTTTATTCAAAAACACGGGGGGCTTCCTGAAGGTGCTTATTTCTATGACGTGGAATCACTCTACCTTAAACAGATCAATAAGAGTAGTGGAGAGCCGATTGTTGAAGCAGAGTACCCTGTGATGACAGAAGTCACCTATAAACGGGATATAAATGGGATGCCGGTTGTGGGTCCTGGTGACACTATAACCATTTCACTGGGGGAAAATGGTGAAGTAACATATTTCTTCAAAAGCTGGAGAATGTTGGAAGAAATTGGAACAAAGGAAGTGATAAGTGGGGAGGAAGCTATCGGGAAACTGAAAGCAGGCCAGATAATGAGAAATCCCGTAGGAGAAACCAGCCCCGTAGTTGAGATTCACAAAGCAGAAATTGGTTATTTCTCAGCTACCCCGGATAGTGAACAGGCTTATTATGAACCAGTCTGGATATTCAGAGGTACCGATGAACATGGGAATAATGTAACTAGAATTGTAGATGGGGTTGCTAAATAACCTCATACCATTTCTTTTTTGAAGGTGAGTGCATGCATGGAAAGAAAAAAAGAGTAGTTCAGGTTTTTATTTTATTGATAGTTATCTCTGCAGTATTTTCCCCACTTTATAGTGCTCTTAACTATTACCCAACAATAGAAAATATGGAGGAAGACATACCTCCATATTCTTTAAAAAATATTACCATTTGTAAAATCGGACAATTGTGGGCAATCTCACAAAACCAGAGGATTACCATGCATACGGAAGTTCCTGCAATACCGACAGACCGGTTTCCGATCTTTACAGGAAAGGCTTCTTCGAATGTCCTGCACATTGATTTCGTGGACTCCATAAAAGACTGCAACAGTTCGAATGAGGGCATTTGCTTCCTTATTAACAATCATGATATTACAAAAGCCAAAATCGATGCTGGTAATTTACACACCATTGAACAGGCAAAAATAGACAATTCAAATGAATACATAATTCATCAGCTAAAAAACGGTAACTTCGTCCCAGATACGGGTAATTACCCCATGTCCCCATTGGGTAGAGTCAAGATTATGGATATGGAACTTGTTTATTTTGATCTCTTTGATTATTATCCCTATGAATACGAAGGTGAAACTACATATTATCCCGCCTGGAAGATCACCGCCAAAACTTCCAATTATGGTGATGAAATAATAATGATAAAAGCAATGTCTTCTACTGCGAATGAATAAAATCGTAGGATATTGGGGAAAAATTCATCGCAGTAATAAATGTATATGATGAGAGTATAGATATTCATCTTCTATGTATGCTACAAAATGTATTCAGATCTTCTTTAGCATTGCGACTTCATCACAATTTGGGAATTTCGGACACTTTATGCATCCACTCCATATTTTGTGTGGAAGCTCTTGCTTGTCTATCTCCTTAAATCCCATTTTTTCAAAAAAAGGAACTGCATAGGTCAGTGTGAACACATTGCTAATGCCAAGCTCCTTTGCTTCTTTAAGGCTGACATTAACCAGTTTTGTACCTATTCCCTGGTCTCTGTATTCTGATCTGACTGCAAAGGACATTACTTCTGCCATGTCTTCCCAGCTTACATGCAGGGCACAACAACCTATTATTTCGTTATCTATTTCACAAACGCAGAAACTACGGGTGAATTCATACAGTTCACTCAATGAGCGGGGAAGCATCATTTCCTGCTTTGCATAGATGTCGATGATATTCTTGATGGCTGGTATATCTTTGACAGTAGCCTTTCTTATTATCAATTGTCAATCTCCGATAATTATTAAAAAGAGAAATAACGAGCGTGAAGGGATTTGAACCCCCGGCTTGCAGCTTAGGAGGCTGCCGCCATATCCTGACTAGGCCACACGCTCATGTTGCGTTACTCTGGTAATAACATTCAATATCTTAAAGTTATTGGTGACATATATTTTTCGTCTATATATTTTCATAAGATCTGAGGAAGCTACTTTTATGATTCCATACCAGCGTCCAGTAAATCCATAAACTTCTTGTTCTTCTCGATCTCTGTATCAATTCCAAGCATTTCCCCGGGAAATCCCAACGCAAGTCCGAGCAGTTGTGTATAGTGCAGTACAGGGATCTCGTACTCTATTTCCATTTGCTCTTTGATCTCTGATTGTCCATCACCAAGTTGCATATGGCAGAAAGGACAGGAATTGACTATGCAATCCACCTCTGCTTCTTTTATTCTGGAAAGTTTGGCTTCTGTCATTTTCAGTGACCTGTCTTTCATTGAGGAACGCACTCCTCCTCCAGCTCCGCAGCATGCCATCTTATCCGGATATTCAACACTTGTTGCACCAAGTGCAGTGACCAGCTCGTCAAAGAACGTTGGTCTTTCAAAATTACCCAGTCCTCTGTCTTTTGTGGGTTTGATGAGGTGGCATCCATAATGTACTGCGACCCGGATATCCAGTTGTCTTTCAACATAAGAAGCAATCTTTTCAGGCCCATATTCTTCATACAGGAATTCTATAATGTGTCGGACGTCAATGTTGCCTTTTAATTCCTTTCCGATTTTCTCCAGATGCTCGTTTACCTCTTTTTTTGCAGATTCATCTTCTTTTATACAGTGGTTTACATCTGCAAGGGTACTGAAGCATCCGTTGCAGATTGTAAGCATATCCCTTTCCATTTGCTCCGAGAGTACTATATTGCGGCTTGCAAGTGTCAGCCATGTTGTCCTGTCAAATGATCGGAACACCCCGGGAGCCGGACAGCAGGATGCACCGGGCAGATCCGTACAGTCAATGTCCAGCTTTGCAAGACATAGCTTTGTTGCCAGTTCGATTCCTGGGTAGCGGTTGGGTACAAGACATCCTAAAAAGAGTGATAATCCTTTCATGTTTTATCTTCCCTTGCTCCACTTTCAATATCTTCTATGAGTTTTTCAAAAGCACAGGACTTAAGCAGGGTCTTCACTTCTTCAAGTCCGTCTGCGTACTTCTGCACGGTCTCTGGAAGCTCCTCCAGTCCGAGATTCACCCTTTTTTCCCTGTTATTTTCATTAATGGGTACTGCATGTCCATATTCGAGCAACATTTCGCAAACCTCCCTATGCTCAGGATGTATGAATCCCTGATGCACGGAAATAGCCCTGATGTCCAGTAGTATATCTACAATATTTATATTCCTTGGACATCTTTCCTGGCAATTGTAACATGTGGTGCACATCCAGAGCTCTTCACTACTGAGGATGTCGGTCGTCTTGCCTGCGATCCTTACAAGTTTCCTTATATTCAGGCTTGTATGTCTTCCAGAGGGGCAACTGGCACTGCAGACTCCGCATTGCATACATTTGGATGCATCAATGGATGCATTTTTCAGTTCATCCAAAATTCCAGTTTCAAGCTCTTTCATGTCCAATCACGTTTTTTTCAGATATGTTCTCCATGCCTGTTTTCAGACAGTGTTCAGATAGCGCTGTATTTCCCAGTCATGGACCTGTGCTCGGTATGCATCCCATTCTGCCCTTGCAATTTTCAATATATTATCGTGGACATGTTCTCCAAGCGTATTTTTAAGAAGTTCATCATTTTCAAGATATTCAGCACTTTCATTGATGGCCGATGGCAGTGTTTCAATACCATTCTCTTCACGTTCCTTTTTTGTCAGGTCAAATACATTATAATCCATCATCTTTCCAGGGTCCATATTGTTCCTTATACCATCCAGGCCGGCAGCAAGGATAGCTGCAAATGTCAGGTACGGATTACATGATGGGTCAGGGCTTCTAAGCTCTACCCTTGTACTGTTTCCTCTGGCAGAAGGTATGCGTATAAGTGAACTGCGGTTTGCACCTGACCATGTGATGTACACCGGTGCCTCGTATCCGGGAATGAGTCTTTTGTATGAGTTTACAAGTGGATTTGCAATGCAGGTTATAGCTTTAACGTGCTTCAGGACACCTGCAATGAATTGTCTTGCAATATCACTTATCTCCATTTCATCTTCAGGATCATAGAATGCATTCTTGCCTTCCCGGGAAAGTGAAAGGTTCACATGCATACCTGAGCCATTCTCAGTAGCAATAGGTTTTGGCATGAAAGTTGCATGCAGTCCGTGAATTTTCGCAATGGTCCTTGTTACATACTTGAATGTCACTACGTTATCGGCGGTCTTCAGCGCATCACCGTATTTGAAATCAATTTCATGCTGCCCAAAAGCTACCTCGTGGTGTGATGCCTCTATATCGAAGTCAAGTTCCATTAGGGTATGGACTATGTCCCTTCTGATGTCCTCCGTAAGGTCTGTAGGTGCGAACTCAAAATACCTTCCGTAATCATGGGGCATTGTGCTTGCCTTTCCTTTATGCTTTTCAAAAAGGAAAAACTCCAGTTCCGGGCCTGTATTCAGGGTATAGCCCATCTCTTCAGCCTCCTTCATAACTTTTTTAAGAACATACCTTGGGTCAGCTTCGAATTCTTTTCCGTTTGGAAGGTGAATATCACATATAATTCTTGCAACAACTTCTTTATCCCTGCCCCAGGGGAAGATTGCAAAGGTCTTGATGTCCGGTTTTAACACCATATCCGATTCTTCGATCCTTACAAATCCTTCTATGGATGAACCATCAAAGGTTATTCCAGTTGTCAAAGCCTTTTCGATCTGAGTGACCGGAATTTCAACGTCCTTGACAATTCCCTGTATGTCGGTGAATTGTAAACGTATGAATTTTACGTTGTTTGTCTCGATGGCTTTGATGACATCTTCTTTATTGTTAATTATCATTAAATCGCCTGCTAGTTTCCTCTATATTCTGTACATCAATACAAAATAATTTCTGCTTATTTAAGTCTATGCAATAACTCCATACTATTATAGATTGCCATGAAAGTGAACTTTTAAGTTTAAAAACATCAAGATAAATAAAAAAGTAAGAAAGCAAGTGTAAAATTCAAACGAATTTCAGACATAATCCTTCATTTCATTCCTTGCTGCAACATTGATCAAAAATGTGTAAGTGATTCGACAATTCCTGCAGTTTAAGTCGCCCCAATATCAAGAGGTCTCATGTTGGATATATCTCTTACAAGATCGAAGACTATCTCTTTTGAATGCATGGAATTTCCGCAAACACCGATGTCATAGTCAAGTTGCATCTCAAAATTTATTGTATGTCAGATAAAATTAAATGCAATGAAGTAATATATAGGTAACATATCAAACAGAAATAATGTGGTCAAATAGGGCGAAATACTATGAAGAAATCGATACTTTCTATTTTCCTAGCAATGATATTGATGTTTTCGGCCTATGCTGTATCTGATGAGAACAATGATGCAACTACAGCTTCATTTTCTTCTTTTGTTTCTCTTGAAGAGAATGTTTCAGATAATATAAGTTCTGAAGTTCAGATGATAACTTTTATGAGTAGTAGTAAGTTCCCAGAATCCAACACGTTTCAACTTCTTGGATTCAATTCAAATTTGATGCAGGGATCAAAAAATATGCAAAGCATGCTGAATATTGGTTTACAAGATACTAAAAATGCTGTTCCTTCAAACGTTCCTTCTCAAAATGTCCACATAGTTCAGGTTCCAAGGATGCAGCAGGAAATGATTGACAAAGAGGAATTCAGTTCTTTTCTTAAGGCTAATACTCCTGAAAAGAGAGATATTTTACAGGTCCAGGACTATGTAACGCCATATGCTGATGCTGTGCAGGACTATCTTGAGGGCCTTGATGGTGCCGAGGATATATACAAGGCTGCAGTTTCATGGATATGGATGTCTGATACCACATTGAATGGACAGCAGGATGCATGGCTGAGTCCTTCAGAGTTTTTGGAAGAGACTCCGTTTTTCAACTCGAATCCTATGCCCGGCGAGATCGTCAGTGACTGTTCAGAACAGGCCAATACTCTGGCATCTTTGTTTATAGGTTCTGGTGAGTATGATGAAACCACTGTGAGGGTTGCCATAGGTAAAATGCAGTTCAGTGGTAGTACCGGTGGACATGCATGGGTGGAGGTCTATAAGGAAGGGGGATGGTTCCCTGTGGATGCTATCGTGGGTCCCTACTACGATGACGATACTTCAAAAATGGTGTATCCTGATAATTATGAAGATATCGACTTCTATTACTTTCAGGATAAAGACTATTCTGCGATAGAGGTATGGTACTACTACAATAATGAATACTTCATTGATGTGGAATCAAAAACTGGAAATGCACCGGATAACTGGAATTCTATTCCTTCCAGTTACTCTTGATTTTTTGCTGTCTGTATCATTTTTATGTTTTCAAGGTTGCACTGTAGTGTTGTTATTACTTACAATCAAATGTATATTATAGTTCGTCTTGATTTGTTTACCATTGTTCCACGACAACTATTTATATTTTTGAACTCCTCATATTAATGGGAAATGCACATGTTGGAAAAATCCTGATTTTTTGCACTCAATAAAGATGATCAGAATGAGAGCAATGTAATGTTTTTCAGGATAAAAGGAACAGCTTTACTTCTTATAAGGAAAAATGGACTTCTCTATTTGCTTTTTGCAAAGTGTAAGCACATGGGATGTCCTCTTTCTGAATTTAGGCATGAGTTTATTCTGAACTGCCCGCGTCTGGCTGGGAATATGATATAAGCTCTGGCAAGTTTTGGGACAAGGAGATCTGAAATGACTAAATGGGTAATAGTTGCAAATGATGATGAAGTGAAAGAGGGTGAAATGAAAGCACTGGATGTCGGGGGCAAACAAGTGCTTCTTATCCGCAAAGCCGGGGAAATGTTTGCTCTTGAGAATCGATGTCCGCACATGAACTGTCGTCTTGATGGTGGCACTCTGCAGGATTATTCTCTAAAATGTCCTTGTCATAGCTGGATCTTTGATATTCGCAGCGGGGCATATGTGGCATCCGATAAGATAAAAGTGAACGTATACGATACACAGGTTAAGGATGGCGAAATAGCCATTCTAATATGATATGCAATAGGAATATATCTATGATTCAGGAAAGTAAATGGATATTTGCAATAAAGGAAAATGAACTTGCTGATGATGAGAAAAAGGCATTATCACTTGAAGGTGATAAAGTACTTATTATCAGAAAAAATGGTCTGTTTTTTGTAATGTCCAATAAGTGTCCTCATATGGAATGCCCACTGTCAAAAGGCACTCTGGAACATTATGTATTAAAATGTCCGTGCCATGACTGGAGATTTGATATTCGAAATGGTAAGTTCCTTGATGCAAAAGAGATCAAAGTACCAATATATGAAACAAAGCTCATGGATGATAATGTTTTTGTAAATATGGGAGGTGCAAACAAATGAAAAAAGTAGTTATATACACACTCAGTACCTGTCCTTGGTGTATGAGGGCAAAGAAATTCTTCAGGGAACATGATATTCCCTTTGAGTCTATTGAATATGATAAGGCAGATGATGATACAAAAAAGGCTATCAAGGATGATTGTCTTGCCCACAATTCTGAAATGTCTTTTCCATTTGTAAAGATAGATGATGATGTTGTAGTGGGATACAATCCGACCAAGTACTTAAAATTACTCGAGTCCTGATCAAAGATGGATAGTGGAAAGCGTAAAGAGAAACTCAGGGAAATGTTCTCTAAAGTTGTGGATCCTTTGGGATACAAGTTCAGTCCTGACACTGAGTTGGTTGATTTCCTGCTTGAGCAGGAGGTTAAGATCGAAAAAGAAAAAGGCAGTCCTTTTTGTCCCTGTCAGGGCCTTACAGGTGATAGAGAGTCTGATATGAAACTCGTCTGTCCCTGTATACCTTTTCACAGGGAACACTATGATGCGATGAAGCGCTGCTGGTGTGGTCTTTATGTACACAAGGATGTTGAAGACCCGGACAGCCTTATGCAGATATCTTTGCAAGAGTTTCTTGAATCAAAAAATAAGGAGTGTTTATCGTGGGAGTGAAAAAATGGATGTAATTGAAAATATAAAGACGCGGAGAAGTGTTCGTGAATATTCAGAAAAGGATGTAAGTGACGAGGATATCAAAACGATAATTGATGCGGGTATCCATGCACCTTCCGGTTTAGACTATCAGCCATGGTTCTTTGTTGTGGTTAAGAATCGTGAAATGATGCTGAGAATCTCAGATCATTGTAAACCACGCCTGCTGGAACTATTAGCTGAGACTACAAATGATGCGGCTATAGCCTTCAAAAAGGAACTTGCAAAAGAGGAGTTTAATATCTTCTACGATGCTCCGGTCCTTGTAATTGTTCTTGGAAACAATGCAGGTTTCACTACGGATTATGATTGCTCCATGTGTGCTGAGAACATGATGCTTGCAGCACATTCTATGGGAATTGGGAGTTGCTGGGTAGGAGCTGGATGTTTCATTCAGGACAATTCCGAATTGCTGGGTGAATTAGGGATAACTCCAAATTTTAAGGTAATAGCACCAATTGTGTTCGGATATCCGGCAAGAGAACCAGAGGAAATAGATAAGAACGAACCTGAGGTCGTGTGGGTTAGATAATTCCTATGACTACTGGAATAAAAGGCAGTCAGTAGTAAAAAAGAATTGATGCAGGATGTGCTGTCTTTTTTTTATCCTGCTTCAATTATGCATTTTTATTTTTTTCTTTAAGCTTGCGTGGAGTGAATGCATTCTCGTTGAGTGGAACGTAGCCTTTGATTCTGATATTTAGCAGCCAGCTAATTCTCAGTTTAACTGGATGTAAAACCAGAGCTCATGATCCATACTAGATTGACCCGTGGCAACGCTCCATCTTCCACTCCTGTGATGTTTCCGTTATCATCAACTCCAAGGATAATGTGTCCTCCACTTCGGTTTAAGAATGCACAAATTGTTTCATAAACATCTTTGTTTACCTGAGATACACATTCCTTAAACTCGATTGTGAGTCCTTCACCATCCCTGATGATGCTCTTTAATTGCTCAGATATCATGATTTTCCTTTGCTATTTGTTAAGAGTATTTGTTAAAAATATAGGTAACTATTCAGCCTAGCACAATCTGCCTATTGATGCTGATTTCATCGAAATTGAGATATCTGCCCACTAACAATCTAACAATCTAACAATCAAAAAAGCAATCAATAATAACAATCAAAATAAATGTTCATAATGAAATTTACATTTCAACTTTTTGTCAAGATTGTTATAGATAGCGTTTTTATCAGGCTGAATAGTTACGTTTTTTCTTTCGTGCATAAGAATCAGTAGAGGGTGGTTTGCTACTATTGCGACTATTCTTATCAAGCATTTCTTCCAGATGCTTGACACGTTCTTCAAGTTGTGCAATTTGGAGAGATTGTTGTTCAATTATTCCAAGTAATCGAGTTACAAGTTCCACTACTGCTTCTGGACCAGCTTCATAAACTGCAAGTATTTCTTCTCGTTTTATATGTATCCCCTCTCAGATCATCAGAATCTTTTGTCTGAATGTTAGAATGAAGTCATAATATATTGATTTTTGTTTTATTAGATATGGATGGCTGAATAGTTACCAAATAAACAATACAAAACAAACCGTGTAAGCAAAAGTAGGTATCATATTTGACACCTGAACTATATCAGCACTATTTTATGCTAAGAGACGTTTTACCTGTACAAATAACTGCCGGAAACACCGAAAAATTAGCAGGAAGGATAAAAATGATAAAAACAAGATTAAGGGATTTCCTTGTTACAAAAGATGATTGGATCTTTGCAGTTTCCGATTATTTTCACCCACATGGAATCAGGTCAACAATGAGATACGTGCCTGATGAGAACGGGGAGCGTGAACTCAACGGGAAACGCTACAAAAAGTATGATTTTGACGTGGCTTTTGATTTCATGCGTCAGAACCGTCCTGGATGGGTAGAGGATGTCCATGTAGTACCTGAAGACCAGATAAAAAAAGTGCTTCCACCAAACAGTGTCATTGAAAAATTATATGATTCTGAAAAAAGAGTTGCTGTGGTTGTGGACACGCTTGAAGAAGCAGGTATCAGCAGAGAAATGATGGGCGTTACAGGTTCACTTTTACCAGGGCTTCAAAATGAAGGCTCAGATATAGATTTTGTAGTCTATGGTGCACAGTGGTTCATTGCAAGGGACGCAATATCAAAAGCAAAGTCAGAAACTGGGCCTATTCAGGACATTGACGAGAAGATGTGGAAGAAAATATACAACAAACGCATCCCTGAGATCTCATTCGAGGAATTCATTGCCCATGAGAAGAGAAAGGGCAACCGCGGAATGGTTGACGGTACATATTTTGACCTTCTTTTTGTTCGTGACTGGGAACAGATAAAAGAGCCGATACTAAGAGGAGAAGATATAGGCAGCATGAAAATAGAAGCTAAGGTCACAAATGCAGAACTTGCCTTTGACAGCCCTTCAGTCTACAAAGTGGAACATGATGAGATAGACCATGTGCTTTCATACACGCACACCTATGCAGGTCAGGCTCTTAAAGGAGAGAGTATTGAAGCACAGGGTGTTGTAGAGCAGGTCGGCAAGATCAAAAGACTGGTTGTGGGAACTTCCAGGGAGCCAAAAGGTGAATGGATACGCTCACTCACATTACTTAAAAAAGAAGGCCTTATTTAACATTTAAAAAAAGACATCAGGCGGATTAACCTCCGCCAGTTACCTGTCCAATATCAGTATCCATCTCAGCCATGTTAGAATAATTGTCTAGATAGGATTTAGCATCTTTAACAGAAACACGTTCTATTTTTTCTTTGATAATCTCACTTGCATCTGCAAGAACAAGTGTTTCCGGCTTATAGTAAAGATCAGTGGTATCCATTAATACCCAGACACCGTCTTCATCTTCCTTAAGCTCAAGAACCCTGCCCACAGTACCAGTATTTAGGTACCTTATCACAGAACCAATTATAATTGGATTTCCATCAACGTCCAGAGCTTCGATCACTTCAGAATCTGTCATAGCTCAACTCCTGTAATTCACTTAGTTACATATATGAACACGGTTAGTTTAAATATTTAAGCATCCGGAGTGATTTCAAGACGCAGGTCACCAATCTTTGCAACCCTTTCAGCATAAGCATTGTGTCTGTGTATGCTTTCTTCATTGATCTGTTTGGCCGTTACAACTGCCTCATCTGGCAAATGCTCAAAGGCCTTGACAACATTCTTTGCCATGGTCCTTACACAGTCTTCCACAAATTTAGGATTATTGTGAGCAGTCTGCACAACCCTCGCTTCATCAGAGCGCTTCAGAAGTTCGAATACACTGGAACTCATGGAATTTTCGATAATCTCAATTATCTTTTCAAGCGACACATAAACATCGCCTTCTACTTCTATGGAGATTATACCACGACCACGTTGGTTATGAGTGGCCATTGGAACCCTGTGGAGGAATTCTGCGATATGCTGCTCATCCACACCAATATTCTTCAGTTCCTTCCTGGCGTTATCCCTCATGATCTCCTGAGCACATGGACATGCAGTCATTCCAACAACCTCTGCACCAATGAGCTTCTTGACTGCCATCTGAGCGACATCATCACGCATGGCAATTGCTTCAGCAAATATATCAACAACTTCCTGACATTCCATTTTGGTAACAGGAGACTCTCTTTTAACCATATACTCGCTTTTCAGAATAACTTCAGCACGAGTAGCATATTCATGCCGGGTAAGGAGACTTTGAGCAACGTCACTACACAGCTGTTCTATCTCATAAACAGGCATATTGACTGCTTTTTGGAGTACTTCATCAACTGCCTCAAAATTACGAGATAGATTGGCCCCTTTCAAGTGAGAGGGGAGATCTACAAAGATATCAAAAGTACATATCAGAACAACAGGACGCTTGTCCTTTCTCGTGATCTGAACTAGTTTTTTAACATTAGTAACACCGACACGGGTCAGGTTAATAGGTATTTGCGGCTTATCAGCCTGTATATCTGGGAGTTTTACAACCGGAATTTCCATAATTAAGACCTCTGAAATCAAAAGATGGCAAAGCACCTTATAATGATGGATATGAATTATATCATGCTCAAGGGATTCATTGCATGTAAAGCTTGTGTTAAGAGCCCACGGCTAAAAGAAAACAAAATGGATACAAAACAATAAAGAGGGTACAAAACAAGTAACTGCAGCCTGGTACAGTTCAAATACATAAGCAAGTACTAAATCAAGTACATTTGCCATGTTGCGGCATACTGCTCTCTAATAAACGATAAACAGGTACAAATATTATAATAATAAGGCCATAATGATAGCAAATGGATGCTCAAAATTGTGATATATTCACTAAAACAAGAACTAAAGACAACATTAAAAGAAAAATATATATACTGCATATGCTAAATACGGAAAGCAGTGGTAATCACATAATGATTACGAGGTGACATCATGTCTGAAACAAGAAATTTTGTGTTAAGAGACAAAAAAGGAAATGAACATGGGGTATTCACTGGAAAACAGCCAAGACAGGCTGCTTTGAAGGTTGCGAACAGAGGAAAAGGAACTAAAAAGAAGCCTGAAGAGATCAAGCTTCGTGAGCGCGGAACAAAGAAAGTCCACGCATTCAAAGGCTGGAAAGAAATGGTCGACGCACCAAAGAACAAACCAGACTGGATGCCTGATAAGATTAACAAGCCTTTTGTTAAGAAGGTCGGTATCGAAAAGCTTGAGAAAGTCTAAGCTTATGAGGGACCCATTTCATGGGTCTTTTTGTTTTAAACAGCTTTTTTTAAAATATCTGCTGCCTGTAACAGAAATAACTTTTAAATCATTTAACCTTATTAATAGTAAGCTCCAAACTTATAGCCGTGCGAATGCCCGGGATTATAATAAATGATAGCAGGTGAAATATCATGACACTTAGCCGAGAGAATGTACTGATCGAAGCATTGCCATACATAAGGGATTTCCATGATTCGATAATGGTAATCAAAGTCGGTGGCCATGCAATGGTCAATCCCGATGTAATGAGTGACATCATACAGGATGTTGTCCTTCTAAGATATGTAGGGATACACCCCATCATAGTCCACGGTGGTGGACCGGAAATCTCTGAGAAGATGAAACGCATGGGCAAAGAATCCCAGTTTGTAGGCGGCCTGCGAGTCACAGATGATGAAACACTTGAAATCGCATCCATGGTCCTTGTGGGCAATATTAACACAGAGATCGTAGCACTCATCGGAAAGCACGGTGCCAAAGGAATCGGACTTTCCGGAAAAGATGGGAAAATGATCATAGCAAAGAAAAAACCATTCCAGAAGGTCATGATCGAGAACGTTGAACATGAGGTAGACATCGGCTGGGTAGGAGATACGGAGATAATCAACCCGGAACTGCTTAACATACTTATTCGAGAAGGCTATATCCCTGTTATATCACCAATTGCCATGGACATCAGCGGCAAAGCACTTAACATAAATGCAGATACCATTGCCGGTGACATTGCAGCCGCCCTGAATGCTAAGAAACTCATCCTGATGACCGATGTACCAGGACTGCTAAGAAATATCAATGACAGAAGCTCACGTATATCAAGGGTTGCCATTGATGAAATTGATGGAATGATCGACAGCGGGCTAATCTCGGGTGGGATGATACCTAAAATGAGAAGTGCTGCGGGTTCAGTAACAAATGGTGTTGAAAAGATCCATATAATAGACGGAAGTGTTTCCCACTCAGTACTGCTTGAACTATTCACAGACACCGGAATAGGTACAATGGTATACAAAAAGGAAGACGAGTGACTGCTCCCACGACTAAAGTGCGTGGGCTTCTACGGTTGTTATGCCGACAGATTGCAATCCCAATCTGAGAATATTGATAGCTGCATTGTGGTCACGGTCTAAAACCAGACCGCAGTGAGGACAATTATGTATTCTCACTGCTAATGATTTTTCAACTAACAGACCACACTTTGAACACATCTTAGAAGTATTTGCAGGATTAATCAATACAATTGAAGAACCAGCGCTTTCAGCCTTGTACTTCGTTGCAGAGATTAACATATTCCATGCGGCATCTGATATGCTTTTTGCAAGACTGTGATTTTTAAGCATGTTTTTGATGTTTAAATCCTCAAAAGCTATGAAGGAATAAT
>JAVEPM010000222.1:0-3301 GCA_034008115.1 Methanolobus sp.
AGGCAAGATAAACGCCGGTAATGCTCAAAGAGCACGACAATTTAAAGAACTTCCAGCTGAATTTATTAAGTACTATCATAAACCAAAAGATTCTTTGTCGATGTACATTTCTAAAATGAACCAAAGAATAGAACTAAAGAAAATATTTGGTATTGAGGGAACTGAGCAAGATTCTATTGGAGCTTTAGTTGAAAAAGTTACCGCTTCACCTTCAGAAAAACAACTTCTTCAAGAGTACCTAAGTGGAATATTAAGTCCTCAAGGACAAGAGGGTGTTCTTTCACAGACTCTAAGAAAATCAGCTACTCTAGCTTTTCTTAGCCATTTCTCTCAAACAATCTTTCAGACAGCAGATATTGGAAAGAATATGTATAAGCATGGAATGTTTAGAGCCGTGGCTTCTTTATTCAGAAAGAAACCATTTCTTAGAGATAAGATGTTTATGGATATAACTCATGAATTTGCAGATAGTCAATTGATTAAGAAGTCTTTAAAGATAGTTGGGTTCGATGCACTTGATCGTTTAAACAACCAAGCCTTTATGGGTAATGCTTTCAGAGAAGCCACTCGATACGCTAAGAGAGGAAAGGGAGCAGGGTTTGAAGAATTAAAAGACTACGCCGACTTTACTTTTAGAGGAAACAAAGAGAGGATTGCTGAGTTCTTTGACGACGTAAAAAATCAAAAAGTAACCGATGAAACTTCTTTATATATTTGGAATAAAGTTCAAGATGTTGACCCTAGGGACTTAATGGAAATGCCTTTAATGTATGCTAAACATCCTAATCTAAGAGCTGCTTATTCTATGAAATCTTATGGTATCAAAGTATTGGATATGTATAGAAATGAAGCTCGAAGTGGAAAACCTACTTGGAAAAAATCCAAGAATATGATCATGCTTACTGCTTACTTAACTGCCGCCGGAGCTACCGCCGCTCAACTAAGAGATTGGTTTAGGGGTGAAGACAAGAGTTTCTCTGACAACGTAGTCAACCAAGCTTTACAGTTGATGATGATGTCAACTTACGACGTAGGAAGCGTGGAAAGAGATGGTCTTGGAATGACAATAATTAAAAAACTTAAACCACCTACAAGACCATTAGACGACTTAGTTAGTGATATTAGAACAATGGGAGATGATAAGGGATTTAAGTCTATTAGAAACATTCCTATTATAGGAGACCTAATGTATTACAAGGCTGGTGCTGGAAAAGATAAGATTGAAAAAGAAAAGGTTAAATCAGGGAAATCATTAAATAAGAAACTACCTGTTAAGAAACTTCCTACTAAAAAGAAGCTTCCCAAAAAGAAACTTCCAAAGAAATAATTTAAAAACCACCTATTCGGGTGGTTTTTTTATCTAAAGAAGTTGTTGTTTGCGAGAAGGTCTTACCCTCTCTTTTACGCTATCATATCTTTACTTTACCTGTTTTGTCAAGTCTTTTTCGTATAATTCTTTGCTTATCTTTTTTCCTATGCCATCCTCTCCAATTTTAGCGTAAAGAATTTTTGTTTTTATTTTCATATATTTTTTTAATTATTTCTTCAACTACATTAACTACTACTCCGTTGCCACATAATTTATATCTTTGAGTGTCACTAACTCCCTCTGTCCATCCATCAGGAAGTCCCATTAAGCGTTCGCATTCGGTGGGGGTGAGTCTGCGGATTTTACATCCATCATAAATTCCATGCTTATCTTGGGTGTTGAGCGTAAACATTGGGTCGCCATCTTCTTTAAATCTTCTTCCATTTTGACGTTTAAATAGTCTATCAGGAGTTAAGACTGGAATAAAAGGTTGTCTGTTCCCACCTTGAGCAGTGTTGAGGGTTGGAGATATTCCATCCTCTGAATAAACTCTATCATTGCTATGCTTTGGTTGATTGATTTGTAATATACATGGTCTTGCTTGCTTACTACCTAGACCTTTTTTATACATTGTATCTAATGTTGGACATACACAAACTGATTTAACTCCAGTTACCGCACTTACTGTTGATAACCCCTCAATATTAGTTTGTTTGTCGTTTCCTGTGATAGGAAATACTTGTCTTCCACTGAATCCTCCAAGATGTCCGATAATGAACACTCTTTCCCTATTCTGTGGGACTCCGAAATTCTTTGCGTTAAGCACTTGCCATTCGACAGCATACCCCAATTCTGCAAGCGAGGTGATGATGGTTTTAAAAGTTCTTCCTGAGTCGTGAGAAAGCAATCCTTTAACGTTTTCAAGTAGCACAAATTTGGGGTGCTTTTCTTTAATAATTCTAAAGACATCATAGATGAGAGTTCCTCTGGTGTCTTCAAAGCCCATTCTTTTTCCAGCGATAGAAAACGCTTGGCAAGGGAATCCGCCAACGAGGAGGTCGAAGTCTGGGAGTTCTTTTGGGTCGATTGTTTTGATGTCTCCATAATTTTTGTGGGTTGGATAATGTTTAAGATAGGTTTGGATTGCGTATTTGTCGATTTCACTAAAACCCACGCATTCCCATTGCTGTAATTTGTTCTCAATGCCGTGCATTGTTTCTGATTCTTTGGGAATGTTTTGTTGTATGGGTCGTAGATTATCATACGCTTGTTGTATTCCTTTTTCGAATCCTCCATAACCCGAAAATAGTGATAAATATTTCATCTTATTTTAACGTTATTAAGTGGTGATTGATGCCAACTTCCACAGTTTAAACATTGCCACCTTTGGAATTTATTAACACGAGTATAACTAAATCCTCGTCTTTGAACTTTTTTTGATCCACAATTGGGACAACAGCTTTCGGTTTTATTATACAAGTTCATATTGGGGTGGTTTGAAAACCAAGGTCTTAATCTAAGATAGACTTTCTCTAGTAACCTTACATCCTGTTTACAATAAGCTTCCATTTTTCTCCAAGATTTTTCATCTCCTTGCATACACTTATCCCACAATTCAAACCCTCCTGTTTGCTTCTTTCTTCCTAATCCTAGGTGTTCTCCTAAGGCATCTAATCTATTAGAGGTGAACTTAAACTTTTGTCTTGCTACTTTTAGAGTGTCTATAGTCTTGTAAGTTGATGGAGGTGTAAGCCCATGTTCTATAAATTTAGCGTTAGATTTTTTTACATCAAAATGATCCCCATTATGAGCCATCACTATTTCTGCCTGATTAAACAATTCCCATAACACTCCAACCAACTTAGCTTCATCATCTCCGTATTCATTAAGTGAAACTATGTTAGTTTTCTTATCTCCAAGCCATTTCCATGCAAAACAAAGTATTCTCCACTCTTTGATTACTTTAAGTGCATTCTGCTCGTATGTTCCCCA
>JAVEPM010000223.1:0-3296 GCA_034008115.1 Methanolobus sp.
ACAGCGGAGTGGTAAAACTCTCTTCAAAACGGCTGATATTGGGTTTGGCTGCTAAATCATTCGGCTTGCCAAAACGCAGCACATTGGAACGGTCAATGACTTTATCTGAAAGAGATTGAGTTGACTCATCTTCATTCATAGTGCCGACGAAAAGGGTATTTCTGCCTACGAACAAACGTTTTGCTTCGGCGGCTTTTTGAGTCGACCCACACTCAATTTCCACTTCAGCATTGCGGCGCGATGCTTCGTCTGCTTCGTTAATGCCACGACGTACTTCAAGTTTACTCAACATATCACTGAAATAATATTCTACCTTGGCAAGGTTCATTTCATCCAGCAGAACCAAATTCATCGGCAGTGATTTTTGATACTTGCTTTTTGCTTGCGGGTTATTGTGGATATCAAATTGCCAGAGCATTCGTGACAATTCAGTGGCTTTGTAACGCCCGTCCATGTAGTTGTAAAATCCGAACATATCTTGCGGGTTATCCCAACGGGGCTGAACTGCAATCTGCAAAAAATTCATACCAATAGCTTTGGCATAGAGACGGGGCAAAAGGCTTTTGCCGGTTCCTGATATGCCTGCCAGCACCACCAAAGGTGAATAGTCTGCAACCTTGAGTCCGGTATGGAATGCATTGATCATGCGATCATGGAATTTAATTCCATTAGCTTTAAGAGTACCTGTGAATTTTTCCAGCCACGCTTCTTCTTTAACTTGTTGAACTTTGGAAGATTTGGCAATTTCAAAAACAGGACGGTTCAAATCTCCCCATTTGACGTCTTCATTAACTGGTTCAGCTGCGATGCGGTCACTGATTAAATTATGAAGTTTTTCTTCTTCTGCATGGAACTGCCCTCTGAGTTCATTATGGCGGGATTCAAGGTTTTGTAACTTTTTCTTTTGTTCTTCTATTTCTTTTTTCAGACTTTCCAACTTGCCGTATTGAGCCTCAACATCTCTATTAACTTTATCCAGTTCAGCTTTACGTTTCAACAACTCTTCTTGAACTTCGTTGGATGTATGAATGGATTTTAAGCGTTCTTCTTCCAAACGTTTAATATCCAAAATCAACTCATTTTTTTGTTTTTCACGTTCCTCATTATCTTTACGGAAACGCTCGTTTTGGACACCTAATTCCTGATTTTCCCCAAAGGCTTTTTGTATTTCGAGGTTAATGTTTTTAAGTTTGTCTTCTGCCTCATTACGCTCATCAACAGCTTTTTTTAAATCTTCTTTAGCATGGGCGATCTGATCTCTTAAACTTGCAACCGTATCGTGATTTTCATCCAACCATTTCCGCTCACTTTGCCCTTCGGCAATTGTCCGGTTTGCATTGGCAAGCTCTACATTTGTCTCAGTTACTTGGGCTTTCAGATCGCTCAATGTATTTTGACAACTTTCGATTTCCTCTTTCAAACGTTCTTTCTTTTCAAAAAACGGAGCAAGATCAATTCCTCTCCAATAAATGTATATAGAGAATGTTGAAACTCCAAGCAAAATAAATAGCAAGACGCCCAGTATTACGGCTATAATAAATGGATCAAACATTTTATTTTCTCCTTCGATAAATATTCTTTATTTCTTGCTTGTAGCTGGCGCAGAACCGCTGTTGCGTTTTGCGGCCATAGTTGATTCAATCTCTGCGATTGAATCAACCAATTTCTTATGCTGAATACGTAATTGAGTTATCTCGCCTTGCAGTTTGCCAGATTCTATTCTCAATGAAGAGATGTCTTCATTGAGTTGATTTTGTGTCTGAAGCAGTGCTGTATTGCTTTGAGTTGTTCGTTTTTGCAATGATTCAGCTTCTGCAACCAGGTGTTTAGTTTTAGTCAGTTTCTCATTTTCTGAATTTTGCGACACTTGCAAAGTTGTGATTTCCTGTTTTAATACGGATTTGCTTTTTTCGAGCAAAGAAATATCCGCTTTTAATGCAGTCAGACGAGATTCCAATGCTTTAAGCTCAGCCGCAACAGTTGCCTGTTTTTGCTGCAATAAAGAAACTTCATCATTTGTACTCAATCTTTTATTGGTCAATGTTGATATTTCCTGTTGCAAAGTACTGATTTGCTGTTTAAGCCGTGAGATTTGCTGCTGTTTGGCAACAACAGCAGCATTAACTTGCTCGGATTCTGCTAAAACAAGATTTCGTTCAGTTACTTGCTTTTGCAAAGAATCCAATTCTTGTTTTAAGGAGGTGATTCGTGATGACAGATCAGTGTTCTGCCCGGATAAAAGCGTTTTTTGACCTGATAATTGCGACAACTCGTGGCGTTGCTTATTCACATCTGCAGCCAGTTGCTCATTTTGGAGTTTTAAATTTTTTGCTTCAGCTTTTATTTTGTTAAGTTGCTTTATTTCTTCATCGGTTGAACTGAGTAATGCTTGCCGTTGAGCAATTTGAGCATTGAGTTTATCTGATTTTTCTCTAAGTGTAGCTAATTCATTTAATCGTTCTTGTTTCTGAAGTTTTAGCCTTTTTAATTCTTCATCAATTGAAATTCTCTGTTTATCTGAAATCGCTTGTAATTGTTCCAGTTCATTTTGGGCTTTATGCTTATTGGCGGACCATGCCAAATAGTCTTTTGAGAGAATGTAAAGACTGCAGGCTACGGCGAGGCATAAAATAACGAGTACACTTACAAAGATTCCGGACAACCATTTGTCCCGCCGCACTCGTTTGGCAGATATACTATCCAATTGTTCAACGTTAGGATCAGGCGTAGTTGCTTGATTTGGGTCATTATTCATATTGGTCTATTCCTTGTTGAAAAATATTTGTATTACTTCAATATAATGCTTCCAAGTGGACATTTTGAGTCCGTGCTATTCTTTGCAAGCAAAAAATTGTTACTTTTTTATGTTTATTCATCTTTCACCACCCAACTTCCATTACGCTTACCGTCTTTGCGGAAGAGAAGTCCTTTGTCCTGAAGTAAAACAGTTATACTTTTTACAGTGCGCTCGGATTTTTTGATCTCCCGGGCAATCATTTTTTGCGTGATTTTAGGGTTGGCGGCAACAAGTTTCAGCACGGCGGCTTCTTCTAAAGTGCAATTTTTGCACTTTGGATTTGCACTTTGGGAGTTTTCTTCATTTTCCCATCGGATATGACAATAACGATTTTTCAGTTCATTCTTTCCTGCAAAGAGCAGATTTTCAAAAAATCGTTCCAAATAAACGGTTGTTGCTGAAATCCCTTGAGAATAGTTGCTGTAACTTGCCCGGACAAGAGCGTTGCGGAAATACCATGAATGGTCACGGAAAGGCTCATTACAGGCTTTGAAACCAA
>JAVEPM010000224.1:0-3283 GCA_034008115.1 Methanolobus sp.
CAGGATGTTTGTGAGCATAGCTAACATTACTGCGTTATTGACAGCATTAACTGCTTTTAAAGTACAAAGAAATGATCTTATAAAATCACAAAGTGCTTTTAGAAAATTCCAATTTTAAGTCATTAAAATTAATTTTTAAGGAAAAGAAAACATAAAAGAGATTTGTTATCAAATTAAAGAGCACAGAATATTAATGGTTAAGGCTCCTTAAAATCATAAATTATTTATTACAGTTTGTTTCTTATGTCCTCGTTTTTTAGATTGCATATTTGATTAGGTGGATTTCCATTCATTCCAGAACAGGGAATGTGGTCATAATCCTCGCTAAACCTTTAAATTAGCTCAGGCTCTAAAAGATCATTATCAATATGATATTTGATGCACATTAAAAGATCACTAATTATCTTTGGCATTATGAGATGCATTTATTTTCAACCCAGTTTCATCCAGGTTAATAGCAGGAGGTTGTTTCAGGAAGTGCTTTACTTCATTTTCAAAACCTTCAAGTTTCGCAAAGCAACTACTTTCGGTGTTCACAATTGTGGCAGGACTTATCTTGAATCCTAAAATATCAGAGAACAACTTTGTAACATGCTGATAAAAAAGATCAAGTTGTGCGATTTGCACAGCTTGTTGTTCAATTATTCCAAGCAACCGAATTATAAGTTTGACTACTGCTTCAGGACTAGCTTCATAAACTGCCATGTATTTCTTCGCGTTCTATTGTCACTTATTTTCTTTAGAACTGTGAAACAAAAGTTCTTGCCTGCCAGAGTGCCAATATTGCCACGATTATGATGACAACCATCCACAAAATATCAGCTGCTGGCAAAGGTGAGTTCACCCAATAAGCATTGTAAGCATCCATTGCGGCTTGCGTTTGTACCATTTTTAATCCTCCATCAGACATACATCAAACAGGCATCTTTAGCCCTTATTATTCCAAATTCGGTAATTGTATATTTATGAAGAAGGAATCCCTTCTTATAGATACCATCTTCATCGACCTTGGATTCAATATTTTTCAGCATCCCACCTGAAGCCAGTTCAATTATATCGAAATTGATAGAATCTCTACTGAAATTACCTTTGAGATTGTACTCTTTCTGTATTTGCTGAACAATCTCATAATTCCATCTACCTTCACTATTATGGCATAGCTCAAGAATACGGAATTTAATTGGACGATTGGCTGCCATTTTAATCACCTCTCAAAGATTCCATATCACCAGTGTCTTCAGTATACATCACTGTACTTCCAATCAAACAAAGGGCTGCACCCAGAAGAAGTGTCCAGCTAGGTATATCACCAAAGAACAAAAAGATAAAGATTACTGCACAAAGGCCGTACAGGTTTGCAACACCCTGTCCTCTTCCAACTCCTATAAGTGGTAATGATTTGTAGAGGGTGATATAACAATATCCAAATGAGAGTCCTGCAAACATCAATACCATAAATACCATTGGTTCAAATGCCATCAATGTGTATTTTATCATTGGATATCCAAGAATCAACAATATTGGTATAACAATAATCCACCATAGCAGTGTTTCAGCAAAGAATCTGATTGTGAGTCCTACGTCTGGTTCTGCGATGTCAAGACCTTTGCCTGCAACGGCACCTTCTGCTCCCCATCCTACAGCTGCCATTAGTCCTCCAACATATCCTAGCCATCTAACGTTGCCTGTTGTCAATTCAGTTAATAATCCTCCTGCATAAATTGAAATTCCACCACATACTATAAGAATAATACCGAGCGCAGCTCTTTTTGAAATTATTTCTCCATACCATTTATGTGCAAGTGTTGAACTTACTATGGGAAAGAGTAATGATGCAACGGCTGCAAATGCACCACCGACAAAACCCATTGCCATGTATGATCCAAGTATTGCCACAGGTCCCCCACAGATTGCTGCCAACATAAACCATTTACTACAGGGGCGGAATTCTTTTAAAGTTCGTTTGATTTCTCCATATTTACCAGTCACAAGATTCCAGAGTACCAAGGAGATCATCACTGTTAGTGCAGTTAGTGATGTTATTAATATTGCTGCGATGAAAAGTGCAGTTGAATCTCCATCTACTGGTGCAATTTCTGCATACATTATATCAAAGGGATTCAATACCCATACAAGAGATCCTGGTATGTACCAGATACCCCAAAGCACGGCACATATAAGTGCCCACATGTATCCTTTTTTAGTTTTTCTTTTATGTTCTTCTTGTTTTAAAGATTTCAAGTCCATTGTTACCATCCCTTTTCATTGATTGTAAAATTCATGGTTTGCTTGCATATCTTACTAACGTAGATATACAATAACAATGTTCTACTTATCTATATATAAACATTTCCATTCAAACCGATTTGTTTATATATCATTATCAAACTCAATATTTGAGTGGGGGATAATCCAGTCTTAACTCAAGTTTAAAATTTCTATTTTTGGTCGTGTCCCCTCCCTATTGAACTGGTGTTCTGAAAGTCAATAATTCCTTTAATGTCCATACATGATCAGTTATTTTTTCCGCCATTGCCGGAGTTCTTTGCAAGCATTTTCTATTCTGTGAATCAACTTTAACTTTCAGAGAATCATGAGGCTTTATAAAATTATACCCTGCCTGAAACAAATCAAGGGATCTCTGGTGCATTTTCATTGTTTTACTGAAATTTACCCCTCTCCTTATGAACCTTGCAAGAGAAGTCCTAATTGTAAGATTTATTCTCTCTATATAGGATGTACCAATATAGTCTTCAGAACAAGCTCCAAGCATCTCAAGTATTTCATCCTGATCTCCAAAAACAACACGGTTCACTGTACTGATCACATAGCCTTTTACACTTTTCTTATATACTTTGATGTACTTCAGATCTTTAACCGGCATTAGTTTTGGCAATGGTTTTCGTCCAATACCTTTGTATTGTGGCAATTCTATCTGGCCATATACATTTACAAGTCCTTCTTCAAAAGCATCCCAGTCATCTGAAATGAATATAGGGATAGGAGAAGATGCGTTTCGCATCTTCTCGATCTCACTGAACAACTTGATTGCATCCTCTACACTACGTTTACCCTCATGATGAAAAAGAAACAGTCTTGTATCGCTTTTAATTGCAGTAAGTGAGTATACACTACCATATTCAGAGTTTTCTTCAGTCACGTTCTTTTGCTTTTTTTTATATACGACCAGATTTCATCAACTTCTACTCTCTTAAGGTTCAGATCTTTCAGGAAGTAAGATGTAACCTCTTTTGAATGAGTTCCTGCAATCTTTACCCATTTA
>JAVEPM010000225.1:0-3268 GCA_034008115.1 Methanolobus sp.
TTATATCGATCTTAAATATTGCCTGATAATCTTGAATATCTTCCGGTGGTAATTCAATTCATTTATATTCGATAAAGAGCGTTAATCTTTATCCTGTTATTAACAGCTTTGATTTTCATCAAAGATTAGACTATATCATTATCTATTGGTTGAATTTATTGTGCTTTTTCAAATTTTCAGATTCCGTTAAAATCTGTAAATTTGTTTCAATATGTAATCCACACACAACATGTTCTCCATAATTATTAACACCATGTAAAGGAATAATATGATCAACATGTCGTTTAATACCATCTTGCTTTTCCAACTCAATTGCTTGTTTATATATAATTTCAATTTTTTCAATATTCGCCCATTTTGGTGTTGCTTGTAATTTATTAATTTTATATTTTTTACCAGCTGCTCGTTTTTTGCAGATTTTTCAAAATATATTGTTCACTAACCAATAGATATTTCGCACTTCCACTCACTTGAGTGTACTCCCTTCCGGGATAGTCGTTGAACCTTCTCCATAGAGTTTAACGGACCCAATAGGAGCTTGGCTGCTGATTATCCAATCCAATACTTTTTAAACATTCACGTTTGATCTTTCGATCTCCGTTGTAGTGTATTGGCTATAAGGAAATCCCAGCAATTCACGAAATTATTCGATCTATATCTCTATAGAAAGTCTCAATTTAATTTTAAGAAATCCTCATTTGGATCAATAGTTCATCTATATTGAGCAAGAGACGCTACTCTCTTACTTGTCTTTCGACTACTATACATTACTGTATAGATTAGACTATATCTTCATCCGTTTAGGATGTTCGGTACTTCCACTGCCAATCGCTTGCAGTGTACTCCCTTTCGGGATAGTCGTTACACCTTCTCTATTTCTAGAGCTTGGCTCGGTATTGTCCTATAAATAGGAGTTTCACCGAATTCACCGAATTAAATTCTTATTATTACTAATAAGGGACGCTACTATTTTTAACGTCAGTCATCTCTGATTCGATTTTAACTCTTACACGCCCATTCATAGTATTAGTAGGCATGAAGCGCATACTAAGAACAGCAGAAGTACATGCAAAAGTGTGACCCGCAGTACCATTTGAATAAATTACACTAAAACTAAAAATACTGGTATCATAATTAATATGACCAGTTATACTTCCAATAATTGTAGTACCACCAGTATCATCAAAAGTAAATGTACCAATAAACTGATTACGGTTATCAGGTTTAATCATTACAGCAGAAGTAACAGTAGTAGAAACACCACCAACAGTATCAGTACTAACGATCGAAGTCAATAAAGTATAACGACGATTAATACGATACAGATCAGCAGTAACAGTAGCAGGTGCCACCGCAGCAGTTGCAATAGTAAACATATTATTAGCAACCGCAGGAGTTACTGAAAGCGCAAGAGCACCCGGACGAACAGCCTGACTCATTGTAGGAATACGTACTTGAGTAGTAGCCCCGCTATATCCCTTGATATAAGCCATAATCTTAATACGAGGAATAGAAGCTACCGGAGAAGAAATTGGATATACATTACAAAGTTCTGAAATAATGGGTTCTGCATAAATCGTTAATTTTTAATAGAGTACGCAACTCTCTATCTGAGAAATTGTTCTCACTCTATCTTTCGATAGAGACAAGACTATATCATTATTCCATAATATTCATACTATTATGTATAAATATTATGGAATATTGTGCACTTCCACTCGCTTGAGTGTACTCCCTTTCGGGATAGTCGTTGAACCTTCTCCATTGCAGGAGCTTGGCTGCTGATTGCCCAATCTTAGCTATTTTTAAACATTCACGCTTATCTTTTCAGATTACGTTGTAGTTAGCTAAGCTCTAAGGGGTTTCCAGCAATTCACACAAATGTTCGATTAAGATTGCTCTTAAAAGGGACCTTTTAATTATGATCCACAAGAATAGGAAAGCTGAGTACTGTCCAACCAAAACTTAAAGTCGAACCAGGAACATTCGCAGCTTCCGTTAAAAGCATTTCTCTCTGACGATTAGCAACACCTAAAACAGAATTCTTAACGCGAGGTTCGAGACCTTCTGTTAAAGAATCCATATATGCTCTAAACATTCCATTATCTGTAACAATTTTTAATGCACTTGAAGGATTCGACAGATCATCACTATGTTCATTAATAAAGTGCTCATAATTCTCAAATAATGCCAGTTCCATGTTAAACATCTCCTTCCAAAATAATAAATAAAAAATAATAATTAAAGTTTAAATTTAATCCCTTTAGAGATTACGCTATTGAATCGTTCATTAATAATATCATTAATAAATCTAACAATAACAGAATCTCCTTCTTGAATAGCAATTTGATCTTTACTAAGAAGATCGACAAATTCTCCTTCACAAATTACATTTCCATCGGTTATATATTCACTAGCTGATTCCGGCAAAAATTCTAAAACTTTAGCATTTTCGTGACTAGGATTAGAAACAATATCATATGTGATCGGACGTATTGGATCCTTCACCATAATTGTTCCATCCTGGAGAGTTTCAACTGCTCCAAGTGCTCGTAAAGAAAATCCAATATCGACTTTATCTTTAACGATTAAATTATATAAGTCCGGGCCCTTAAAGCCACTTAAGGTCTCAAATACACCACATATTTGTTTATTCTTAAATCCAATATCACGAATTAATGCTCCACAATTGTTGATCTCGATAATTGAAGCTCGCCTTTTAAGGACATCTGGATCTGAAGAACCAAAAAGTGGATGCCAAGTGTTGAACTGAAATCGCTAATTTCAGTTTGTCTAAAATAGACAACTCATAGTTTCCTATGAGAGCAGACTATCTCTTCATCCTTAGATTTTTATACAATTATTTGTGACCATATTCTGCCTGTATAAATATTAGAAACTGTATCTCGATGAATACTATATTTTTTAGCAATTTCGATTCTAGAAATACCATTTTTCAAATCAATTTTAATATTTATAACCATCTCATCCGTTAATTTTTTAGATTGGTTTATTATTAAAATCATCTCTTTTAAATCATCATCTGTATATTGAATAGTTGCATTTTTCCATAATTTTCTATTTAAAATTTTGTATATAATTTGATTACCAATATCAAATTTTTTATAAATCTCTTGACGAGTTGTAATAGATCGTGTTTTAATAGATTCTAGAATTTCAATAACTTTGTTCTCATCTGATTTTGCTCTTGAATTTCTAGATCCAAATGCATGTCGTTTTTATAATAGCTTCGGCTAGGAAAACCCGC
>JAVEPM010000226.1:0-3263 GCA_034008115.1 Methanolobus sp.
TTCTTGAGAGGCTGTCCACGAGCAGTAATATTCCTGCTGAATCAGGGATTCAGGCATTCCCGATCGTCTATCTTCTTCAATGGCTTCTAATGAGGGTATACCAGTATCATCTCTGGTTAAATATTGTGTAAACCAGGTATCAGGGTCTTTTAATGCAGCTTTATACAACTGATAAAAGTGATTTAGACCACGAGGCGTGCCATTAAAGAGGGCCCAACCCCCATTCTCAGCAAGTATTGGCCGGAGGTAATGCCAAGCCTCAGGTTTATGGAGAGAGAATTCGGTAAATATGATACCCAGGGGGTTGGTCCCTACTATGGAGTCAATATTATCAGAGCCACAGAGCTTTATTTGTGACCCATTGGACAGATAGAGACGCATATCCTGGTTCAGAACACGCGTTACAATTTCCGGCGGAATATAATCAATAAATTTGGTACCAGTACCATCAATACCTTCCCAAATAATCTGTCTAACCTGATTATAAAAAGGGGCTATATAAAAATATAGCCCCTTTCGTTGTAACGCTTTCGCCGCTACTATATTTATAGCCGACAAATCTTTACCATTTCTTCTTGGCCAGACAGTTATTCCACGTTTTTTCTTATTACCGATAAATACATCCCAAACCGGCTTCTGATAGTCTCTAAAATTTAGTCTGGGTAACTGTATTTCTGTCATTGAACTTGACCAGAGAGGTTATTTTGAATTAGCACCGTAACGGACCCCTTGCCCTTGCTGAGTTCAGTTACCTGTTCAGAGAGGTTTATTGGGTTACGCTCAAGGATGTTACCTAGAGCTTTAGTAAGATTAGTTAGCTTCAGGGCTGCTTTGTCGTCGGCAGGCTCAATCTGTTCAGCAAGGACAAGGATTTTTTGGAGCAGAACCTTCTCTATTTGAGCATAGAGAGGCTGGTTCTCGATCTGTCTGAAAAGGGAAACTATCGTGAGACGTTTTTCAGTTATCGTTTTTAACTGTTCAGTAAACTTTTCTATATCCGATGTAGCAGGGAGTTCAGCAGGTTCTATTTTTCGGACCCAATTGCCTGATCTGACTTCATGTTGTACGTTGACCAGAGGAATGTTATAAACCCGCGATATATCCTCTTCTGACTTGCCCATAAAGGTATAGTCAAATTCGGCAGCTTGTATGATATATTCTGGATTGAGTATCATAAAATCCTCCTATTATTTTATTATATAGTAAAATGAAGAAAAAGTACAATTATTTTAGCAAATTATATCATAAATACGTACATAACACTCAGTGTTATATGGATTTCTGAGTTTCTATATAATATTAAATTCGTGCGAGGTGTAACAAAACTTAACCTATTTCGTGTTTTCATAAGAAATACGTAGTACCCTATTCCTTTTTTATTTTTGCGAAAATGGAGCAGTTTCACGAATACGTATATAACGCTTTGTGTTATAGTAGTTTTGAAACCCTGGATGCGGTTTTAAAAACAGTTCCAAAAACAGGATATTTAGTTTGAAAACAGTTCCAAAAACAGGATTTGGTTTGAAAACAGGAAAAAACAGGATATTTGGTTTGAAAACAGGAAAAAACAGGATATTTGGTTTGAAAACAGGAAAAAACAGGATAGTTTAATGTTTAACTAATTTGGTTTGAAAACAGGACAATTTGGTTTTATGGACTATCACTCACTCCAGCTTGACCCCATTTTCCCCCGGGGCCCCCTTCTAAACTTGTGATCAATCTTTCGTTCGGATAATGTAGTATATATGTAGTGAATACTATAAGACCAACCTTTACAGAGGAAAGGAGGTGAATGCCTACTGAAAGCACGAGTGATGTACTTCATCGGCATTTGTGTAGGACTAGCAATCATGATGCTAGTCCTGATTATTAAAGGAGTAATGTAAGGAGAAGCATATGAAAGAATTCTCAATTCAGAATGTTCATGAAGGACGCAAAGTCATCATGGTGTACAGATGGGATGAAACCATGGGTAATATTGTACACGGCACCGTATATAATATTGACGATATGATGATCGCCAAAATCGATTTCATGACCCAGCGCATGGTACCACCGCCGCCCAATACAGCTGCGGCTATTGGTGCTGTGATCGGTAAGGTATATGGACAGACTTTCCAACCCATTAAGGGATTGGAAGACGCAGCCACAACCAAACCTGGTATCAATCCTGTTGTAAGATATCTGTGCCCGAATTTCACGTACGAAGAGCTGTACGAGAAACCCAAAGCAGCCCCGATTAAACCAGGGTTTAAATTAACTGAGGGAGGTAATGCATAATGGCACGTAAGAAAGTATCAGTAAACGAGGTTAGAGCCCTGCTCGCCGCCGCCGGTCTCGCTGATACCGGTAGAAGGAAAGCAGAGCTTGCAGCATTGCTGCAGGCTAATCCGCACACATCCATCAAGGAAGTAGCAGAAAAGATGAATATCAGCCGCAAGAATGTATCTTCGCTTCTTACGTATCTCCGTGATGATGGCTGGGGAATCCCCCCAGCTCGAGGCGGAGAGATTCTTCTGATTCATACTCCCCCTGATAAAGAGGGGAACGTCGAGTTGTTTGTCGACATAACCAAAAAGTAAGCCGGGGTCGCCGCGCCCGACCTTAAACGCGCGGGTTTCTGAGTGTCTGAACCATATCAGACACTCATTTTTTTGTTAATAAAACCAAAGGAGAATAAAACAATCTATAACCTATCAAAGGTATAGATTGTGGGGAGCGCAAGCTCCCTTTTTTTTTGCTAAAACCCGGGGGAATGATAAATATATAAGTAGTGGAGTCCCAGCTGGATCTCTGAACCAGCATATCCCACCCACCCCCTCCACCACCGCGCCCGCCCGTAACCACCAATTCACCTATGAGCAGGCACTTGACACTTATAAGCTAATACAACCATCCGTCCAGCCAGCCATCAGACCCTCTTGCACTTTGACCATTGTTTTGCGGTTGTTTTGTGCCCTGAATTCTTATAATTTCAGCTTCTATAATTTAGTATTTAATTATTTCATAATTAACTCTGTAATTAGATCCCTTTACCACTGGTAATCCATCCAGTAGCCGCCCTTGACCAGAAGATTCTCGGTGGCGGAAGCACTATAATTACCAATAAAAGACTTTTCTTCTTTTCATTTTCAGACCTCTATAAAAATATGTAATAATTATAATAACTTATATAATGAAAAAATGAAAAGATGAAAAAATGAAATATATTTTATTAATAGAAGTAAATTAAGATGGATTTTGTATATAGTTTGGAAGGCCCC
>JAVEPM010000227.1:0-3262 GCA_034008115.1 Methanolobus sp.
CGCAGATGTTGGCAAATTGTTGAATATTAAGCTTTTGGTATGAGAGCAGAAAACGGGTTATGCAGTTATATTGACTGCTCGGCACTCTCGAGCGAGTCATGCTCTTCGACAAAATTAAGAATCCCGAGGCTTGTCATGCCAAGGCGGCAGGAGGGTGGCACGGCACAGAAATAGATTCTGATATTATCGCGCCCCATTCCCTGTGATACGATCTGCAGGAGCTCGCCCAGAGCCGAAGAATTAATCTGCTTCATGCTGGCAAAATTGAAAATGAAATCGGTAAAGTCTTCTTCGAGCTTCTGATAGAAGATTTCGACGAGACCGCTCATCAGCGACTGGTCAGCATAGCCGCTTATGCTGGCTGTCATCACCGTGCCCGTAAAATTGTAACTTACCTGACCAGACATGTAATATCCCGCCTGATTTTATTTTTGTATTTTCAGTTGTGCTGATGAGCGATTGTTTTGAGTCAGAATTTTAGTGTATTTCAAAACAACAAGTAATATATATTGGTATGACAAATCTGGTCAAGTTTACGTTGTTAATGTTGAGGGAATTGCTTAAGCTCAATGAAAATTCGTAGTCGGGACATCCAGCCTGAATTTATCGCAGCTTTACAAAGACAAGATGCAAAAGCCTTTGAAAAGTTTTTCGATTCATATTCTGGACTGGTTTACTCAATTGCATATTCTTCTCTTTCTGACCGAATGTTGGCAGAAGACATCCTGCAGGAGGTCTTTCTAAAGGCATATCACGCTCTCCCGAGTTTTCATGGAGTCAAACTATCATCGTGGTTGGGCCGGATTACTCATAACGCTTGTATCGACCTGCTACGACAACAGAAAAAGGCGCCAGCAGTCGTTGCAAAACCTTTAGAAGAATTGCAGGTGGCGGCGACCGAGCAGACTTCATGTGAGTTGCCAGATATCCTGAACTTGCTGACCCCGATGGAGAAAGAGGTCGTAGTTCTGAAAAAAGTCGAAGGTCTCAGTTATGCTGAGATATCAGAAATAACTGGATTAGCAGAAGGTTCTTTGAGGAATATGCTGGTGAAAGTCATCAGATCTCTAAAAGGAGTTGCAGGTGAACAAGGACTGTGAAAAATTTGCAAATCTTCTGGCAGAAGATGTAGCCACATCAGAAGATAGTGCCTTCATCGCTGCTCATTCGACCAAATGCGCTTCCTGCCGCGAGTTATTGGGCAACTATGACAATCTTACCAGCCGCCTGCAGATAGCTGCTAAACTTTCTGACACAGATAAAAACCGCATATTCCTGCAAATAAGAAGCAGGCTGGCAAACGAGCAAAAAGATCAGCACTCATCATCAATCAGTTTGTTCAGCTGGTTTGTCGGCAATTTTCGCTGGTCATTGGCTCTAGCGGCGGTTGTAGCCCTGCTGGTGGCGGTTATGGTCTGGCAAGACACCGACAGAACTTTTTATCAGGCTACAGGTTTGGGAAAAATTCTGCTGACCAGAGGCGAGGTCGAACTGAGCAGTGACCCTGTGCAACTTGAACAGGGTGTGGCGATAAAGCTCGTTAAGGGGCAGATCTGTTTGAACTGGCAGGGCAATGAGCAGATGACCATAGCCGGCAATCTCGACTTTACCCCGGAAGACAAAGCTGTTCGGGTCGATGATGGCAGCGCGGCCTTTGATTTTCGCCCGTCAGCCGTTGGCTACAAGGTTTTTACACCCAAACTGGTTCTTACTATTGTTGGTACAAGCATCGATCTGAATATCTCAAAAGACAGCGAAACGGTAACTGTGACAAAAGGCAGAATTACCTGGGAAGTCCCCAATACTCTTCAAAAAGGTGATCTGGCGGCCGGTAATTTTTTACGCATAGCTCAAGAAAACCACGCTATCGTAGAAAAGGTCGAGTCAGCTACCAAAGTGGCTCAACCAGAAGAAACCAATGTTGCATCAGAGCCGGCGGGTGAAATGTCGAACGGTGAGATTCGCGAACCTGAGCTTTTTCAAGGCACCTCTGGCCAGTAACAAATTTGATCTGCCAGGCTGCATATTTTGCCAATACAGGTAAAACCGGATGAACCAGATAAAAGGTTCATCCGGTTTGCTTTGTTACGGGTGATACATAAATGATGTTTTTGTTTGTTTGTTAAGGAAGTTTGCTGGTTTAAGATGTCTGTTGCTGTGTCTGGAAAGGATTTGCCAGTAAAATTGTACTAAACAAAGCATCAATTGTTCCCGACAAGGGTTATGGATTTGTTTGCCTCCTTATTTTTCAGCCCGGGATAATCTCCCGGTCTTTTTTTTTTAGAATAATGCATCTCGCTTAGACAGGATCATTAAAAATTACGACAACAGTTCTCTGATGAGAAATCCGTTTATAGAATAAAACAAAGCGCTGGCCAGTTTTCGCCGGCCAGCGCTTTTTACTGGAGAGGTTTAGGTTAAAGTGTTTTTAACTCGACAATCCGCTGTATTTCGCTCCGGTAGAATCAGGCGGGCCGGGTTTTTGCGGGGTATCGGTGACGGTGCTCTCGGCCCAGATATCTTCTGGGGGCGGCAGGGTTGTGCCAAAGGTGTAGTGTTTTCGAAAATAACTTAGCATCTGGCCAACATCCATTTTAAAGGGATCCTTCGGGTCGCTGTTGTTGGTATAACCGTATGGTACGTCGATCGCCTGAATCTGAACGTTCTCTTTCGGTATTTTTTTGTACCAACCGCCCTTTTCTTCCCACCAGAAGTAGTCATCTGGGTTGCAGGTGCCATTTGCGACCAGCGTTTTGAAGTAAGGGTCTTCCCAGGGAGTTCCCTGGTCGAATTTTACCTTGATTTTTTTTGCGCCGTCTTTTAACTTCGACATGTTTTTTATGTAATCCAGGACGTTATCGCTGGAAGCATCGACCTGATTCTGGCCCATTTCTTCCCAGTATCCGTTGCCGGCTTTCCCGTTGGTGGTCGAAGCTATGTTATATAGCTCCGGGCGCTCCTGTGGTTTGGTTTTTATCTGAGCGAGATAATCGACACCATGCATGGCAGAAGCCAGTTTGAGAGCAGACAGCATTTCTTCGCTGAGCTTGCTCGGCTGTACGCCGAGTTTGTAGTTTGCATTTTTTGCAAATTCTTTTTGTGTAGAAGATGCCAGTCTGGCAGGAGGTGTGAAACCCGCCCAGAGATTGCTGATATAGGCTTTGCCGGCATTAGCGTATACTTTGTCGTAATCACTCGAAACATCGACATCTGGTTCGAGGTTCTGGTTGCTTTTGGCATTGAGCGCCTCAAACATTTTTTC
>JAVEPM010000228.1:0-3251 GCA_034008115.1 Methanolobus sp.
CATATTCAGAGTCTTCTTCAGTCACGTTCTTTTGCTTTTTTTTATATACGACCAGATCTCATCAACTTCTATTCTCTTAAGGTTCAAATCTTTCAGGAAGTAAGATGTAACCTCTTTTGAATGAGAACCTGCAATCTTTACCCATTTACATATTGTATCTTTGTCGTGCCCAGTGACTCTTGCAACTCCACGAATTCTCCCTTTTTCAGGGATCATAGCCAAGATCCTTAGAACTTCTTCTTGAGGAGTATCTACCTCAAAAAAGGCTGTACCTCTGGTTTCACTAAAACAACGCTTACATGTTCTACATTTGAGAAGTGCATGATCACTCTTGCCGTATCTTTCTTTAAGATCTATATTTCCTTGATCTTTTAATCCATAATCAGGACAATCTTTATTTAAGCAACAAAACTCTGATAAATCAATTTCGGAAATGATTTATCCCTCCATTTTAGTTATTGATTTACAGGTATATATAAAAAAGGACAATCACTCACGGGCAAGACCCCATATTCTAATTCTATTAAATTAATTTGTGAGAAAACGTGAATGCATTCACACCTTACCCATCCAGATAAAGCTTCTTCACCCAGTATGACACTATAAAATTCTGCTCACCAATGTTTATATAAGAAGGTTCCGTGTCCTAAAAGCAATGGATACCGAAATGATCAAATGCAGTAAATGTAACAATGATGCCATTATTTTTCAGAAATACTCAGGCATGCACTTGTGCAGGAAGCACTTCATCACAGACGTTGAGCGTAAGATAAAGCTTACAATCAGGAAGCATTATAGCGTCAAGAGGAATGAGGTCATTGCAATTGGTTTAAGTGGTGGAAAAGACAGCAGTACTACCCTGCATATATTGCACCAGATATTTGGCAAAAGACCGGACATCGAACTGGTAGGCATTTCTATTGATGAGGGTATCCAGGGGTATCGTCCCGGTACAATAGAATCAGCAAAAGAGCTTACAGAAAAATTTGGTATAAGACATATAGTCCGCTCGTTCAGGGAAGAATATGATACCAGCATGGATGAAATTGCACCCCAGCAACGAAAGAAGGGGACATGTAGCTATTGTGGAGTACTTCGAAAATCCCTGCTTAACAAGATCGCACTTGAAATTGGTGCCACAAAACTGGCAATCGGACATAATCTTGACGATGAAGCACAGACAATTCTCCTGAATCACCTGAAAGGTGATGTTTCACGTATGGTAAGACTTGCTCCCAAAAAAGAACTGGAGGGACTGGTACTTAGAATGAAACCTTTACGTCATATTCCTGAAAAAGAGGTCGCACTCTATGCTTATCTGCATGATCTGCCGCTGGGTTTGGGAGGATGTCCATATGCCCATGAAGCAGTGAGAAAGGAAATAAGGGTCATGCTTAACGAATTCGAAGTCAGGCATCCTGGTACAAAATATGCTCTTTTGAGTGGATTTGATAAAATATCAGGCATACTCGGACGTGAATTCCCACAGGAAGGACTTTCAAAGTGCATTATATGCGGCCAAGCATGTACAGAAGATGTATGCCAAGCCTGCAAACTTCTTAAAAAAGATTAGTAGTCCAACATATAATCCTCAAAGGAATAGAGTTTCTTCTCTGTCCTGTTAAGGTAGAAACGTGTAAGCCATACGGCAATCAAAGGCTGTATCACGATGATGCTAAGGACTAATTGTAAAAATGGCCATATCTGGGCTACTATATCCACATAGGAAATTATTTCTCCTATCAGAGTTAGTGCCACAGTTAGTATAATTACCCAAAACCAGATCAAAAAAGCAGGAAACATATTTTTCCTGAAGACAGAGATCCCTTGTTCAATTGCACCTATAGGATCAAGGCCATCAATAACAAGAGCATATTCCACAAGGAAAAAAACAAGACTCAGGATAATTAAATATAGAACCCATACCAGCATTCCAACCGTAAGTATTGTAGTACCTACAAACCCACTATCAGGATTTGTCAGGAAGATATCAATGTCACCTATTGATATGATACCTGGAACAAGGAACACCATGCCTGAAAGCACAAGCAAGGATACAAGTAGTTTGATAAGGAAAAGGTTAAGATAATTCTCACGACCTGCGTGGAACATGTCCCGAAGATCTGTATTTCCTTTTTGTGAAGCTGATCTTGCCATCCCTATAGCACCGGCTGCAAAAAAGGACTGGACCAGCATATAAAGCAGGTAAATTATAATTCCAACTAAAATCAGCAACCACATGTTTTCTGAAAATACGTTCGAAAACATGCTCAGCATCTCTTCTGGTGATATACTCTCAGGGTCAATGTTCTGCTGTGAAACAAGCGGAACGATAAATATCACTGTAAAAACAAACAATGAAAATATAAAGAATACAATTGCTGCCATCATGTCAAATATAAAAGGGACACAGATGTTAAGATTCTTTGTCCAGGTACCAAAACCTTTGCTAATAAGCGTTCCAATGTCCTCAAGCATTAATATAACTCCAGAGGGAGCTTCTATGTATCACTAATATTTATTTGCATCCATAGGAGAAAACAGACAAATTGTATATACAAAGATGAGCAAATTGAAACTACAGAATCAAATCATAAACCTTAAATAGAATGATGAACGTTAATGGTTATTATTGCACGGGTGACTCTTTTCGTACATAAACCCACTCCCACACTTTAAAACCCCACTCCCCAAATATATTATACTCCACCCGTGCAAAATGTGTTCTTTGTTTTTTGTATAAAGGTTACTGTGTGGTTACTGCATAGAAAATAAGAGAACTCCAGAGAGAATTTCTAGTATCACTAATATGTATTTGCATCCCATTGGAAAAAACAGACAAATTGTATATACAAAGATGAGTAAATTAAAACTACAGAATCAAATCGTAAACCTTAAATAGAACAATGACTTCTTACATTTGCTTTTGCACGGGCGGCTCTTTTCATACATTAAACCCACTCCCACACTTAAACCCCATTCCCAAAATACATTATACCCCCACCCGTGCAAAATAACTTCTATTCCTGCATTCTTTTATTTGGCATTGTTAATAAATGGTAGTTATATATGATAAGAACCTATATTCTTTATGAACTGCCCCAAATGTAAGAGTTCCAGTCACAAAAAGAATGGTATGGCTGCTGGCCGCCAGCGCTACAAATGTCATGATTGTGGATACAACTATTCAGTGCAGCTAAAATCAACTGCCAGCCCCGATTCTGTTAAACGACAGGCTTTACAACTTTATC
>JAVEPM010000230.1:0-3247 GCA_034008115.1 Methanolobus sp.
CAGGCAAAGTAAAGCATTGGAGCTCCATAATCCATACCCTATAGTCGGTACGGAAATTAATAAAATATTTGGGGATAAGGCACTGTTTGAAAATGCATCTTTTCAAATTCCTCTAGGAGCAAAAGTAGCGCTAACTGGAGGTAATGGAACAGGAAAAACAACCTTAATCCAAATGATCTTAAATCATGAAGATGGAATTACTATTTCACGTAAGGCCAAAATAGGATACTTTGCACAAAATGGTTACAAGTACAACAGTAATCAAAAAGTCTTGGAATTTATGCAGGAGGATTGTGATTACAATGTTTCGGAAATTCGTTCTGTGTTAGCATCAATGGGAATTAAACAAAACGACATAGGAAAAAGCTTAGCTGTTTTAAGCGGTGGTGAAATTATGAAATTATTGTTAGCTAAAATGCTTATGGGTAGATATAACATCTTACTAATGGATGAACCCAGCAACTTCCTTGACATACCAAGCTTAGAGGCTTTGGAAATATTAATGAAGGAGTATGCTGGAACTATAGTGTTTATCACCCATGACAAACGGCTACTCGATAATGTGGCTGATGTGGTTTATGAAATTAGTGATAAGAAAATAAATCTGAAACATTAAATTTAAGGTAGTCGCTAGTCAGTATAGTCTGTTCTGGCTAGTGGCTTCATTATAAAGCTAGTTTCTAATGTTTTGAAATAAGATATGAATATCTGATTGGAGGGTTTAGAAATGTTAATACGGGTAGTTCCATACGACCCTTTTTGGGAAGCAGCATATGATAATGAAGCACAGAAAATAAGTAGTATTTTGAAGGACATATTGGTGGAGATTTACCATATTGGCAGTACAGCAGTTAAAGGTTTACATGCTAAACCAATCATAGATATAATGCCCGTAGTGACAAATATTAGTTTGGTTGATAAGCATAACAAAGAATTTGTAGCCATTGGATATGAGTGTATGGGTGAGTTTGGTATTAAAGGGCGGAGATATTTCCGTAAAGGTGGCGATAACAGGACACACCAAATTCATATTTTTGAGCAAAACAATCACAATGATATTACTAGGCACATAGCAGTAAGGGATTTTCTGCGTACACATCCTGACATCGCTTTAGAGTATGGCGAATTAAAGATGGAGTTGGCTTATCGATTCCCGGAGGATATTGAAGGCTACTGCGCCGGTAAGGATGCATTTGTAAAACAACTAGAAAAGGACGCTTTGCTATGGTATCAAGCTGTCTTATAGGGAAAAATTCAATACTTCTCTATTTTATATGTAAAATACTCCGAGAAAAAAAGCATGTGATCCATTCAGGTTTATTATCGACCATATTACCATATGAATGAAAATGGTTACTATATCAATCATGCAACAGACAGAAAATGAATAATCATTCTAATTATTAATCTAGATGAGCCACATGTAGGGTGTATAATAATGATTGCAAAAATGTTTGTCGATATGTTCCCACATACGGCAGTCAATCTTTGATATGTTTCCACAAATAAAAATCACTAAAAAAGGAACATGGTAATTTCCATTTGATAGCTATCCCCTCATCTCAAAACACGTGGAGACGGTAGTATTGATGTCAAGGGTAGAGAAATAAGAGTCTAATAGTGCTTGATATAAAGGAATTTCCGTGATTTTGAGCTCATATTTAAGCTGGGTTCGGGGTTACAGAAATATATTTGTAAGAACATATCCAAAACCCCTTAAATGTTGGGTTGAGTTGACAAGATTACTGTAGCAAGAAGAGAATCTGAAATTCTATAACTAGTCTAATAATAATATGGATTAAATATAATAAAGATGATTAGGGATAAGTTTATGACCGATATATCAGAATTTGTAGAGAGATAACAATAGTGGCGAAACACGAATTTGGTATTATGCAAAAGGAACCATTGGTTAACGAACGTTATGATACTTATGAACCACAAGAATACAATTGTATTGCGGTTGATGATGATTTCATTGAACCAATCATCCTCGATTTGCAAGGAGTAGATTGCTATTGGCATACCCTAAAAAGAGCAGGAAAAGGTCTTGCTTATTGTGGTATTACCCTTATACCTCCCAGATCTATGGAAGAATTTATAAGTATTTTATTGTATTTTATTGTATCAAAATAAAAGGGAACTATCTTCTTTGATTGAATTGGCTAATCAGGCAAAAGATAAAGGAAAATATCTAATTCATTATGGAATGTAAATTTCTAATTTAACGAGGTTAATGAAATGATAAATAATAATCTATTTAAGCGCTTCCAAGCCTTTCAATTTGCTAAGGATGCTATAGGATTAGGTTGGAATGATAGTGATATGGCATATTTTTGTACCCCAGTTGACGCAGAAGTTATCGGCTGGTTAGGTGTTGATGGGATACATTTTTGCTTCATTCCATCTATTAGTTTTGACATGGTATTTGCTGTTAGCCCTATGCCATGTGGTGAACATTATGTTGAGCCAATTGCGCGTAACTTTCAGGAGTTTTTATCACTCGTGCTTTTCTGTAAAGATACTAGTCCGTTAGAGCAGATTTGCTGGATGGGCGAAGAACAGTTTTTAGAGTTGCTGAAATTAGAGGAAGGGAATAGATATTCAGCACAAGAAGCTGCACTGAATATCTTGCGTACGGAATTTAGAATCGAAGTCAAGCCAAATGCGTATCAATATGTGAAAAGCTTACAAGCTAGTTTTGACTATTCAACGATTCCGTTTTCTGAAGACTATTATGATGCATTAGGAATAGAGAGATAAATAGGAATTTACAATAGGGAAAATATTTCAATTAAAAATTTTTGATTAAAATTTAAAATTTTATTTTATAAATTTCAATTTGCCTGGCACTTTAACCGGAACTATTTAGGTAAATAAGGACTTTCCGTGATTTCAGATCTGGCATTAAGCCAGAAGGATAATCACGGTTTTTTATGTGAGAAATAAATTGTAATAAGATGAGAAAGGTAACTGCAATCTGTCCAATACGAAAAAGGCGGGAAAGTACAGCTGAAAAAGAAAAAGTAAAGAAACTGCGTGTTGCTGCCTATTGCAGAGTTTCTACAGAAACGGAAGAGCAGAACTCCAGCTATGAGGTGCAGGTAGCTCATTACACAGACTTCATAAAGAAAAATGCTGAATGGGAGTTCGCAGGCATATTTGCAGATGACGGTATTTCAGTATTTTTCGAGAAAGAAAATATCAATACGCTCGATGCTAAAGGTGAAGTTCTAATGACAATTAT
>JAVEPM010000229.1:0-3247 GCA_034008115.1 Methanolobus sp.
ATACTTCATCGTGGGCAGCTTGCTAATTTGGTTGTAGATATGATTAGCTTCATCCATGTTACGGCACATGAATATAAGTTTATTGATTCTGCGTGTTTTTTTGTGTGTTCTGTAAACAGCCGTAACGTATAGGTGATTGCTCAAGTCAGGCTTGTTCGTTATGGGTCGCTTTTTCTTCTCGCAGCGTCTCTTTTTATTCATCTATTTGCTCCTGTGTTTTGCGTATTTTATCTGCTAATACTTTATCAAACCTTTCAATAAACGAAATAAAATCATCCTTGTTATTGAGATGTTTTTGCATTTCTTCAAACCAGTCTATCATCATTTGTGTCTTTCCGCACTGTCTCGTGGAAAAGAATAATTCTTTTCCTATCATTGTTTATCGGGAAGATAATTGCATTCAAGATTAATGTGCCGAAGCTACCCATGTATTTTGCTCCTGTTATGTCGACAACAAAGACAATGTGACCAATCATATAGCCCATTCCAGTCAACATATACCATGCGATAAATGTTATTATGCTCATGTTATTTCTCCTTCTTATTAGTTAAGTAGTAAAGTCCATGCTTATGCATTATTTCTTTTTGCGTCTTGCTTAGTTTGCTTGGTATAATTGAAGCCATGAACTCATACAACTTTTCGAGTATGATTTGCTTTTTGTTTAATTCTTTGACGCAGAGTAATTCATTTATATTGGACTCATGATGGCTATACCCAGAACCAACGTCAAGCATTTGGTCAACTCTTTCAAGTGCAATTCTAAGTTTATCTCTATCACTTTTTCTTGATACTGAACTCTCTCTAAGGATAGAAGAGCCAACCATAAAAAAATCACAGTATGGTTCATAGCGACTTGCGAGGTGAAGATAAGACGCATCTATTGTTATCTTTGTTTTGTAGTAGTGAATTATGAACGACTTGCGCCTCCACCTATCTGTTATCATAATTGTTCGATGGTCTGATGTTGGACTTCTTGGAACACGATGTATAGTTAGCAAAGACATTTTTATTTCTCTCCATTTACTAAAAGTATTCCATGCTCATCGATAGCTTTCACTATATTTCCGTGCATATAGATAAATGAAAGCTGTGATACAATTCTATCAAGCCACTCATAATTAACCATATCCAGCCAGAAGCAGTGTGGATAGTTATTCTCTAAATCAAATTGCTGAATTGTTTTAATTTCTTTTTCGTTCAGCATTGACATTGGTCTCCAATTTGTGTCGTTCATTGTTTTTATTCCCCGTTATTATTTATTGTGAAGCCACCATCCAGACTTGAACTGGAAACCTGTTGTTTACAAGACAACTGCTCTGCCATTGAGATATAGTGGCTCTTAATAAGTTGTTAATCTTCTTTTTCCTCAAAGTATAACAAAGCCATTGCGTTCCAAACAAGGGCAGCAAGATGGTCTTCATTATGTTGGCCTTCGAGGTATTGTATTAAATGTCTGAACATAGATTGTTTATATCGTTCTATGTCTTCTGACGTGGAAAGTTTCTTCCAATTGTCTCTTTTATATTTCTTCACCCCATTGACATAGTGTTGTGTTATGCGATTGAGCGCAGGGATTGGGAGCAGTGTATAGTCAAGTTTATCTTCTGCGCTGTCTCGATTGCCACCGTTTTCATTGACGTGCATGCCTTTTCCTGACGTTGTAACCGATAGATATTTATGCTTCATCGGCTTCACCTATACCAAAGATTTCTGGATATTTCAATTGCAGTGCATTAAGAACCATCGACATTACTTGCCGCATGTTTGGATGTGCCGCTTTTGCAGTTCTTAGATTGCAAATTAAAAGCCATTCTCTCAAATTGGCTGTCATAACAAGCTCGGTTTTTACACCTATTGGCAAAACGTCACGAGCATCTTCAGGCTTCTTGCCGCTAACGATGAGAGCATTATATGTTTCTTCTGCCATGAGCAGACTATACAAAAATATCTGTTCAGGATTTTGTGAGCCAGGAACTAAATCATTGTAGCTAAATATACCTTCCTTGACATCAAGCCAGTGTGGAATAATAAATTCTAAGTGATTCTGCTTATTGTAGTTACAGAAGCGTGTGGATTCCTGCGACACGCTGGTAATTCGATGGCGCACAAGCTCGTGAGAGACTCCTCTGTTAACAATAAATCTTATAGTTACAACGCAATGCTCAATAACAGACAGGTGATTGCGAGCTACAATACTCTTGATAAACTTTGCAGCAGAGTCATTAGTAATCCTGTCCTCAGATTTATAGCACACCCTGCCAATTCGCTCCAGTAACGAGTAAGCCTCTTGCGTTGGTGTTATTTGTTCAATTATAACCTTCTGTTTAGTTAAAATCACGCAAAGCCTCCTTATGTGATTTAATTATTTATCTGTTAAGTGTTTCTCGATTCCATAGGTTGCTATCAGGAAAGCATCTGCTCTATCGTGTCTGTATGATTGTGTGTCTATTCTCTTGTATTTGAATATGTGCTCATTCTCAGGGGATAGATAACAGGCTTTCTCGACATCCATCATTTTCTTTTGCTTGTAAGTTGATGCGCTTGAGCACAGGGCAAAGTATCCCTTCCATTGCATTGGCTCAACCTTTTTTACCTTAAAACCAAGCGCAAGACAAATACCATTCATCGAGCCAACGCCATGTCCGTAGATGAACCCTCCATAGACGGTCTTAATCCCGTCACTGCCGTTAGGGTGTGGATTTTCAATGAATATAACTGTTTCCTCTGGATTGAATTGCTTGAGATACTTAACGACTCCAGCAACATCCATGCTTGCCCCGATTTTTTCAACATCATAAAACGAGTGTGTCTTTTTGGTCTTTCTTTCAAGACAGAATATGCTTCCAGTGATTCCAGGGTCTATGCCGATTGCATATTTGACGCTCTCAATGTTCATAATATCTTGCCAAGCTTAAATCGTTTCATAGATTCATCAATTAGTGAGCAAATTACCTCATTCATTGATGTGCCACGTGCTTTCATCAAGAACTCAACATGTGTTCTTTGTCTTGGAAGCAGATAAACCGATGTGTGTATTTTTTCTGCGCCAGAAACATACTTGCGTCTTTTGAGTGTTGTTTTTATCATTTCACAATCTCCTTTGAGTATAGAAATAAGGAGCTTGTGTTTTTTGTCAAGCATTATTTTAATGCTATGATTGAGTAATAATAGAAAGCCCCGCCTTTTGATATTGTAACATAATCATTTAGCAGGGCTTGATGTAAGTGTTAATTGTCTTGTTTTGGC
>JAVEPM010000231.1:0-3243 GCA_034008115.1 Methanolobus sp.
TGAATCCAGCAGTGAAAATTTCAGCAATAAACGCGATTATTCCGATTGCTATTAAAATGTGCCAAGTTTCCATTTTTAAATTATTTATGTTGATTGTCTTTTCTTCTCATAGTGTTGCATAACGTTCGAGTGTGTGTGCCGTAAGGGATTTCGGGTCAGCAACTTGTCCACCGACACGAAAGTTTGAGCGGGTGATGAACTTCGCATACCACTGAAACCCTTATGGCATATACACTTTGTTAGCCTTTCGCCCTTTGTTTTAATCATTTTTTTCATTAGTCAATATTCCAATATGCATCAGGCTCGCCGTCTAATACATCATCAATAAAATCATCACTTAAACCCTCAACGTCTTGGGCATAAGAACCAGCATATTTACCATAAGATTCCCTTTCGTTATAATCATCATATTCTTCGTAATCTTCTTGTTCTCCTTCCCATTGTTCGTATTTTTCATTGAGTTTATTCACACCTTCTTCCGAAATTTTAAAGTCTGAATAAGATACTTTAATTTCTTCTATAACTTCTTCTGAAATATAAAAGTGGTCTAAATTGATTGCACACCAATCAAGGTATGCAGGTTGTATTTCAAGAATTTCCCTCACAGTTTTCCCTTCGTATTTGCCAAAGGTAAATTCTGTATTGTAAAATTTTATGATTTTGATTTTATTAAAGTATTAAACAAATAATTATCAATAAAATATTGTAGTTTATGATTTTCACTGTCAAAAATAAGATTAGTAAAAGTTTTAGGTAAATTAGCAAAACCTGCGTATGCACCATAAAGCATAAAAGCAACATTTTTGTTTTTAACACTTTTTGCAATTAGCATTTTATTGATTTGGTCGTGTCCTTGCAACTTCATTAAAAAAACAATTATGCTTGCCAAAATATCATTTTCAGGGAATACAAAATTGTCAGATTTATCAGTACGGTATAAGTAATATTCACGTAATGTGTTTTTAAAATCGCCGTCAGGTAAATGTTTTCCAATTTCTGCAATTATTTTTAAAACATTTTCTTCGGAATAATTACCGAGGCGCCCCTGAGGAAAAGATAAAACAGAATTAAGCGAAATTTTCAATAAGTCAATTTCCTGTACTGATAATTCTTCTGATAAAATATCTAGTGATTGAATTGAAAAATCAGTGTATGATATGTTTTTCTGTAAATAATAGTTTGTCAATAAATCGAGGTCAATTTTAAATGAAATATCAGGCAATACGCTTTCTTTATTATTTTTTGAAAGAAAATAGTTATTTGTTCTTTTAACAATGTCATTCAACTGCTCTGTAATCCGGTTGAATTGCTCATTAATTGACGTGTCAAATTGAGTACCACCTTGTTGAAAATTCTTTATTCTATCTTCGAGAGCATAAACATTATTTTTCAATACTCTATATTCATAGTCATTTTTCTCAAACACCTCAATTTCATTTTTCAAATCTTGTTTGCGATAGTATTTTTCTGGATTTTCTTCCTTTTTGTAATATTCGCGTTTTTTACCTTTTGCTTCGCCTCGCTCTTTTTCTTCCTGTTTTATTTTCTCAAATTCTTCTTTTAACGGTGTAATATTGTGCTTACACTCATAAAGATATACATTACGTCGTGCTTGCTCTAAATTCTCTTGTTCCGTTTCATAATCTCGTTTGTAACTTGGACTTTTTTGTTTGGAGAGTTCTTCACAACGCATTTTATTTAGACTGTCAACTTCTTGCAGTCTTAATGAAAGTGTACTAAATACATCAGAGGTTTTGTTGCCAAATTGTTTTTTGAATCTTTCTTCGCAATCTCGAATTTGCTTCTTTACATTAATAAGCCAAAAATTTGAATATTGTTCTGAAAGGGCAATGTCGGTATGAACACCACCGATTGTGTTTTTTAGTTTAGTTAAATCTGAAACTAAACCTTGTTCGTTTTCATCTAAAGAACCAAGTGAACCTATAATATAACCATAAATCAGTCCTTTAATTTGGTTAAAAGCCTTATCAAAAAATGGTTCTTTTTCGCTTTGTTCTGAAAGAATCTTTGGTTGATATGAAACTTGTTTTGAATGTTTTGATTTGTTTTCTGAAATGACAAAACTTTCCGATTTGTATTTATTGACAGTTTTGACTTCCAAAAGCATAAATTGCTGATTTAAAAATTCTTGTAATTTTTCTTTTTTATCAAAATACACTTTGAAATATCCTTTTTGTAAATAAATGGTTTTGTAGTATTCGCAGTATCCCGTTTTTGTGTAATGTAATGCAGCTTTATCAAACAATTCAAGATAAATTTCAATGATAATCTCGCTTTCAACTTGTTCTTCAAAAAGCACAAGGTAGTTAGCATCTTCAAATTTCCCTTCGTTGCGGTTTACAGGATTGCCAAAGTCACGTATAGCATAGAACGAAATCGGGGATATGCTCTCGGTTGTAAAAACCTCGTTTAAGTTCCATAGATTTATTGGTAACCACAAACTATTTATTGATTTTTTCTTTCCCATATTACTGAATAGTTATATCATTAGGACTTACATTTTTCAATAAACTTGTGAGTTTGCGGGAATAAGTTATGAAAACTCGACTGCTCGCACGAGTTATAGCCACATAAAATGGATTTCGCTCTAAGCCCATATCATCATCGGCAAAAGGAATGAAAACATTGTCAAATTCAGTCCCTTTTCCAGCGTGATAAGTAAGGATTGCTGGCAAATCGTGGTTAGTAAAATCTAGGGTATCAATCCGTTTGAATTTACGATTACCCAAAGGGGTAACGCCAATATCAATAGCTATGCGAACTTGTGTTCCAATGTTATGTTCTGAGAAAAATTTGTGAAGTTTAATAACAGTGTCCTCTTTGGGTAATAAAATTGCGACATCGTCCATTCCTTCAGTTTGAATTCTATTTAAAATGTATTGCAATTCTTCCTCTTCAGAGTTGCATTTTTTAATAATTGGCTTTGGGAATGAGGGGTAATCACTATTGCCATTGTTTTTCCTATTGTTTGAGAGTAAGTCAATTTGTGGTTGCGGTATCGTTTGAGCAACCCTTGCAATTGTTTTCGGTACACGATAGTTGAAGCCAAGATTAAGAATTGGATATTTGAAATTGCTCGCAACATCTTCAATATTTGTTTATATTAATTAGGAAGTAGTCCACATTTCAATCGAAAAGTATACCACTTATTTATTAATCAGAACGAGTGATTTTATTCGTTCGTTATACATGATAAGTATGTATACAAAACAAGAAATCATT
>JAVEPM010000232.1:0-3240 GCA_034008115.1 Methanolobus sp.
GTATCCGCAATCATGACATTTGTAACGTTGGCGGCTAGCAGCCATACCATTCTTTTTATGACTGGAACTCTTACATCTTGGGCAGTTCATAAAGAATATAGGTTCTTATCATATATAACTATTGTTTATTAACAATGCCCAAATGCTCATATCTTTCATTGGTATCGTTAAGGTAAGAAGGCTCATGGGAACCTGATGTTATATTCGTTAATATAAATAATAATGGATTTACCTTTTACCATTTTAATAGCATCCACTTGACATTTTTTAACGCACTTTTTTGCATGAGATTCATTTATTTTTGGCCTATTACCCAATCCCCATTAATAGTGGGTTAAGCAAGTATAAAAGTATATACAGTGAATATAATATACTATATAGTATTGTCATACAAAATATTAGACAGAACAGTATTTGATATGTATTCTATCAAGGAGAGATTATTATGATCCAGGTAATCCAGTGGGGAATCGACCCTGTGCAGATTGTATTTCTGGAAAAGATAATACTTTCACTGATGATAGGGATACTCATCGGCCTGGAGAGAGAACACTGGCGTGCAGATAAAAAGATATTTGCAGGTGTAAGGACCTTTGCGATAACCTGTATAACAGGCGCCCTTGCCACTTTACTCGTTTCATATGTTGGTATCTGGATACTTGTTGTAACAACCCTGCTTGCTGCCTTTTATTCAGCATCCCTCGTATATGTGCTCAACGTACTCAAAGGAAAATCAGGTCTCACAACGGCAATTGCACTCTTCTGCACATACCTCTTAGGAATTATGGTGGCCCAGGGATTTTATCTGCTAGCAATAGTCATAGCACTCATACTTACTTTCCTTTTGATCGAGAAAAAACCCCTGCATACATTTGCAGAGCATCTCTCTGAAAACGATATCAGCAGTGCGTTAAAATTTCTGGCAGTTGCTTTTGTCCTTTATCCTATCGTTCCTGAAGAACCTATCTACGGGATCATAAGGCTAAAGCAATCCATACTTATCGTTGTGCTTGTGTCATTCATCAGTTTTGTAAGCTACCTTTCTCTGAAAAAAATGGGACCACATGGAGGTATTCCTTATTCAGGCCTGTTTGGAGGATTCATAAGCAGTGAAGCTACAATAGGCGCACTATCAGAAATGTCCAGAAAAAGACCTATGCTTAAGGATTCGATACACATTGGTGCGATGCTATCTGTAGTTTCAATGATCATAAGCAACACAATAATAGCATTAATAGCAGATCCAAGTGCAAAGACTGCATCAATAATGGCGCCACCTTTCATAGTAATGGGAATCATTGCCATGACCTTTGTAATACTGAAATGGAAGAAGACATTTAACATTGAAGATAGTATCGATATTGGATCACCCTTTGCCCTTGGTCCGGCATTCAAGTTCGGGGCGTTTTTCACAATACTTCTTATGATTACAAACTTTGCTAATGAATACGCAGGAGCAGGAGGAGCCTATGCAACAGCACTTGGGGGAATAGTCAGCAGTTCTGCTGTAACAGCTTCAGTTGCTACATTGGCATTCACAGGAAACCTATCGGTCCAGACTGCTGCTGAGACTGCAATACTTGCAGGGCTTGTAAGCACCCTCAGCAAACCATTTTACATAAAGGTCAGTGGTTCTGCGGACTTATTCAGGATATCACTACTATCATTCACCGCAATTGTAGTAGCGGGATCAGCCACACTGATCATATGGAGCTCTTACTTGAGAACATATATGGTTTGATTTATTCATCTCCATAACGATATATGTACATATATATTATTCTCATTGATAATATGCTTGAAAATGTAGTCTTGAAGGATCGACCTATTTTGAAAGACAGTTGACAGATAAGGGGTGCTGCAAAAAAAAGCACAACCTGGGCACCGCGGACAAATGTGGAATCAGACGATAAGTATTACTCAAGGTTTAAGATATCCCATACCGTTATTGACCGTATAGAGGAGGAGTTAAAAAAGAAAAAGGTAACTATTCAGCCTGATAAAAAGCTATCTATAACAATCTTGACAACAAGTTGAAATGTAAATTTCAGTATGGACATTTATTTTGATTGTTACTATTGATTGCTTTTTTGATTCTTAGATTGTTAGTGGGCAGATACCTCCATTTCGATGAAATCAGCACCAATTGGCAGATTGTGCTAGGCTGAATAGTTACAGAAAAAGGAAAAGAAAACATCGATTGCCTGAATATCAGGCGAGATTTGCGATATTATCAACTTCTTTTTTACTAAATACTTTAGCAAGGTCAAGAAGTATCAGGAGACGATCATCTAATTTACCTACGCCTGTGATATATTCCTTGCTTACACCCGATGTGACAAGTTCAGGAGCTGGGTCAATGCTTGAAGCATTAATTCTTAATACTTCATTCACTGAATCAACGATCATGCCCACAACATTGTCACCGATCTCAACGACAATTATACGTGATTGTTCATCTACATCCTTAGAATTAAGATTGAAGCGCTTATCAAGGTTTATAACCACAATTATCTTCCCACGAAGATTGATCACACCCTCTACATAATCTGGAGATTGTGGGATATGTGTGATCTCAGGAATTTGTGTGATCTCCTGGACCTTCATAATCTCTACTCCAAATTCCTCTCCACCTAGCTGGAAAACTACCATTTGCAAAAGCTCATCTTTCAAACCATTTTCCGATATTAAATCATCTGTCATATTATATCACATCTTATATACACTAAAATATGCTCTGTTGATTTGAAAATAGATACCGGGTACAAGTTTAACTTTTGAACATTTATACCTATGAATTTGCATCAGAACATATAATTAAGTATAAATATAATTAAGCTGATTAAAAATAGCTAGCATTCTATAAAAATATAACCATCAAAAATATATAAGTCTTCATACTTGTAGATATATTTTTGTGGAACAGCCAGCTTTCATACTTGATCTGGGTTTTGAATTCAGTATGAACTCATCGATAACTACTTTCCTGTCACCTGCAAGAATTGAGAGTTCTTCTGCTGAACTTGAAAGTTCCTGCATTGTGGCATTTTATTCCTGAAAACAACAGAAAACGATTAGATGATTCTGACCCCAAAAAATGAATCATTCAGACTTCAGGAATAATAATACTCACATTCCGCAGGTATAATTCCATTTTGAACAATTTTGCATGATAGCGTTTTTCAAACATAATTAATATCAATCTTATTTTTATATATTCAGGAAAAGCTTGTTTTGGTT
>JAVEPM010000055.1:0-21670 GCA_034008115.1 Methanolobus sp.
GCGCTCATTGCTTCAGATGCTGCTATTACATGAGGAAGGAAAAGTGTTCCTGCTTCGAACTGGTCTCCTACTTCATTCATTCCAGCGGTGAATCCATCCTGAATAAGATCAACAGGATCTACACCTGCATCCAAAGATTCCTGTGCTACTGCTTCACATGCATCATTGTCAAAATCTAAAACCGCTGCTTTTGCTTTTGCGATAATCTCTTCTTTAGTTGCCATTTTTTGTACCTCCATTCACATTCAATTACATACTGGCTCTGAACGTCTTGTCAGCTTTATCTACAACTGCCTGCATGTCTTTGAGCAAGTCAGCGTCTATTGGTTCTACTTCATGGTTCTTCATGACGTCAACGACTTTTTCATGAGCAACCGTTGCAATTTCTTTTGAACCTGCCATTTCCCAGTCACCGAACATCAATCTGTCAAGGAGCATTGGGTTGGATGGAAGTTCAATGTACTTCCTTGTAGTCTTGTGTGCAAGGAAGTTGTTTCCTATGCCTACCTCGTCTATAGCTTCAACTGCAAGTGTTTCCTCGTCTACGGGGATTCCCTGCATTGCCTTCTTGGCCATTGAGACCATGTCATTGTCAAGAACGAGCTGTTCAAGTGAGAATGTCATACCGAGCTCAAGCATACCTGCACCATATATAGTGTTTGCACCTGAAAATGCAGGAAGAAGTGTAGTCATTGTTTTCTCATGGCCAGCCTGACCATCAGGTACTTTAGCATCAGACTACGAGCCTGCTACAAATGTAGGAAGACCATAATACTGACCGAGTTTTGCCACAGCTGCACTAATAAGCGCAAGTTCTGGGGAACCTACTGGTGCTGTACCTTTCTTCAGGTCAAATGTTGTGGTTGAACTACCATACCATACTGGTGCACCTGGATTGGTAAGCTGTGCAAGTACAATACCTGAAAGTACTTCTGCGTTATGTGTAACAAGTGTACCTGCAAGGTGAACCGGAGATGAACCGCCAGCCATTGCCATACTAAGTACGTTAACAGGAGTTCCGAACTTTGCACCCCCCATGATAACCTGACATGCGTTAGCACTTTGTTCAAGCGGGCTTGTAGGACAGACCAGTGTTGAGAATATAGGCTTCTTGCTTGCTTCTTCAGCATCTCCACCGTAGTATGCGGTAGCGATTTCCTGATAGTGTTCCACATTCTCACCTACAGGGTCGATGTGGTGGAAGTGCTTTGTTGTGTTCATCAATGGTGTCAGTGTCTCGTGGACATCCTGTGCACCCTTTCCTGCCCAGTCCCTTGCGGAAACTGCAAGTGAGTAGTAGTTGATGTTCTCTGCCCAGTCACAGAGCTTTGCTGTGTCTGCAACGTCTTTTTCTGTTGAGTCAACGGTTGAGTACTTACCAGGTGCCTCATAGTTGCACATCTTGACACCGGTACCGAAACAGGTCCAGTGCACCTTTCCTTTGTGTTCCTGCTTGACGTTGTGCTTCTTGTCACGTCCCCAGAGGACGAACTTGGAAGGGCAGTCACGCAGTGCCCTGTTAACTACAAACTCAGGGATCTTGACAACCTGTGTCTTTTCATCGACTAAACAGCCACCTTCTTTAAAGACAGCCCTTGCTTCAGCATCTGATACCTGGATACCAGTGTTAATGAAGACATCCATTGTAGCGTAGTGAATTGATCTGAGATCATCCTCAGAGAAAATCTCCAGACTAACGCCCTCTAATTGTCTTCTACCTGGGTAATATTGTTTTACCATTTTCTTAACCTCCAATTATAATTCAATTTCAAGATCATCCTTAGATAATCTTGAAAAAGAGAACATGCATATAGTAGTAGTATGTTCCTGCTAAAGTGTAGAATGGGGTAGTATATAAATGTTACTTATTGGGCCGTTATATAAACGTTTGTACCTGCAAAAAATAGTATCTACATATAAGTATACCCCTTACTGACACAAGGATGAAATAAGTATTAAAACGACACTGAAACCGTTTTTGCTAAAAAAAATTTAAAAATATTGCTAAGTACACCACGATACAAGTGCGTACTATATTAATGTTACTATTATCCGTCAATAATAGTAATACAATATGAGCTTTTCTATAAAGATAATTTGCATGAAAGTAAAATAACATACATAAATTATTGACTTCTTGATGATGACATTAAGATAAATATAAATAATTACACACTTGGTATATTAATTTGCATTAAGAGCACATGCATATTAAATTAAAAATGATATCTATTGATAGTGTTTTTTGAGTTCACAGTGTTAAAATCAACCAATGCATATATATAGTTTGTTTTTGCAACAACCCAAGAAACAAATAATACAATAAAAAAGGAGTTTACAAAAAATGAGCTATAGCCTTGGCATAGATGCGGGAGGAACTTACACCGATGCGGTTCTTCTAAATGATGATGATGAAACCATAATTCAATCCAGTAAAGCATTGACAAGCTATCCTGATCCACTGGAAGGAATAAAACAAGCTATTGAAAGATTAGACCCCATATGCCTCCAGGATGTGAAGGTTGTTTCTGTTTCAACTACGCTTTCCACAAACAGCATTCTTGAAGGTACTGGCTCTCCTGTTGCTATGATACTTATTGGAAATTATGATATTAAAAAAGAACTTCCAACCAGGCATTTTTTACAGGTTAGTGGAGGTCATGATCATAATGGTATTGAAACCAATGAGCTGGACATTGAATCTATCAAGGAGTTCGCATTAAAGGTCAAGGACAAGGTTGCAGCTTTTGCAATATCTTCATACTTTAGTGTGAGGAACAATGATCATGAACTACAAGCAAAAGAAGAGATAGTAAAACTTACAGGCCGTCCTGTGGTCTGCAGCTATGAGCTCTCCCAGGATCTCGGAGCTTTTGAAAGAGCTGTAACAGCATTTTTGAATGCACAATTAATACCTGTAACTGAGAAATTCATGACAACCGTTGAAGCAGAAATAAAATCAAGAGGAATTGATGCAAAGGTATTCATGCTTAAGTGTGACGGATCTGTCATTGGCATTCAGAGTGCCCTCAAAAAACCAATTGAATCCATTTTTTCAGGACCTGCTGCAAGTCTTGTCGGAGCTTCATTCCTTATAAAAAGAGATACCTGTGCCGTTATAGATGTAGGAGGTACCAGCACAGATATTTCAGTGATATATAGTGGAGTTCCTGATATGAGCGATTCCGGGGCTGTTGTTGGTGGATGGAAAACCAGGGTCAAAGCCGTGCGTATGGAAACATCGGCAATGGGAGGAGACAGCCATGTGTGGGTAAAAGGTAAAGACATCAACATCGGTCCCAGAAGGGTCATCCCTCTATGCAGGGCTGCTATGCTCTACCCGGATTTCCTTGAACAACTCAAAACAAATCCCATTCCTTCAAAGATACGCCTGGGTATCAATTATCAGCCGACAAAATTCTACCTGAGAACAGATTATGAGGAACTTGAGGCCAGCGAAGAGGAAAAAGAAATACTTAACGCTGTAAAAAAGAGTCCTACATCAACTATGGAGATCTTCAACCGGATAAATAAATACCCTTCCACCACCATATTAGATAGCCTCATACAAAAGAGACTGCTGCAGCCTATCGGTTTCACACTTACTGATGCACTGCATGTACTTGGGGAGTACACAGAAAGAAATGTCGAAGCTGCAAATACAGGTGCTGATCTGCTTTCTTCAATTGTAGATATGGATAGAAATGAATTTGCCAGATATATCAAAAAAGAGTTTGCAAAAAACATGGCATGTGACCTCATATCCTTCTTCCTTGAAGGAGTGGACAAAAATGAAATAAGGAAGATATTTGATATCCAATCACCTGCAAAATTCAAAGTAGATGTTCCTGTTGTATTAATAGGAGGGCCGGTGGCTGCTTTTGTAGAAGATATACAAGAGATACTGAATGCAGAAATCATCCTTCCTGAATATTCCAGTGTAGGAAACGCTACCGGTGCACTAGCTGCAAAAGGTATCCGAAGATTTGAAGTTCTTATCAGACCTGCATCAATGGCAGCTCCTGACTGGGAATTCCTGGTGTTCTCGGAACACGGAAAAAGTAATTTCTACGAATATCAGGAAGCACTTGACTATGCAGTTACCATGGGAGAGACCACAGTTCTTAACTATATGAAAGATGCAGGGCTTGATTCTAATCACATAAAAATAGAGGTTAAAAAAGAGGAAGTTATTCCAGAGGGATGGAAAACACCAATGGAAACAAAGCTTGTAGTGCTTGGAGTTGGTAACAGGAACACTGAACAGGATTAGTGTTAAGAACGAGCTTCTTTGTAATGGTAGAAATGGCTATGAGGACATCATGTCCTCCCCAAACACTAATTTTAAATTTTGGCAGGAACAAGGGTTCCTTCCTTACTCAGCAGAGGAATCTCATAAGGGGGATGATTTACCTGCCATCATCTCATCCAGATTTGGCAGGATATCATCTTCCCTGTTTTCAGAATATAGCATTAAAAATTTATTCATTTCAATATATTTTTAGAATATTTCAGACTTCGTACCAAAGCTTCATTTACATGAAGGATACTTCTATAGGTATCCATAATAAAAAGGGTAACTATTCAGCCTGATAAAAACGCTATCTATAACAATCTTGACAAAAAGTTGAAATGTAAATTTAATTATGAACATTTATTTTGATTGTTACTTAAGCCATTCGTGTTCTCCGTTTCTCTTCAACGTTGTTATTCCTTTGTTCAGGTCAAACCTTGAAATAGATTTTCCGTCCTGTTCATAGGTCTTGATTTTCTGTTCTAAACCCCAATTATAGACGAATCTACATGCTCCGAAGTGCTTAAAAAATAGCTCTTCCTGCTATTTTGTAGGACACATTCTATATTTGTAAGCTTTTAACATACAAACATATATTAGAGTAAATATTATTTATAATTTTGTTAATATTGTATATTATAGAATATGAAAGAAAAAAAATCATAGTAAGTTTTTGTTATTGTATTATGTGATTTTTGTCTGTAGAAGAAGAGTTAAAAGATCTAATATTAAACATTGCTACAAAATCTAATTTTGAAATTATGGAAATGGAAACAGACAAAGACCATATCCATTTACTTATTAAGAGTGAATCTAAATACAGTATCCTATCCATTATCAGATGATTGAAACAGGAAACAACATATCGTTTATGGGAACAAAAAGAACTCCATTTGAAATAATATTATTGGAGAGAACATACATTATGGAGTGATGGATATTTTTGTAGTACCATTGGAAATATTAGCAAAGAAACTGTAGAACACATACGGAATCAAGGGTAATGGACGCTTACATCCCTTATGTTCTTGAACAAAGTCCAAGAACTCCCATTAAATCTCTGATTTAATGCGATGCTAAAGACATAGGGGTTTTACACTCCACTTATAAATACAACTCGACAGCTATTAATAAACAAATGCTGTTTAAAAAGCATGACTCGTATCACCCAGAGTTTATACAGGATGCCGATAAGCACTTCAGAGGATATCTTCAATATGAAAAATCAACGAGATCCTGAAACAAACGAGCTATGGCCTTTTTTAGTTATTCACGGAAACCATGCCACCATCAATAAAAAAGTGGTTGTGTATGACGAGGAAGGTGTATATCAAGTATATACAAAAAATGTCATGTCAAAAGAAGAACTGAAGGAATAAGGATAGCAAATTCTACCAATAAGTCTTGAAGTTCAGAAGTTCTTCAACCATATCCCAATCCTCACCGAAGAACTTGTAATCCTTTATGATATTACCGTTATAACTGATACCATCAATGAAACCGTACCAGTAAACGATCATTCCAACACCAAATTTTTTTTCGTATTCCCTGAACTGCTTTTTAATGTAATGGGCATGTTCCCTCTTATCACCAAAAAGAGCCTTGCTTTCTATCCAGGAAACCTGTACAGCATCGATCTCAATTTCCTCATCCAGCAAAAAGTCAGGAGTTTTTGTGAAACCCTCAGCTCTCAAGTCATTTTCCGACCTGTAAGTCAGTCCATTTTCAGTAAGCCATGTCGCAAGAACAGATTCCCCCAGTTCTCCCTTTTCCGCATGCATATCATGTGCCTTTGAGGAAAAGAAGTAATCGAATTCCATTGCTTCCAGAACTTCCTTTTTAAGGCGGCCATCCGGATAATTATCCAGGTTCCTTATGAAACCTTTCTTTGGAATATCCATCTCCTTGAGCAGCATTGAAACCATAAGTGTCGCAGGTATTTCATTTTTCTTTGCGATCTCTGATATACTTTTACCTTTTTTCCATTGCCTGTAATGACGGGGACTCTTGTTCTTAACCTTTGAAAAGTTTCTCTTGACCTTTGTAACGACCTTCTGATTAAGTATTGAATGGATGGTACCAAGAGGCTGCACAAACTCTTCAGCAACACTCTCTATGTCATCAACTGTTTCCAGGCGCTCATATATCATATTATAGGTTTCAATGTCCATTCTCATTCAATTCCTTCAGAATACATTCATCACATCGCTTTCTTCCACAATATGCTTTTGAGTACTCAACTATGAGAGCATGGTATTCCTTATAGATATCGATATCTTCAGGAAGTTCTGTCTCAAACATCCGTTGTAGTTGCATATAATTGCCTTCAATACCAATACATTTCATCATGCGCCTTGTATAAGCATCTATGACGAATTTGGGCTTATTGGCAGCGTAGAGTACAATAACATCTGCAGTTTCATTTCCAACACCTTTAAGAGACAGCATTGTATTGCGAAGTCCTTCCATAGGCATGGAAAAAACATTCTCTATCCCCTGCTCAGCAAAAAAACTTGCTATTTCCTTAAGGCGGGAAGCCTTCTGTCGATAAAAACCGCAAGAACGTACAAGCTCTTTCAGTAATTCAATATCAGCATCTGCAAGAGTCTGGACTTCATGAAGATTATTTTTTTTCAGGCCAATGATAGTTTTTTCTACATTTGTCCATTTTGTCTGCTGGGTAAGCAAAGCCCCAATAACAACCTCAAACGCCGTGTCTGCAGGCCACCAGTGTTGTGGCCCCAGTTCATCCAGAAGCAAATCGTAGACTCTGCAAAGTGTTCCATTTTCCATAATTATAAAGAAGAATTATTCCCAAAACTCTTTCTCATAGTTCTCAGGAAGATCCAGATCCATCAGTTCATCCAGAGACTTGATCTTTCTGCTATCTTTTTCCTTTTTCCCATCACTGTGCCTTGACCCGATAACTGTGGTATCTTTGTCACTGGCAAGCACTTCTTCCTGGTCCAGAACAGAAACAGATTTCATTTCAGGTACTGCAACAATGGTTTCAACATTATCATTATCATATACAGGTCTTTCAAGATGCTTTCTTTCAGCTGCTTTACTAACACCAGGTTCCGGCCAGGATCTGCTTTTAGGCTCTGTTTGCTTGCCAAATCTTATACGTGTACGCTCAGCATAGGTATCCTCCATGGATATGGACTTTGAAAGCTCTTTATGAGTTGACATATACCCGATTACACATTGCTCATCCCCTGTACGCCATTCGACTACGTAAAGGTGGCAGTCTTTCTTCTTACAGTGGGAAACTCCGTCCCTGGGACAAACATCTGGTAACGTCATGATCAAACCTCAATATAATAATAATAATAATAATAATAATAATTATATACTTCTTAAAGCATTGGCTATGAGAGGTGCAACACTGACACAACTCTGCGCCTTTTCTATTGTATCTGTTGCAATGATATCTTTTACGCCAGCATTGAATAAGCGCAACACAGCATTTCTTGCCAATACCGGATGGACACAGGCAAGATAAACATCCTTTGCACCCTGGGATTTAAGCAATTTTATTGATTCTGCCATGGTACCACCTGTGGCAATCATATCATCGATGATGATGATATCCCTGCCCATTACGTCAATATGCTTGGCCTTGATAGAAACACTATCACCTGAATGACGGGTCTTTTCCAGATAATCAAATTCAAAACCCACGTCATCTGCGGTATTTTCTGCAAGACTAATTGCACCTTTGTCAGGCGATACTATCAGGGGAGCGCTGAGATTTAAAGACCTGATGTGATAACCTATCAAACGGGATGCATCCAGGTCAAAAGCGTCTGCGTTGAAATAGTTCAGCACACTGGACTCATGGATATTCACTGTAAATATCCTGTCAGCGTTGATCGTCCTTGCAATTGCCCTTGCACTTATGGGCTCACCTGTTTTGAATTTTTTATCCTGCCTTGCATATCCCATGAAGGGTATGACCACATTTATGACAGGTGAATCCTCGCAGGCGTCTATCAGTTGCAGTAATGCAACAAGATCAGAGTCCGTTGTGGTACTCTGAATAATGGTAACTTCATCCACATCTTCATCAAGTATGCGTGAATACAATTCTCCGTCAGGAAACTTTGTAAAGTCACACAAAGTAGGGTCGATATTCATCTCCCTTGCAACCCTTGATGAAAGAGTCTGGGATGCTGGTCCTCCTATGATTTTCAAATAATATACCTCTTTAATATTTGATTAATGGATAATTAGAATTCTCCCTAATGTAGCACTATAATACATCATTTTTGGTTCATTTTAATTTTCTCAAGAACTTTGATATTTTGTATAGCAGTGACTGGATAGTTACCTGTTTCATCTTTTTCTGCAGACTTCACCATATCCCATACCGTAAGTAAGGCAACTGAAACACCAGTAAGTGCCTCCATTTCAACACCAGTCTTGCCCACAGACTTTACCTCTACTTTCGCACAAACAACATTATCATAAATTGAAAAGTCCACATCTACCGAACTGATTGGGATCTGATGGCACATGGGGATAAGTTCAGGGGTCTTTTTAACCGCAAGAATTGAAGCTATGCGCGCAGTGGAAAGGACATTACCTTTCTCAACAGTTCCTGTTCTTATTTTTTCCATGCTTGCATCACTGAGAAATATCTCTCCGGAAGCTATTGCTTTTCTTACAATGACATCTTTACTGCTGATGTCCACCATTACCGCGCGGTCGTTTTCAATATGTGTGAATTTAGCTTCCAATGGATCACCGTTGTTTAGTCAATTCTTATGTTTTGCCTTTGCAGGTAATCCTTAATAGTATTATTTAGTTGTTCTTTCAGGTCAGTGGCCTCAGTAAGGCTAAGTTTAAGGATTTCCTCATCCGTTCCGTGATTTATAGATATTCGTATCCACTTTCTTTCAATATCCACTTTTATTATTCTGTTGTCCTGCCCCATATCAAAACACCTCTACATAACATCCGTTATCCGTTCAATTATATCTGTCGCAAGCAAACCAGAACCATTTTCTTCAAAAGCAAGGTCACCTGCACCACCACTTATGAATACCGCACATGATGCGGCATACATGGCATCATTGAGCGCAAACAAAGCTCCAGTGATGCCCGTCAGTACATCACCCGTACCTCCAACAGTCATCCCTGCGTTCCCTGTTCTGTTAAGCCGGGTGACTTTCCCATCTGAGATTATGTCAACTTTACCCTTTAGAAGTACAGTTACATGTTTTTCCCCGGCAAACTTTTGTACAATATCTTTCTTTTCATCAAGAGCCTGAGGAACTGCCATCCCCGATAAGCGGGAAAATTCCGCAGAATGAGGGGTCAGAATGAATTTTCCCTCACTTTTCACAGGCAGGTTCAGATCAAAAAGAGCATCCGCATCGACTACTGCCTTTTCACAGAACGTCAAGAGTTGTTCCACTGTTTCAAGGGTTCCTGCATCCCGGCCAATACCAGGCCCTATGACAGTAACATCATGGGATGCGATAAGACCCTGCAGTACAGGAAGATTTTGAGGGTTCAGCCGCTTACCGGAAAGTGCTACAACTATTAAATTAGAAGAAAAGGAGGCAACTGTGTCTGCAACGTTCTCAGGTACTGCTACTGTAACAATATCGGCACCTGTGCGAAGTGCGGCCATGGCTGCAAGGCCCGGGGCTCCGTAGTAGGCACCGCCACCTATCACAAGAACACGACCGGAGTTTCCCTTATGAGAATCTTGTTCCCTGTGGGCAAGACTCATCAGGTCACCGGGACCCACATACTCCTCTGCATCCATGCAGACACCAATAGGAAGCACTTTCACTACACCTGTGTACTTGCCAGATCCAGGAAGCTCCAGACCGGTTTTCATTCTGTGAAAAGTAATTGTCATATCAGCAAAAACACTTTTTGCAATCTCTCCACCATCAAGGTCATACCCTGAAGGAGAATCTATGGAGAGGATATACGAACCTGATGAGTTGATCAGATCTATAGCAGTAGATTCCGGCTCCCTTGGAGCACCTTTTATCCCTGAACCCAAAACACCGTCAACAATAATGTCAGCATTATTCCATCCAAAATACTGCTCCAGATCTTTTGAATCGCTAATTTCCCTTATTTCTTTTATACCACTGTATTTAAGAAGGGAAAAATTATGCATTGATTCTTCTGTTCTGATACGGGAAAAATGACCCAGCAGTATCACCCTTACATCATAAGCATCATTTAGCGCAAGGTGTCTTGCAGCAACAAATGCATCACCACCGTTGTTACCCCTCCCTGCAACAAAAAGAACTTTTCCAGAACTTATTTGGGAATTTATTTCCCGGGCAATTGCAGCACCTGCATTTTCCATCAATTGGAGTGGACTAAGACCAAGGTATGCACAGTTGGAATCAACAGAGCGCATTTTTAAAGAGCTGATAGATGTCATGGTTATCTATTTATTCCTTTGTTTACATACTATTTATCAGTTGATGTGTTATTTTTTATAATTATATTCAAAAATTCAAAATCATTTTATGCTAATATAACTTTATACGAAATGGAGGTCGTTTTTATTAACAATGTTGCAATTGGGATTAGCGCAACTGACAAAACAAAGATCAGACCCACATACCTCATATTAGGAAGTGGGAGTTTTGGTTTTGCATTAGCCAAGGAATTAAGGGAGCTTGACAAAGAAATTATTATAGTGGACAAGGATTCTCAAAAAGTAGAGACACTTCGCGAAGAAGCATATGAATCTATTGTTGGTGATGTCAGCGATCCTGCACTTTTTGACACTATCAATACTAAGAACCTTGCAGGAATACTTATACTTAGCTCAGATCCTAAAGCAAATGCTGCTGCCCTTAAGAATATCAGGAACAAGGTATCCCCGGATATTTACTGCGTAGTGAGGGCCACTGATGTTATAAACATGCAGGAAATGGAAACAATGGGAGCAGACCTTGTCATCATGCCACCCAGAATGGTAGCAAAGTCCCTTTCAAGATCACTTGAACGTGCCGAAGCAATGCGAAGGGGAAATAAACTGACCCAGTGGTTTGAGGCAAACAAAGGAAAGAAACTTGCAATTGTAGTCCATGATAATCCGGACCCTGATGCAATTTCCAGTGCCCTTGCGCTAAAGACTATTGCAGATTCTTTCGACGTACTTGCTGATATTATATACCATGGAGAAATTGGGCATCAGGAGAACAAGGCTTTTGTGAACCTGCTTGGAATCGACCTCTACAGAGCGGAAGATGTAGGATTCACAGGTTATGAGAATTTTGCACTGGTGGACTGCTCGGTACCAGGTGCAAATAATTCCCTGCCACCTGAAACACGCGTAAATATAATCATTGACCATCACCCCATTCCAGACGCTGAAATTGATGCGGACTTCATAGACATTCGTCCGAATGTTGGTGCAGCTGCCACTATAATGACAAAGCATCTGCAGGAACTAAACGTGGACATCAGTAGTGAGCTTGCAACTGCTCTGCTCTACGGCATCAGGACCGATACACTTGATTTTAAGAGAAACACCGATTCTGCCGATCTTTCGGCTGCTTCATATTTGTACCCCATCTCTGACCACGATGTACTGGAACAGCTGGAACGTCCTTCCATGTCAATAGAAACATTGGATGTACTTGGTGAAGCCATAAAAAGTCGTCAGGTCGTTGGAAGTTACCTGCTTTCCAATGTGGGAAGTATACGTACCAGGGATACTTTACCACAGGCAGCAGACTATCTTCTTAACCTCGAAGGTATATCAACTTCCATTGTTTTTGGTGTCACTGAAGAAAAGATATACATTTCCGGCCGCAGCCATGATATCAGGGTAAACCTTGGCGACATTATGAAACGTGCATTCGGTGAAGAAGCAGGAGGAGGACATGCAACTGCGGCAGCAGCACAGATTCCCCTGGGAGTGTTCAGCGCTGCCAAGGACCGTCAGACCCTTCTGCGGCTTGTCAATGAAGCAGTTGCAAAAAGATTCTTAGCAGCTGTAGGTGTAGAAGAGACAGATGAATAACCTCTTCTAACCTTACTTTTTTACATTGAAAAACCCTTGATTTTGAGATACTGGAAAATGAACAGCAGATTCAGAGATATCCTCATCATGCAGCTGGAAGAAGAGTTGCAAACTGCAAAACAGATAGATAGCGATGAACTTGCAGATGAGATCCACAATATAGGATTTGATTGCCTGTTCTGTGGGAAATGCTGCCGCCGGGAACATGGAGATAACCGGGTAGTAGTTATCCCAAAGGAAGTCCGCAGGATACAAAACTACAGTTGCATTGAATGGAATGACATAGCAGAGCCATTAAACATAGAAATGGACTCTGCAGAAGAAGAATACTGTTTTCAAAAAGAATCCGGCATGATAGATGAAGATGGCAATATCCATACATTCGGATGGATGCTCCACAGGAAAAAAAACAGGGATTGCACCTTTATTCCAGATGAAAGAACGGACAATCGATGCAGAATATACAAACTAAGACCGCTCCTGTGCAGCACGTACCCTTTCTACATGGAAGGACTCAAACTCAAAACTTCCGAATGTGAAGGACTGGGAAGGGAAAGCACATGGCTAAAAAGTAAAGAAATTGCTGAGCAGCTGCTTAAAAGATATCTGTGTGAACTGCAGGATACTATCCTTACATATGAGAAGTATAATGGATTCATAAAAGGTAAAAATGGACAGAACATTGCAGAATCTAACATGAAGCAAGGCTACTTAAATTACGCCGTTCATAGTAGCGAGGGAACCTGTAATATCACAAAAATTATTTGAATTTAAATTTATCGATTGATTTATAATGAATAAACATTATGCAGGAATAAACATGTCCACTAACAATGAACCTATGACGATCTCAGAAAAGATCTTTTCAAAGGCTGCCGGTAAGACGGTAAAAGCCGGAGAATTCGTGCTGGCAAATATAGACAGGGCAATGACCCACGACATCACGGGACCTCTTGCCGTAGAAGGATTCTACGAAATAATGAGGGACAAGGAAGAAAAGAAGGTATGGGACCCAAGCAAGATAGTTATTATTTTCGACCATCAGGTTCCTGCAGACTCACTTAATGCTGCAGCCAATCACATCATGCTCAGGAAATTTGCCAAAGAGCAGGGAATTATTAATTATGACGTTTTTGAAGGTGTCTGTCACCAGGTAATGCCTGAGAAGGGACACGTCAAACCCGGAGATCTGGTAGTAGGTTCTGATTCACACACATGTGCCTATGGCGCACTTGGCGCATTCTCAACAGGTGTCGGTTCAACCGATATGGCAGCAGTGTTCGCATCAGGAAAACTCTGGTTCAAAGTGCCTGAGACAGTTAGATTCGAAGTCGAAGGAAAGCTCCCAAAGCACGTCTATTCCAAGGACCTTATCCTCCACCTCATTGGAGACGTAGGCGCAGAAGGTGCAAGATACAAAGCAGCAGAATATGCAGGTTCAACCATCAGGTCAATGTCAATATCCGAACGTATGACCGTTTCCAATATGGCCATAGAAATGGGAGGAAAGGCAGGTATAATAGAAGCTGATGCAGTTATCGAGAAATACCTCAAAGAGCGCATACCTGACTATGAGTTCGATCCATACTGGGTATCAGATGAAAATGCTGAATGTGAGCTTCATAAATACAATATCAGCAAGCTTGAACCACAGGTTGCATGTCCCCACAATGTGGACAACGTTAAACCTGTAACAGAAGTTGAGGGCACAAAAGTAGATCAGATATTCGTAGGCTCTTGCACCAACGGACGTTTCGAAGATATTGAAATTGTTGCCAAGATGATGGGCGATGAGCCTGTTGCAAAAGGTGTAAGACTTCTTATCATCCCTGCATCAAGGACAGAATACATGAAGGCCCTCAGGGCGGGATACATAGAGCAATTCATGGAAGCAGGAGCAATTGTCGAATCTCCATGTTGTGGTCCATGTATGGGTGGTTCTTTCGGGCTTCTCGGTGATGGAGAGGTAGGGCTTGCAACATCCAACCGTAACTTCAAGGGGCGTGAAGGAAGTCCACAGTCCTTTGTATACCTGAGTTCACCTGCAACAGCAGCAGCATCCGCACTCACCGGAGAGATAACTGATCCAAGGAAGATATGATATCTTTCTTTTTCAATGAGAGACCACAAAAGATATATTACTAAAATTTATATGATAGTTTCTGACGTTGGAATAACCAACACTAGCCCGTCATATTGTGTGTGGATTACAACCAACGTCACTAAGACTTTTTTCAAGATCTTCAACTTTAGTAGTGGCTTTGCACCATAAAGATGTAATATGATTACCATATATTTGAAAAGGATAAAACATGCCAGATACTGACATATCAATTTTTAATGAATTATATGGGATCATAAAAGACAGGAAAGAGAACCCTGTTGAGAATTCATACGTATGCTCCTTGCTAGATCACAGAAAAGGTATTGACAAAATACTGGAAAAAGTAGGAGAAGAATCAATTGAAACTATACTTGCTGTGAAAAGTAGAAAAAGAGAAGAGATAATATACGAATCATCCGACCTTCTTTTTCATCTCATGGTGATGTTTGTGGCTGAGGGAATAACTCTCGAAGATATTGTCACTGAGCTCCAAAAAAGAAGAAAATAATTTTAATTAACTATCAATTCGCGGAAGACATCCTTTTTGGACAGGACACCTTTTGGCTCACCATCGAACAAAACCAATAAAAAACCTATGTCATGTTCGTCAAAAATTTTCACAGCTTCATAAAGTGATGTTTCTGAATCTACAGTTATAATATCGCAGGTCATAATTTCCTTGACCTTAGCAGTCATATTACCTTTTGCTACAGCATCGCCTATATCCGTGAAGGTGACAACACCAAATACCTGACCATTATCAATTACAGGTACCCCATGTATGCTGTTATCTACAAGCAAACGTGCAGTTTCCTGAATAGAGGCGTTTGCGCTTATAGATATCATATTCAAACGGGCATAGTTCTTAACAGGCTTCTTTGGGAGCGAGATCATTTCATTTATAGAGAAGACAAGTGTGTTCTGCGTGTCGTCTCTGCCCACCACCTCACCACGAATTATTAATTTATTCACCGGTGTAGGACCAATCTGAAAAAGGTCACCTTGTTCAAATCCCTTGATATTACCAAGAACCTTTATCATACCATGACAAAGATCCGGGTGCCTCACTGTAGTGAAACTTATCTCAGCTACGGTTGCGCCATCCACAAGATTATCGTTTCTGTAGATTGGCACTGCTGCCTCATGTTCCATTGCAGTGATACTTAAAGCTTCATAAGCATTGCCTGTTGCTTTATAGCCCCCTTTGGGACCTGGAACCCCTTCAACAAGACCAAGAACTTTCAAAGATTGCATCTGATTTCGGACAGTACCAGGGTTACGGCTAATAAGCTCTGCAATCTCTTCACCTTTAACAGCACGATTTTTTTCTCTTTGTAAATTAATCAATGCAATCAGAATATCTTTCTGTATGGGAGTCAGTTCCATAAAATCACCGGTCCATAAACTAAAATCTAGTTTATACATACTCAAAGGAGATATATATAATATAGTATTACCCTCTAAGAATATAAGAGGAGAGTGCAATTATAAGGAACAGGAATTTATATCTTTAAGTGACATGAGCCAACGGCAGGAAGGAATATGATTTTTGAAAAAATAAATACAGTCCCTACAGCGGATGAATTGCTGGACAAATCGTTCAGAAGAGCTACTAGGGCAATGTCAGGAAAAACAATTACTGGAAGAAAGACCGCTCTTCAAGCGAACGAGTCTATGATACTGACAGCTGCTAACATACTTACAGATAACCTAAAGAATATAGTCAGAAGATTCCCTACTTTTGAGAACCTGCCCCCATTCTATTATGAACTTGCAGATGTGATTGTAGGTGTCGATGACATGAGGAAATCCCTTAGCAGGCTTGATTGGGCCAGTGCAAAGATACATGAGGTTGCAAGGGACCACGTCGCAAAGATTAGAAAGACCAGAGATCCTCTGCCTGTTAGAAAACAGTGTTTTGGGCGTCTTGCATCCATTATAGGCTCAATCGACAAGGATTTGCTTTTTTTGAATGAATCCAGGAACAAACTCCGAAAACTTCCTTCAGTACATGACGAGCCAACCATTGTGGTTGCAGGATACCCAAATATTGGAAAATCAAGTTATGTCACAAAGGTCACAGGAGCAACGCCTGAGATAGCACCGTATCCATTTACCACTAAAGGTGTTTCCATCGGGCATTTTTTCGTTGGCCATGACAGGTATCAGGTAATGGACACCCCTGGTCTTCTTGATAGACCAATGTCAGATCGTAATGAAATTGAATTACAAGCAATAACTGCACTAAGGAACCTGGATGCTGTAGTTCTTTTTATCATTGATGCAAGCGAAACATGCGGCTACGAGATCAAAGACCAGAAGCGTATGCTTGAAGAAGTCCGCAGTGAATTTAAATTACCGGTACTTGTTGTTGCAAACAAGGCAGATCTGCCACAATTCAGGGAACTTGATTATGTAGATATGAAAATGTCTACTGAAACAGGTGAAGGTGTCAGCGAAGTAACCTCAACCCTTATTGAGATGGTTAAAAAAGAGATCAAAGAGAAAGAGAGAATTAAAGAAGAGAAGAAAATAATGACAGATGACCAGTAAGGTCATCATTACAACACTTTTTTCATTATATCCAGCGCATTTTTCAGGTTGTCCATTGATGAAGCATATGAAAGGCGTATATGCCCTTCACCACGCTCACCAAATGCAGTCCCCGGAACAACAATAACACCATTGGATACCAATTTTGATGCAATTTCTCCGGATTTTGAAGCTTCGGGAACTTCCGGAAAAGCATAGAATGCACCTTTTGGAGAAGCGCATTTCAAACCAATTGAGTTCAGACCTTCCACAAGCATATCCCTGCGGGTTTTGAACTCATCGCGCATGGCAAACACTGAATCCATTGGCCCTTCAATAGCTGCAAGTGCGGCTTTCTGTGCAATGGAATTAGCGCATGCCTGCACATATTGGTGGACCTTGATCATCTGCTCAGTATATTCTTTTCTCGCCGCAACATAACCAATTCTCCACCCGGTCATGGAAAATGTCTTGGATACCGCATTTACCGTGATGACATTATCAGAGAACTGCGCAGGACTGACATGTTCCCCCTCATAAATGAAATGCTCGTAAACCTCATCAGATATTATGCTAATTCCATAGTCATCTGCTATCTGGGCAAATGCTTTCATATCACTCTTACTTTGAACAGCACCAGTAGGATTTGCAGGAGAATTAAGGATCATTGCCTTTGTCTTTGGAGTTATTTTCTCTACAACATCCTCAGGACTTATTGTAAGATCATCTGTAAGAGAAAGATCGACTACACGACCTCCCATCAAGCTCACTAGTGCGTTGTAGGAAACAAAACCAGGGTTTGCCACCAGTACCTCATCTCCCGGATCAACCAACGAGGCAATTGCGATCTCAAGTGCTTCTGAAGCACCTGAAGTGACAATTATCTCATCCGCAGAAGCAGTAAAATTATTCTCTTTTTGGAATTTGGAACTTAAAGCCTGACGAAGTTCTGGGATGCCAGGACCTGCCGTATAGCCTGTGAACCCTTCGTTAATAGCCTCTATTGCAGACTGCCTGATATGCTGAGGGGTGTCAAAATCAGGCTGTCCAAGGCCAAGATTAATTGAGTTTGGCCCTGCTCCTTCAAACATCTTCCTGATACCGGAGATATCTATATCCAAAACCCTCTGTGAAAACTTCGATCCAGGCATAATTGTCCCTTCATTCAATATTTGTGTGCCTGGATTTCAGATCCTCTTCAGAAGCACCCGTGATGTAAATGAGCTCTGCAATTACCGCATCAAGGAACACACTTGCAGATGTCTCAAAGGAAGTACCAAGAGGGGTCAGATAGGTATATTCGCCACGCATGTGACGCTCAACATAACCACCTGAATCATCTTTTGTCCTTCCGGGAAGCACGATCACAGTATCGGACAGGTCACTTAATGTGGAATCCTTGTTGGAAGTAATAGTGACAAGTTTGGCACCGATATCTTTTGCAACCTTTCCAATATCTGAGACAGAATGTGTCTGCCCTGAACCGGAAATAGCTATCACCACATCCTCCTTGCTCAAAGCAGGTGTTGTCGTCTCCCCCACAACATGTGATACAAGGCCAAGGTGCATAAGTCTCATGGCAAATGCCCTTCCAACAAGACCAGAACGACCAGCGCCCATTACAAAAATGCGCCTTGCACCCAGCACATCTTCCAGCATTTGCCGGACAGAATCCTTGTCAAGCTTTTCAGCTACGTTTTCAAGATGTTCAGCCATTAATAAAATAGAAGATTTTAAAAATTTACATTCGGATAAATGGATTTCTTTCATCGGATTTCCTCTTTGGGTCAATCGAACATTATAGTGCCATTTTGCTTTTCTTTTGCATCGTCTTTATAATTGATGCTTTTTAGTTTCCAGCTTTCAATGTTGCTCAATTCCTCATACAAACGCATGATGTCAGAGTCATCTCCAGTCCAGTAGCAGTCTAAAATAGTGTCCTTATCTTTAAGTTCTTCGGTAATGGAACCTGCAAGATGGAAAAGAGCTTTTTTGCTGGAAAAAGGAACATGAAAAGTCGTTCTATATCCATGTTTTGATCTTGCATAGGATACAAGTACATATCCATGGCTCTCATAATCTGTTATTTCCTCAAAATCACATATGAAGTCCAGTTCATGGACTGCTGAATGATCAATATTAGAAATACCCAGAAGAATCCGTCCGATTACAACATCCGGTACCTGTCTTCCAAACCATATGGATATTTTACCGTATGTGCAGACTACATTCACATCATCCCTCCCCATCTCAAAAGAGGATAGAGAGAGATTAGGCGATATGAAATTTTCTTTATTTTCTTTTTGATCCATTTGCTTCACGCAAATTACTTGTTTGTGGAAATAAGAGCACTTATCATGTTGCGGTCTCTTCTAAGAGTTTTGAGCTGATCGGCAGGTCCGATGACAGTGAGCCTTGATTTAAGAGTATTCTTTTTAAGGATCTTGCCTAAAAATGAAGTATCCACTTCTGAAGGATAACTTTCCATTTCTATACCTGAAAAACCATCCGGTTCGATAAGAGTCATTGTCATCTCTATCAGGCTTGCTTCCTCTTCAGGACTCAGGCCTTTTTCAAGGACCAGTATCTTTCCATTTTTCACCTCATCAATAATAAACCTGACCTTTTCCACCGGAGACATTTCTGACAACCTGTGTTCTGATACAAGATCCATCTGGAAGCCCTGCATTGACATCACCCGAACCTCTTTGCAAGTTCTTCATAGAATGTGTCTATATTCTTTCCCTCCAATGCTGAAATTGAAACCATTGGATGTTGAGGGAAAGCATCTCGTATAGTTGACGGGGAAGCCTCTGCAAGATCAACTTTATTGGCAACTATAAGAAGTGGAAGGCTTCTTGCTTCCATATTACCAATAACAGTTACATTTACCTGGGTAAATGGATCTTCCGTAGCATCCATGACAAGAATGACACCATCTAGGTTCTCAAGCCATTTCACAGCTTCAATTACACCTTCGGTTGCTTCTTTTGCACGCCTTTTTGATTCAGCTTCATCCATCCCCTGTTCCATGAATTCATGGAAATCGATCTTTGTGGCAAGTCCGGGAGTGTCGATAATATCAAGGGATATGGAACTTCCATTTGTCTTGATCGTCACACCTTCTCTGCGCCTTGCACGCCTTGTTTCGTGAGCAATATGTGAAACAGAGCCCATGGCATCCCCTGTCCAGTCCCTTACTATCCGGTTAGCAAGAGTGGTTTTTCCTGCATTTGGCGGTCCGTATATTCCTATTCGAGCATTTTGTTTTTTAAACATTCTCTTGAAAATGTCTGAAAAATTCTTTTTGAATTTCCTGATTACGCCCATTCGTTCCCTCCGTAAAGTATCATTATATTATATATTGGATAATTTTAGTAGTATAAACACTCATTAACATATAATTTTTATTATCAAATTTGCAAATCGCTTATAAAAAATCATATGATCCTTGAAATTGCACAATTTATTGCAATCTCTGCAATGTTGGAGCCATAATCACCTGTTCGATCAATACTATCAACCACCGTACCAAGAGCAACAACTGATCCATATGAATCTATTTTCAAAATGGCTTCATTGAGTTTATGGATCATTGGAGACATTTCACTAACTTTGTCAATTACTTGATTAGCGAGCTTGACATCGAAATTATATAGAGCATCTATTGCATCCCCGACTATTTTTCTTGACATCTCAGAACTTACTTCTATCATATCCATGATATCATCAGGGATTGGGGCATCAAGGGTCGTTGTGATCTTTGCAATCTTGCGTGCGTGGTCCGCTATACGCTCAATTGGACCGGCTGCCATTCTAAGATCATGATACTCATCTATGGAAGTTTCAGCTGCATCGGGCAACCTTGCCCCACGCAATATGGAACGAAACTGTTTTGCAATTAACAGAAACAAACGGTCCACATCATCATCCCTCTGACTAACATCCAAAGCAAGGTCCGCATCAAGTGTCTTGATGGCTTTTATTGCATCCACATGCATTGAATTCGAGATAAGGTACATCCGCCTAACACTTTTTTTTATAGATATCTCATCGGGATTCAAAAGATCCTGGATAACTACCTTTTTTGCGGTTTCTTCTATAATTTCAGGCCCTATCAACTTGTAACACATATTGCGAATGATGCTCTTTTGCTCGGCAAGTATCCTGTCAGCCTTTACTTCTATAATATCAGAACCTGCAAGGTACGCAGCTATCATGTCTCTTATAAGTACATCTCCCATTCTTCCTGTGACATCTATCTGGATTTTCCTTACGGGAGGTGTGTCATGTATCGGGTCAAGGACTAATTTACCATCCGGTTGAGGTTGCAGAGTCACTCTGCTACCTGTTTTGATTCCAACCTTGTCTGCCCAGGTTTTTGGAAGTGATATTATGTAAGTTGAACCACCTGTCTGCTGAACTTTTCTGGTTTCTATTGAAATTCCTCATTTCTGTTAATTATAAGCAAATATATAGAACATAAGAGTGATATATAGTCGTTTCCTTGTGAGAAGAAATAATGGATACTATCAATATATTTTACTTTTTGACGTTTTTGTAATAGTGACTGATTTAGTTGTATTCAAGTAAAAAATCGGGCATTGTTAATTAAACATATCTATCTCTTTATTCCTGTACTTCATTAAGAGAAGAACAGAATATTTTAACATTTCAAGACTTTTGGAATAGCACTTTGTCTTTCTTCTTAACCTTGCCAGAAAGT
>JAVEPM010000056.1:0-21445 GCA_034008115.1 Methanolobus sp.
TATTCCTTTGTTCAGGTCAAACCTTGAAATAGATTTCCGTCCTGTTCATAGGTCTTGATTTTCTGTTCTAAACCCCAATTATAGATGAATCTACTTGCTCCGAAGTGCTTAAAAAATAGCTCTTCCTGCTTTTTTGTAGGATACATTCTATACTTGTAAGCTTTTAACATACAAACATATATTAGAGTAAATATTACTTATAATTTTGTTAATATTGTATATTATGGAATATGAAAGAAAAAGTCATAGTAAGTTTTTGTTATTGTATCATGTGATAGATCTAATATTGAACATTGCTACAAAATCTAATTTTGAAATTATGGAAATGGAAACTGACAAGACCATATCCATTTACTTATTAAGAGTGAACCTAAATACAGTATCCTATCCATTATCAGATGATTGAAACAGGAAACAACATATCGTTTATGGGAACAAAAAGAACTCCATTTGAAACAATATTATTGGAGAGAACATACATTATGGAGTGATAGATATTTTTGTAGTACCATTGGAAATATTAGCAAAGAAACTGTGATAGAATAACATACGGAATCAGGAGTAATGGACGCTTAGATCCCCTATGTTCTTGAACAAAGTCCAAGAACTCCCATTAAATCTCTGATTTAATGCGATGCTAAAGACATAGAGGTTTTACACTCCACTTATAAAAAAGTATTTGCCACAGGTTCAGATGAACAATGTAAATATTGAATAGCCTATGGCCATCATAATCACGGAATGCTTAAGTCCTGACAATACACTGCCTTCTCCCATTGCACCTGCCATAAGTCCGGAACTGAGTCCCTGAAGTATGGATGCATGTTTGAAAAGGCGTGTATAGTATTCAAGATCGAAGTTTCCAAGGAATCCTCCTGCATCTGAACCGGATGCTGCCATTTGTTGTCCTGCTTCTGCCATTTCTGTCAGGAATGTCGTGGAGATGACGTATATGACACCAACAAAGACCATGAACGATATGTAAATAATGACTATATAGATCATCATACTCATGGTACGCTCTCTTTTCATTTCCTGTTCAGAGGATGCATCTCTTGCAGCTACTAGAAGCACTTCTCCGATGTCACCACTGGACTGGTTAGCTTTTGTTATGAGTGAAATGGATCTTGTTACCACCTGCGTTCTCAAACGGTTTGCAAATCTGATGAGTCCATCGTTGACCTCAATTCCCCAGAAAATATCATGCCATATTTTTTTTATTTCCCTGCTAAGTGAGTCAGTGTCTGACTTTGCCATGAGCCTGATGGAATCCCTGAGGGTCATACCCGTTTCGTTGGTGCTGGCAAGTTTCTTAAGAAAATCTGGAAAACCATTCTCAAGCTTCTTCTTCCTTCTGGCCTTCAGTTCATGGAATATTGAAAGTGGTATTATGACCAGAAATAATGCAAGAACTAATTTATCATCAATAAAGTCAACAAGCACTATAGGGTTGCGAAGATCATTCATATTCATGAACAGTGGTACAAGAACAACAAGCAAGGCAAGCGGTATTGTCACCACGAGTGTTGTCAAAGGATTATGAAACATCGCTGCAAGTGGATTTTTCAATAGCTTCTTTAATGCCAGTGATTTTTTAGACTTGATGAATCCTTCAAAATAGTTTCTTTCACGGACCTTTTCTTCTGTTTCATCAATGAGTTCTTCGTTCTCATCAAACATCTGCTCGAGATCTTTGGGGATACTTGGTATTCCATGATCCAGTGTCTCATTGGTTGGAAGTAGCTTTGGTTCGCCCAATTCTGTAGGTGTGATAATGCTGATCATCACCACAAACATCAACGAACCAACCGGAAGAACCGCATAAATGATAGCGGATACCATTGTTGTTGTTCCTGATCCCATAACTGCCATCATGACACCCATGATGATTATAAAAAGAGGACCAGCCACAAAAGCAGTAACATATGATTCAGCCAGAAGTCCAAGTGTTTCAAGGAATCCTTTCTGGTCAACCTCTGCTTTTATCAGATATTGTTCTGATTTATCGCGGAAGTAATTTGGAATGTTACCACCACTGTCGATAACTGTCAGCAGATTGTATATGAGATCCTGGAATCTGTCAGATGGCGTGATCTCTGAAGCATTGGAAAGTGCTGTTCTAAGATCGTGGCCAAAATAATCCATGTCCCTGACAATAGAGTCTACTTCCTTTGATACTTCTCCATATGTATCTTCTGCGCTTGCAATGGCCCTGAATATATCAATGATATTCATTCCCCCTTTGCTAAGTGCATACATAAAAGTAACAGCATAGGGAAGCTGCATGTCTATCTTTCCTTTTCTTTCACTTGCCTGGAATCCGGGGTATATCATGAAAAGAGCATAGACCAGTCCGCCCATTCCTATCATGAGAACGATGATCATGAAAAAGCCAAGCAATATTTCCTTGTATTCAAGAACTGGGGCCAGCCGGGGGTTGAAACTAAGGTTTGTTAATTGATCTGGTAAACCTATCAGTACAATAGCTGTATATGTAAGGAAGAAGCCAATAATAGCACCAAGTATTCCTGCAACAATAGAATAGAAAATGGCATTTGATATATACATCTCATGTGAGATGGGTATACGTGCCTGATTCAACTGTTTTTGAAGGTTCTGATAATTTGCTTTTTTGGTTTTAATTTTGTCCCCCATCAGTGCAAAGGGAACTTTTTTTAGTATATGGAAATATACAGCCGTTTTTTTAATATAATGATCAGCATCAAACTTCTTTTTATATTTTTTGATTTTTGTTTTCTGATCGATGTCCGTTTTTTTATTTACCGGATCCTGATGTTCTGGTGACTCTGCTGAAATGGTGTCAACCTGCACCTCTTTGCTCAGATCATCTGATGTTTTTTTAATTCCTGCCAAAGTATCACACCAGTAATTATACCAGTTTCAATTTCTTCAGTATTTTTTCCGGTGTTGACTGGTAAGCGTTAATGATGTCCGAAATTTCCTGGAAGTCAGTAACATTATTATTTACCATGTACTCCAGGACCATCTGCCGATAATGTAATTCCTGATTAACTTTATCCTGTCCCCAACCACGCCTCATTTTTATGTCGAAAAGGGCTTTTGATTCGCCTGTACGAATGAACTTATCGGATTCGGAATCCCATACGAAGATATCATTTGTCCTGATATTCCTTGTATTCGGATCGATATCAACGATCTCTACCAGCTTGATATTTCTCCTGACACGTTTACCTTTGGTATATGTCTGAGATTGTATGCTCATAATATCAAGTGCCTGTATCATGGTACGTGGAACACTGATAGGTGGATTTTCCAGTCTGTGAATTGCAGATGCTACTGAGTCAGCGTGCATGGTTGAGAATGTTGTGTGTCCGGTGGACATTGCCTGGAAAAGAGTGAGAGCTTCCTTACCTCTGACCTCACCCACAAGTAGGAATTCCGGCCTCTGTCTTAGTGCAGCTTTTAGCAGGTCATACATATCGACAGCTCCTCTTTCATCTGCTGTGAATGAATCTCTTGTAATACTTGGTATCCAGTTTGGATGAGGCAGTTTAAGTTCTCTTGTATCTTCAAGGGTAATTACTTTGGATTTTTCAGGAATGAACAATGAAACAGCATTAAGAGAAGAAGTCTTTCCCGATGCAGTACCTCCTGCATAGATCAAACTCTTATTATTCTCGATACACAACCACAGGTAAGCCATTGATTCTGATGAAAAGGTGCCCCATTTGACAAGGTCAACAGGAGTGATTGGTGTGTCACTGAACTTACGGATAGTAAAAGTACTACCATGCGCAGTTACACTTGTACCAAGTGTCATCTGTATCCTTGACCCGTCAGGCATGGTTGCATCGACCATCGGTTCTGCAACAGAGATATGTTTTCCACTTCTCTGTGCCATTTGTATGATAAAAGAGTTGAGTGCATCTTCCTCATAAACAACATTTGTTGGAATGTTCTGATATGCTCTGTGATATAGGAAAATAGGTACGTCATGGCCGTTACCTGACACATCTTCTATGGAATCATCTTTCATCAAGACATCTATCTTGCCGAATCTGACAAAGTCTCTTTTTATGTAGTACGAGATTTTTTCAAGCATTGGGGATGTGATCTCTATTGTGTAATCCTGTATGATCGATCTGATCTTTGATTCAAGAACTGTTTCCTTGTTTTGATCATCTTCATCTATCTCTTCAACAAGTAGTACATCTCGCAGTCGGTCCTTTATTTCAAGAAGGAAAGTATGTTCAAATTCAGTAAGTTCCGGCTCAACTATATAGTAAAGATGATTGTTTTTGTCTTCATTGTACAATATAACAACAAAGGCATATGGTTCATTTACCCAATAGCGGTCAATTTCCTGGTAGCTTTGCACGCCTTTGAATTCTGTAATAGGTCCATGTATTGCAGGTTCATAAGGATCGACTTCTATTTCCATTCTTTTGAAAAGGCTTTTTATTTTACCAACAAAGTTTAGTTTAGCTCTTTCTTCGCCTTGTTCTTCTTCATTTTCCTCAGCAAGTTCTGAGTTTATCTCATATGCTTCTTTTTTTAATATTATCTCTGTTTCTTCATCAGAAAAAATAGATTTTTTTGTTTCTTTTTCTTTGCTTACAGAATCTGGAATTTTGTCTTCCTCATCTTCAAATGATATAAGATTATCTTTTTTGGCACCAGGTTTTGTACTTTTAGGAGGTCCAAAGTTAGGTGATCTTGGAAGTAATATTCCGATTTCCTCTTCTCCTATATCTTCATCTCCTGTATCACCTTTAGTCGACAAACCCTTGTAATAATCATTTTTTTTTGAATCTGGGGCACTTTCTTTTTTCTCAAGGATCTGTGCATAAACCTTTTCAAAATTCTTTTCACACTCTTTTATTTTTGATATTTCTTTTAGAATATCCGCACTATTAATTTCCTCGTTGGATGTTTCCTCATCATGTATAGCATCAAGTTTATCCCCGTTTTCTTTTGCCGTTGGGTCTTCATATTGTGGTATTTTATGATCTGATGTTTCCTCTTGATTGTCAGTTTCATTATTATCATTATTATTTTTAGAATGATTCTTTTCAGGAATGTTTAATTGGGCATCAGTCATTGTTTCACCATTTGATGCATGAATCAGATTATTATGAAATAACAAGACATTTACTGTGTAGATATATATACCAATTATTTATATATATATATGTAAATCTATGAAAGTATGTACTAATATTTATGGTGATTGTTAAGGTATTGTCTAGCGTATTTTTATTTATAATCCCTCGATAGTTGTTTGCGTCACTTTCATTAGTTATATTATATTGCATATATATCTACATTGATATAAACTTGATGTCTATAATATATATTTTATAAACATATTTATATTCATTATTATTATATACATGTCAAACCAATTAAGCTTCATGAATTTTAATATACATGCCCTTAGCTCACTATTTAGATGCAATGATAATATTAATAAAAACAATAATATTAATAATAATAATAATAATAGTAATAATAATAATAATAATAGTAATAATAATAATGGAAATGATAGTATTAATAATAATATTTCAAAGCTTGCAAGTATCCTATGGAAAGAACTGGTTTTTGGAGGTCATCTGTTTGCCACAGGTTCTGTTTCTGTAATAATGGCATGTGCCACGATTTTTATGATTCCGATAAGCTGGGATATTTTGTTTGTATCTTATCTATTGTTCTATGCAATCTATTTATATGACTATTCAGCAGGTGCATCTTCAGATGAACTGACAAATGAGGACCGAGCCAGGTATCTTCAATGCAAGAACAAAAGCAAATGCATAGTTGGCATAGCATCTGTGATTCTGCTTCTGGTTCTTTTAACATTTACAAATACAGTTACAACTCTTATTGGTATGAGCATTTTGATCTTCGGTCTTCTTTATGGCAGTCACTTCAAAAAACTGACAAAAAAAATACCTGCTTTTAAGAATGTTTTTGTTTCTCTGGTCTGGTCTTTTATGGCACTTTTTTTGTTTGTCTATTATTCCCTGCCCATAACATATGGTGCACTGATGCTTGCACTTTTTGTCTTCATAAGGATGATGAATATACAGATCCTCTTTGATGTCAGGGATGTGGAAGGAGATATTGCAGATGGTCTTTTAACGATTCCCGCTTTGTTTGGGGAGAGGACTTACACTTCCATTTTGCGTTTGATTAATTTAGTATCTATCGTTTTTATCATTCTATGCGTAATTCTGGGATTGCTTCCGTTCTTTACACTGGCCATCATGCCTATTTTCTACTATGCTGTCACTTATATCGATAGAGTAACAGAATCAAAGAAAAAATATTCATCCTATGTCTTTGCAGCGTGTGAACCCATTATGTGGTCATTACTTATCTTTGCAGGAAAGTTTATTGCTATGTTCAATATCATGGCCTGAGGAATATTTTCGCTGTCGTTATTTCTGAAATCTGCATTAAACAAAAACATTAAATGGAAAGCTGGATATGTTCTGCTAGATTATAGCTGGAAATAACCAGGGAAGGAAAAACCGATGCCGATTATAACCTTACCATATAATGACCTTGAAGAATTAACAGGAACAGACAAGGATACTATAATTAAGCGCGTGCCAATGATTGGTGCAGATATTGAGCGCATAGAAGAAAAGTCTATAGACATTGAGTTCTTCCCTGACCGTCCGGACCTTTATAGTGTTGAAGGTGTTGCGCGCGCAATGCGCAGTTTTCTGGATATTGAAACCGGTTTTTGTGATTATGAGGTAAAGCCATACACTGTTGAGATCACAAAGGACAAGGATATTGATTCTGTGCGCCCTATATTTGGCTGTGCTATTGTCAGAGGTGTCAAGTTCAGTTCCAGTGCCATAAAGACCCTTATGGATCTTCAGGAGTCCCTTCACTGGGGACTTGGAAGGGACCGTAACAAAGTGTCCATCGGTGTTCATGACCTTTCAAGGGTTCAGGCCCCTTTCCGCTACATTGCAGTAGATCCGGATTTCAGCTTTATTCCTCTTGACTTCACAGAACCAATGTCAATGAAGGAAATACTTGAGAAGCATCCAAAAGGCACACGTTTTGCGCATATACTTGATGATTTTGATAAGTATCCTCTGATACTTGATGCTAATGACAATGTTCTTTCATTCCCGCCTATAATTAACGGTACCCTTACAATGGTCACTGAAAAGACCACAGATCTTCTGGTCGATGTTACCGGTTTGAGCAACGAGGTTTATACCGCACTTAATATTGTGACAACTGCACTTGCAGAGCGTGGTGGCCAGATCGAGTACGTGAAAGTGATAAATGCCGATGGCACAGAATCCATTCCACTGGACCTTAGTCCAACGATAAAAGTATTGTCCATATCAGAGATAAACGGGCTCATTGGTATGGAACTTTCTGTTGCTGAGATCATAAAACAGCTTAAAAGAATGGGTTTTGCTGCAAAGGAACTTGAAAATGACCGGATCGAAGTCATGATTCCCCGTTACCGTGCTGATATTCTGGATAATTCTGACATCATTGAGGATATAGCAGTAGGATATGGTTTTGAGAAGATACCTGCAGTATTTCCAATGAATGCCACAGTGGGCAAATCTCACAGTATATCTGACATAAGTTCCGATATGCGCGAAATAATGACAGGGCTTGGGTATTTACAGGTAATGCCGTTCACTCTTACAAGTGAGAAGGTTCACTTTGAATGGATGTGCAGGGAAAAGACAGATGATGTTACATATGTTCTCCATCCAATAAGTGAGGACCAGACAATGCTCAGAACGACTATATTGCCAAATCTGATCGAAATTCTTTCCATGAACCAGCACAGGGAACTGCCACAACGCATTTTTGAAGCTGGTGATGTTGTGATCAATGCTAATAATGGTCTGCATCTTGCAGCTGTTTCCATTAATCCACAGGCAAATTTCACGGAAATAAGAGAGCTTGTGGATGCCCTGATGCGTGAGCGTCTTGTGGAATATGAAATCACTGAATCAGATGACCCTGCTTTCATGGATGGCAGAAGGGCCGATATTATCGTTAACGGAAAGAAGATAGGTGTTATGGGAGAACTGTTCCCACAGGTAATAGTCAACTTTGGCCTTGGACAACCTATTGTAGGATTTGAGATCGATCTGATGGATTGATCTCTACGAATTTTAAAAAGAATAATTTTAAGCATTTTGCAGAAGCATCATAATTTGCTTTTTATCATTTGTTTTTTGTCAAGATGGTGGATCTCTTCTCCCATCTTTTCTAGCAAACAAAAACATTCCTCACTGCCTGAGTTAATCCCTTCTTCCAACTCTAATACAAGATTTCCCAGAACAATAAATCTAATATTAAAAGATGCTCCTTTCATCTTATGAATATTTGCCTTCATCTGTTCAATATTGTTTTCACAAAAAGAAACATTAATTTCCTCAAGCAGAATGGATAACGATTTTATCGCCATATCTGCAAGCCTATCTACCATCTCCTCATTTCCATTCACATTACTTAACAAGGTCTCTCTATCAAAATGAACATCCTTAATCTCTTTTTTTTCAGTAAATGAGCAAAAAGACCTCCTCCATCTAGGCAACCATTTCTGCAACAAATGATAGATAGTTTCTTCTATAACTGGTTTTGTGGTATAATCATCCATTCCTGCATCATGACAACGTTCACTTTCTCCTTTTATCGTCCCTGCGGTAAGAGCTATAATTGGTACGTGACCTCCTATTTCTTCTTCAAACTCCCGAATAATTCTGGATGCATCATAACCATTAACTTCGGGCATTTGAATATCCATGAATATTATATCCGGTTTATTCTCTCTAAATGCTTTGACTACTTGTTTTCCATCAATTACTTCGGTAATATTAGAATTAGGCAATATTTTCGAAATAATATTAACCGCCACAATCATATTTATTATGTTATCTTCTGCTATTAAAACACTACAATCTCGGTGTTCATACTGGAATAATGACATTCCCTACACACTCCATTTTCATAATTAGCGCTTTGCCAGTGCTCCTAGTTTCTATGCATATTGCTTACATAAATTTATACCTCAACTTGTATTTATATTTTTTTATATTGTTATAGAATATTAAAATACAATCCAAAACACAGATGATGTTACATACCTTCTCCATCCAATAAGCGAGGACCAGACAATAGTCAGGACGACTATATTACCAAATTTGATCGAAATTCTTTCCATGAACCAGCACAGAGAACTGCCACAACGCATTTTTGAAGCTGGTGATGTTGTGACCAATAGTAATAATGGTCTGCATCTTGCAGCTGTTTCCATTAGTCCACAGGCAAATTTCACGGAAATAAGAAAGCTTGTGGATGCCCTGATGCGTGAATGTCTTGTGGAATATGAAATTACTGAATCAGATGACCCTGCTTTTATGGAAGTCAGAAGGGCTGATATTATCGTTAACGGAAAGAAGATAGGTGTCATGGGAGAACTGTTTCCACAGATAATAGTCAATTTTGGCCTTGGACAACCTATTGTAGGATTTGAGATTGATCTGATAGATTGATCTCTACGAATTTTAAACAGAAATATTTTCAGCACTTTGCAAAACAGGAAAGATTCTTGTTACCACTGTGGAGAAGGTACATGTAAAAAATAGAAAAAATCTGAATCAAAAAAGAGGATAGACTTTGAATTAAAGAGATTATGCGCTCAAAACGAAGTTAATCGAAATCTTCTATAATGTGTAATGTATAAGATACCGAGGATAGGCATTAATAGGAAGGTCATTCGGAGAATATTTGAGGTTATCTCAAACCAGAAATATTTAATCATAATTTCATCGATTAATCCTAAACTCATCTTAATTGTCTGTATAATTACTGGAATAACAATACAAAATAATGGTAATACGGCAATTAATTTCATCTCTTTTGTGATCTTCATCCTATCATAGTCTATGGAAGGTAGTAAGTAAATAAACAGACTGAGCGGAAGAAAGACAATAGAGAATATAATCTGAGGCAGCTGATTATACGGGAAGCCCATATAGAAAACATACTCAATCATAGGATCAATTGCAATTTGTGCAAATCTCTGGATTGGGAACATCAAGGCATATATCAAGGAATCAGGATGAGTTTCATAGACCATGACTTTAGCATGTCCAATTATGATCGCCATAGTCTGAATTATACCAACAATTAGCAAAGGTATACAGCACCAAACTCTCCTAGCATCCTTCATGTTTTTTAGAATATTCTGCACGATGGCGGTAATCGGCACAAAAAACAGAACAAATAACCCTAGCGTCATTACCAATATATATGTATGCAAGCCGTACTGGATTCCTGTTCCAATCACGACAATCATAGTCAAACCTATAACGGAAATCCAGATATGATGCATAAAGAAAAGAAGAGCCTCTAAAGGCATCTTCTTCTTAACTTTCGACACGAATTCACCAATTAAAGCCATTTCAACCTCCGGACATGATATAGTCATATAGTCCGTGATACTACAGAGACAAATCTAGATTTATATACTGTAAACCTAACCCTGGCCCCGGGTTCCAGCTATTACGTCAAAATTGGCTGAACCCCCCACTAACATCTTTAAGATGTTACACTATGTATTATGAGAGAAGCAGTATAAGAAAGTTGTGATTAAATATTTATTTTTTTTAGATTTTGCCTAATTAGCTTCAAAAACTCTTTTTTAATAATCATGTTGGAAAGGTTTATCGTAATTCTCTAAGCTTAGAAGGGTACAGGATAAAGTTACAGCAAAATAGAGACAATACCCTTGCATTATAAGATGTCAAATTTGGGATATAAAAAACATGAAAAATATAAAAAACGGGCCCGCCGCGATTCGAACGCGAGTCGATGGGTATCTTCGGACATTTTTTGTCACATCGAAGCCCATCAGGATATCCTGGCTACCCTACGGGCCCGCAGAGCAACTACTGATTGCTGTAGCCTGTATTAAAGTTTTCTATAATATAAATCCTGATATAATTCTCAGTGCTATTATCAGGAGCACGACTCCAAATGCCTTTTGAAGCGTTTCTGCTTTGATCTTACCGTGCATCAGGTGAGAGCCTAACTGTGCTCCCAAAAATGATGCTACCACCACAGGCGCCACCATAGATGGGTCAGGGTTCCAGGAAGACAGATGCGCCATGAATGCTGACAGGGAAGTAAAAAGTACTATAAATCCGGAACTTGCTGCAGCTTGTTTAATAGTAAATCCCAATATCAGTAGTAAGGGTACGATAAATGTGCCACCACCAATTCCGAGCATACCTGATGTGATTCCTATAAGCAATCCGCAGATGCCTATTAGCACATATATTTTCTCTCCACCGATCTCTTTTCCACGATATAAGTTTTGAATTCTGGAAAATATCATCTCTTCTCCAACAATTAGCATAAGTAGTGCAAACATAAAAAGCAGTAGATCAACAGGTACTAATTGTGTGAAATATGCTCCCATCTGTGCTCCGATCATTGTTGCAACTATGAAAGGTGTTGTTATTTTGAAATCAACCATCTGTTTTCTAATGTATGTGATGGCTGCAGAACCTGAGGTGATCGTATTAAGAAGCAGTGCAATGGTGACAGATGAAATAAAATCTCCACTTATCCAGTAAAAGAAAGGCACATAGAAAATAGCTCCGCCAAGTCCGATCATTGAGAAAAGTGAAGATGCACAAAAAACGACGAGTGCAAGAACTATAGTTTCCATTTTTCAACAATCCTTTCAGATAATGATCATGCACTTCATTTTACATACTCTTCTTTAAATTTTAAAATTTCTTCTTTCCCACCTACAACTGCAATAATGTCGTTGTTCATTATTTTTGTAGATGGCAGTATGTCAGTGATTATTTTCCCATCCCTATCAATCCCTATGACCGTGCAGCCAATCTTCTTCCTCATTTGGGTATCAGCAATCGTTTTATTCACAAGTTCACTGCCACTTGAAACGGTGTGTTTCTCAATATCGATTCCTTCATAAAGCATGATGTCCTCATCCATCTTCTTACACGAAACATCAACACAACGTGAAGTCATTTTTGCAAGCATCTGGCCGGCAACTATGGGTAATGCAGCTACATAATCTGCACCTGCCTTGTATATCTTATCGATTGATTTGTAGGAATTAGCACGTGCTAATATGGTCGATTTTGGATTAAGGCCACGTATGATAAGCGTTGTGAACATGACATCTGTATCATCATTCATTCCTCTATAAGTGTTTCCACAAGTCTGTTATAACCACATATGATAATGTGTTCTTTAAGTTTTTTTGGAGCTTTTGACGGAATATTGGGATGGACCATCTTTTCCATCCAGGGTATTATTACAAGAGTAAACAGTATTCCGAAAACAAGAGGTATTCCCGATAGCTGGACAAAGGCCGAAAATATCTTTCCAATGGGTGAGGATACTACAATATCTCCGTAGCCCACAGTTGTGATGGTGGTGACTACCCAGTAGATAGCATCATAAAGGTTTGTATGGTCCGATTGTCCTTCATAAGCCATAAGCTCAATGAAAAGAAATATATAGATAACTATGACTGCCACTGCACCAATTACTTTTGTAAGCAGATTTTTGTGCCAGAGCTGCCTTCTTTTCATTTAGCTCACTTTTACATTTTAGCTTATTTTCATAGAGTTACCTGATGTGATCAGAATCCATGTATGATATACGGTCCAAATATCATGAACAGGAATGAGAGAAGTACCAGCATTGAGAAGGTTGCAGCTATCATTGCAGATACATGCTCTGCCTTTTCTTCATTGCCTGTTATGTTAAACACAAATGCGTTCATGTAGTCCCTGAATACGTGTCCACCATCAAGAGGTACGGCAGGTAGGCAGTTGAAAAGCCCTACATAGAAATTCAGCCACCCAATCCACAGCAGGGCATTTGCAAGCCAGAATACGCCTATTCCAAAAGGCTCAGCCCAGCCCATAGGCTCGTAGAACTGTGCCAGTGTTCCACTAAAACCCGGGAATCCTTCTCCTGCGAAACCAAGGATGGGCAGTCCCAGAAGTATTACCCATCCTGTAACTCCGGTTAACATTTGAGGTATGCTCTTAAAGAGATCAAGGTAAGCAGTGGCTGGGAATTCTCCCACAACGATCCCAAGGGATGTTTCAATCTGACCATCTGCACTTGTAACGACACCCAAAAAGCCTTTGTTCTCAACATCAGGGTGTTCTGCCAGGGTAACATTATACTTTGTTGTCCCCTCCATATCTTCTGTCCCAAGTTCGACAATGATCTCCTGTCCTGGTTCACTGTTACTCATTATGTTACTGAAATCAGTGTATGAGCGTATTGGGCTGTCATCTATGTATATAATGCTTGTACCTGCTTCAATTCCTGCTGCTAAAGCAGGTGAATCGTCGACTATGCTCTGTATCTGTATGCCTGCCGGTTCAATGTCTGTGTATATGACTTCGGCTCCATAACTGGATATCTCCCGGTCGGATGCCGCATAGACTGTGACCTTTGTTCCCGTTTCAAGTCCATCAAGATACTGTAGCATATCGGTGGCATTGCTTATTTGAGTGTCATCTATCTGCGTTATGACCATGTTCTCCCGAATGCCTGCTGCATAGGCAGGACTTTCTTCCTGAACACTAACGACCATTGTATCCCCTAATGGAGAAAATGATCCAAGTACCGGGCCAAAAAGGAGGGAAAATGCCAGAAGTGCTACAACAAAGTTTGCCATAACCCCAGCTGAAAGAATACGTGCTCTTTGTTTGCGACTTGCAACTTTTTCATCCTTATTTACGACTTTACTTGCAACTTTCTTCTCTTCACTGTTGTTTATGTTTATTCCAAGCCTGCGGTCTCCGTATGGGTCATCTTCCTCACTGTATTCTTCTTCCCTTTTGCCGAAAAGTTCCTCTTCATCCAGCTCGGCAAAACCCCCAATAGGAACGACTGCAAACAGGATTCCCATGGATTTGACTTTTATATCCTCAACACGACCGAGTATGGCATGTGAGAACTCATGTACTATAAGAGTAACAACAAGTGCAATTATGCCCCATGTAAGTGGTATGAACTCGTTGACGCCGGGTATAAGGAAAACGTTCCTTGCTTCGTTGAATTGACCTGGCTCAGGCATTGAATTACTTCCAATGGAAGCTATCATTGCAATATCGGACAATATGATAACAAGAAACATTGCTATCATTCCAACGAACATCAGTCTGATACCTATATCTGCAAAGATTCTCCATGCCTTCTTTGGAACTGCAAGTTTGTCCAGAAGTTTCAATCCATGTGTTGTCCTTATCATAAGGACAGGTCCATAAGCGCTGATGTTATATTTATTCAATATTCCTTTTCTGTCAAGTATTATTACGGCTATCCAGTAAAGAAAAAAGATTGTGAATGCAATGTTTGTTCCGTCCAAAAAAACTCTCCGGCATTAGTGTTATTCAAATATGCTTCTAATTCTTTTTGTAGGTATATATGTTTGTCACTTTATACCTTGCAAGATAATATATACTTTTTCAAGTTAGATCTGATAAATCAGTGAACCATCTATTTGTATATACTATATAAATATAATAAAATAATGGGTTATATTTATATATATCATTTCTCAAATGTACTACTTGACGTTTGTCTGCTTTCCGTCCCTTTCACAAGGGCTTAATGTGAGAATGATATATGAAACGTTTGACAGGCTTCAAAACTGTCGTTGGTTATCAGTTATTTACTTGCATAAAAGGATAAGTATAAAAACAATAAGGGAAATACAGCAATTACAGAATTCCAAAACGTCGATAAACGTTGACGAATTGTTTCAGTAAGATTCGAGCAACAACTGAAAAACCATAATATTATACCGAAATGTAACATATCCGTGAGGGGATGAATGTGCAATCAATAGTTCAGGAAGCATTAAAACACACAGAGAAAGAGAAAGAGTATCGCCAGTCGATCGCAGTTAACGACCAGTTCAGTGATATCCTTGGCCAGCCCAGGATTATGATCGTTGGGTGTGGTGGTGCAGGTAATAACACTATCAACAGACTTTACAACATGGGTATCGAAGGTGCAGAAACAGTTGCAATAAACACTGACAAGCAACACCTTGACCTTATCCGTGCTGACAAGAAGATCCTTGTGGGCAAAACGCTCACCCGTGGTCTTGGTGCAGGTGGTTATCCGGAAATTGGTACCAAGGCAGCAGAACTTGCACGCGGCACCCTTGAAGATATCTTCAAGAATGCAGATCTTGTTTTTATAACAGCTGGTATGGGAGGAGGAACCGGTACTGGTGTCGCTCCTGTAGTTGCTGAGGTAGCAAAGGAGCAGGGCGCAATTGTTGTAGGTATGGTATCCAGTCCTTTCAGGGTTGAGAGGGCAAGAGCGGTCAAGGCAGAAGAAGGCCTTGAAGACTTCCGCCGTGCTGCAGACACTGTTATTGTACTTGATAACAACAGACTCCTTGAGTATGTACCAAACCTTCCAATAGACCAGGCATTCTCAGTTATGGACCAGATCATTTCAGAGACTGTAAAAGGTATTACTGAGACGATAACACAACCTTCTCTTATAAACATCGACTATGCTGACATCAGGGCTATCATGAGCTGTGGTGGCGTTGCTGTAATGCTTGTAGGTGAGAGCAAGAACCAGGATAAGAGTGACGATGTCGTTCGTGCAGCCCTCAATCATCCACTTCTTGACGTTGATTACAGAGGCGCAACAGGTAGTCTTGTACACATCACAGGTGGACCAGACCTGAGTCTCAAGGAAGCTGAAGATATTGCCGCATCACTTACATACGAGCTTTCACCCAGCGCAAATGTCATATGGGGCGCACGTATTTGCAATGATTATGAAGGTAAGGTGCGTGTAATGGCTATCATGACAGGTGTTCAGTCAGCACAGATACTTGGCCATCCACAGTGTAATATTGCCAGTGAGAGTGTGCCGGCTTCCAACCGTGCATCCGAAGCACCACGTTCATACAGGCGCGCAGGTACATCCGTTAACAGGGTAAGCCGTCCGGTTGTTGAACCAATGCACGCCGGTGCCAATGGTGGTTCAATAATAGACATAATCCACTAAATCCTAATTAATTGTCCGGTATATGCCGGGCTGCCTTTCTGGCAGTTATTCTTTTTTACTTTCATTACTATTTCAATTCATGAAAATACTGATAACTACAGGCAGACTTGCTGAGCAGACCGTAAACAAGGCCGTGGGTGACCTTGCTGATGTACTTGTTGCAGATACAAAAGTAGCCGCATTCATTACCCCCCGTAAACTGCTTGCAGCAGTAGCAGAACATGTTCAAGATTTTGATTATGATCTTATTTTCCTTCCGGGCCTTGTGTCTGGTAATTTTGCAAAAGCTGAAGATGAACTTGGATGTAAGATACGTCTTGGTCCCAAACATGCTTATGATCTGGGTTTTGTACTTCCATTTGCAGAAAGCATGGAATTTTCCAGGGAGCTGCCTGCCTGTGAACTGCTCGCAGATGTCAGGCGACAGATGGCTCTTGAGAACGTGCAAAAACTCGAAAATGCTGCATCTGTCCCTCTGATGCTCGGTAATTTGAAGATTGGTGGCAATTCCCGTATGAAGGTAATGGCTGAGGTGGTTGATGCCACAGGCCTGGATTCTGAGCTTCTTGCCTTGAAAGTAAGTAGTTTTGAGATGAAAGGTGCTGATATAATAGATCTTGGGGCTTCTCTGCATACAAGTTGTGAGGACATAAGACGTGCGATCGGAATCGCCAGGAAAAATACCAGTTTGCCTCTGAGTATTGATACTCTTGATCCGATACTTATCAGGGAAGCCCTGCATTGTGGTATTGATCTTGTGCTTAGTCTTGACAGCAGTAATATTGATGAAATTGCTGCTGATATTGCTATGACAGGTGTACCTGCTGTTATCATACCTGACCCTGGAGAGGGCTTTGAGAGCCTTGCCAGGAACATGGATTTAGCGCGTTTTATAGGCATACACAATATCATTGCTGATCCGGTCCTTGATCCTATAGGCCACGGAATTGGAAGTTCTATTGTCAGGTATATGGATTTCCATAAACAAAAACCTGATACTCCTGTCTTCTTTGGTGTTGGCAACGTAACAGAACTTATTGATGCGGACTCAACAGGTGTCAATGCGACATTATGTGGTTTAGCTGCAGATCTGGGTGCAAGCATCCTCTTTACTCCTGAGTACAGCAACAAGACCCAGGGCTCTATCACAGAACTGAAGAAAGCTTCCCAGATGATGATGCTCTCAAAGGAACGTCAGAGTTCTCCAAAGGACCTTGGCATTGACCTCATTGAAATAAAAGAGAAAAGAAGACGTACAGATTCTGTTCTCCCAAGCAAGTTCGTTAGGGCAGAAAAGAACAAGATGTGGACTCTTGACCCAAAAGGCAGTATCATGATAAGCATAATTCCAGATATCCATGGGAAAAAAGAAGGTTGTATCCTTGCTGAACATGCTAGTACATCCATTGTAGGCCAAAAAGCAAGAGATGTCATGGACACGATTCTTAAGATGGAACTTGTTTCAAGAATGGAACATGCAGCTTACCTGGGACAGGAACTCAAAAAAGCAGAATTGGCCCTGAAGCTGGGAAGAAGTTACTCTCAGGATGATGCTTTTTAAGCAAGTTAACAAATAAAAAAGTAAAGGTTCAGGAGACTTCTACCTCCTGTATATTCTCAAGTGCATGTCGGACACTTTTCCTGATTCTTGGATGTTCGTCTCTATCTGCTTCAACTCTGCTGAGGATATTGACCGCTGCAGGATTATTGATATTTCCAAGAGATATAACAGCAGTTCTTCTCAGGTCTGGTGAATCGTCCTTGCTTTCTAATACCTCTATCAGGGCTTTGGTTACATTGTCATCTTTATGTACACCAAGTCCTTCTGCTGCTGTAATTCTTACATTCAGGTATTCTTCCCTATCCTGCATTAGCTGCACAAGTATTGGTACTGCGTTACTGTCATTTGTCCGGGCAAGTGCTCGTGTCATATAACCACGTGTATACTTGTTTGTTTCATTCTCAAGAGCATTTATAAGATGCTCTGTTGAATTTTCATCAGCCATGTAGGCAAGATGCATTGCAGCAATAGACCTGACCTCTGGATTTTCATCATTCAATGCCAGCGATAGATGACCCGAAGCATTTTCTCCGGCTATATCTGCCATAACTATTGCAGCTTGTTTCCTTACAGGCCATTGCGCATCGTTCAGTAAAAGGTATGCAACTGGTTCGATAACCATCGGTATTTTTTCCTTATCACCCTCTAATTTTCTAAATGAGGATACGATACTTGCCCGGACCTCCGTATCCTTGATTTTGATGTCTTTGATTAGTATCTTGATAGCCTTTTCCTCATCTATATCAATTAAAGTCCTTGGAACTATGGCTCTTACATTCCTTTTTTCATTTTCATTTTTCAGAATATCAGTAAGCGGTTCGATTAGATCATCGTCATCTGATCTTCCAAGAGCTGAGATAGCAGCTCTTCGTACTTCTTCGTATTCTGTCCTGTCTTCTGCAATTTTCAGAAATACACTATAAGAACTTTGTTCTCCAATCGAACTAAGTGCATAGATCGAGTTTTTCCTAACATTTATGTCCTGATGATCAAGATTTTCGATAAGCATGTCCTCTACAGGTGCTCCTAATTTGTTTAAAGCTTCGGCTGAATTTGTAACTGCAAATTCATATTCCTTATCCAGCAGGTCAGCTAAAGGTTCAATCGCTCTTTCGTCTCCTGTTTCTCCAAGAGCCCAGGCAGCTTCGCTCTGTATATACTGAGATTCATCCTCCAGGCATTCAATAAGCAATTTAACTGCTCTTTTATCCCCTATCTGTCCAAGGGATCTTGCTGCAGCCTGTCTCATATTTTCTGACATGCTTTCATTTGCGAGTATATTCATAAGCGGTTCTACTGCTTTTTTATCCCCCAGATAGCCTAAAGAAACAGCTGAAGATATATCTAAAAGATTATCATCCAGCATTTCTATCAATATATCAGTATGCTTTTTGTTTCCTACCTTCCCAAGATTTCCGGTAACTGACTGACGCAGAGAATCTGATTCCTCAGTATCTTCTATTATTATCAAAAATGGTTTCGCAGCTCTGCTATCTCCTGAATCTCCCAACATGTATGTAGCATAGGATCGATTTTCTTCAATCTCCGATCTATTTACAAGAATCTCGATCCAACGGGTAACATTCTTATCCTGATCATCATAGACCAAGAGTCCAAAATATCTCATAATGGATGATAGAATGCTGGAATCTTCGCTTATCTGAATGTTGTCTTCATCCATTTGAACCGATTCACCGGAAGCACAGACTCCTGAAACAAGTCCAAATGAAACAAATAATGTTGCCAGTAGTAATATTGCAACATTTCTTAGTACTGACTCATGTGCTCTTTTCATATTTCATCCCCTGATTCAGAATTATTTCTAGGTATTATTATCTGATCTTCAACTACCTGATCACGCCAGGTAACAGTAAGTTTTACTATGTATTGTTCTCCTTTCTTTCCTTTGACCACTGCTTTGGCAGGCATGTATTTATCATCTGAATTCTCCCCTGAACTTAATTCAATTACTCCTTCAGGTGAGCTCTGCCATGTACTGAAAGGACTTTTGGAATAGGCCGGAACAACAATATCTTTTACCACTGAAGCTCTCACATCATTTGTTTCAGGATCAATTATACTCAGCTTAGTCTCTACATTCTCAGCGCGTCCAAGACCTCCATTCAAAATGTAAGCGTTAATATCGTAAATTTCCAGTTCTCCCTCAGTTATCATATCATAACTTAACTCCACAGAAAGTTCAGGTGGCATAACATTAACAGTAAAGGATTCTTCATCAAGAACTGCTTCGTTGTTCATCACTTTGATCTGGACGTTCTGTTCCCCAGTTACCTTATATCCAAGCAACAGAGTTACTTTATTCTCTCCTGGTTTGAGAGTAATCTTGTCCCGTGTTGATGTATAACTGCTGTATTTGCTCCCATCATAGCCAAATACAATAAATGTGTCAACGCTTTTTCCGTTCGCATCAACAAAAGCATTTTCAGTTTCAAGCTTTATTTCAACCGGCTTTGTTTCATTGTTCTGTATGACAATCTCTATCTCGTTCATGCTATCGGTTCTGATAGTATCAACCCCCAGAGTCCGGGGGGCGCTTATCTCAGTAATACTAATATCGATACTGCTGTCGTAATGCCACCAGACAGTAGCAGAAACAAGAATAATGCCTAACAGGATCAATAGTAATTCTTTTCTCATTCGTTCTCACCCCCTGATCTCTTCCGTCAGTGAAACGCAATTTGTCAGACCGTACTTTTGTTTGCTGATGATTCGTTTCTTCTCCAGATTAGACAAGATGCGTGATGTTTTGGCTTTCGAGAAGTCAAGTCTGTTCACAAGTTCGTTCTGAAGTATCTGTCCGCCATTTTGAACAATGGTTTGAACCATTTTCTTTTCGTCCCCCACAAGAGCCATAAGAAGTATCTTTTGCACATCGGGAGAAGTTGAAGATGATTTGGTTGCAGTTTTGCTGTAAACAGCTGTTCTCGAAGAAACTAGTGTCTCTTCTTCACCAGGTTGACATTTTTCACTAGCAAATGGATGTATATTCAGATAAGCAACTATCTGATGAAGTACCAGTCCGGAGAAAAAACCACATGTGAGCAGCAAGTATGCCTCTCCCGTGGTATAGGAATAGGGAATCTCAATTATTTTGAAAGATTCACCTTCTATTTGTATAACTACAGGTGCTTCCTGTAATAGTATACTTACGGCAATGATCCCTGCAAGGATAACAATTCCTGCCGATATTATGAGTTTTGCTCTTTCCTTCATCACACAATCATCTCACTATTGGTAATAACTTCAATGGATGAAACAAATGATATGTTTTGACTGTGACAACTGATTAAGACGTTGCATATTTCGAAGACCACTGCTGCAAGGTGTTGATTTTCGAGCAATATGTGCATGTCTGTTTTCTTGTTTCAAGCTTTGGGCTTTTAGGTCTTCCTCTTTTTCCCGTTCTTGGAAACCCCACCCATTTACCGTATTTTTGTAAAAGTGCTTCAGAATAGAATCTTAATCCATCTGAAACAAAAAGTGGTTTCAATCCTGAAAGGCATTTATCGGTAAGTTCAACTAATCTATTAGCTACATATTGTTTTCTTGGTCCGATCGTGAAATCGATTATCAGTCTGAATTGAGGTGCAAAACTTACCCACAACCATAATCCATCATCATCGACAAAATTAGCTGTTGATGGAACTACTTTTTTGGCATTGTTAATTAAACATATCGATCTCTTTATTCCTGTACTTCATTAAGAGAAGAACATAATATTTTAACATTTCAAGACTTTTGGAATAGCACTTTGTCTTTCTTCTTAACCTTGCCAGA
>JAVEPM010000233.1:0-3190 GCA_034008115.1 Methanolobus sp.
GTAAAGTTAATTATTTGATTTATAATTGTTTAATATTTTCAAATTACATTCACTTTTCTTCAATTTACTCTATCGTTAGCGAAAATATTCATCGATATTTTAGTCGAAGGGGGATTGTTGGTAACGGCTGAGGCTAAATGCTGGCAGGCAATTTGAAACCCAAAACTGTCATTTTGCAATAATGTTAATTTGATTAACTTCACTCGAATTAAGCACTTCCTGCCTGCTTGCATTTAGCCTTTGTTGGCAACTGGGCATCGTGTCAGTCAATTCTATAAATTCGTAATCAGGTTTAGCAATAAAAAGGTCTCCTTCAACTGTTTCAAGTTTCTCTTTTGTGGCTTTAATAGCATGTTCAGATTGGTCAATCCCAATCCATTTTCTATTATTTGTTTGGGCTGATTTTAATGTTGTTCCTGACCCGCAAAAACAATCTAAAACTATACTCTCATTATTTGAAGAAGTTTTAATTATTAAATCTAATAAGTCTGGATTTTTTTCAGTCGGATAAGTTGGATATTGAGGGTCTTTATACTCCCAAATATCTTGCACTCGTTTACCCTCTCGCTCGTCAGCAAAAATAATTTTTCTAGGATTTCCAGTTGATGACCATTCTATTAATCCGTCTTTGTCCCATTGTTCCAATGTTTCAACATCAACTCTCCAATGCCTTCCTTTGGGAGGTAATATTCCTTTAAAAGGTTGACTTGATTTTCCGTTTTCCGTTTCACCTGGAGCATGAATTGGCACAGTTGTATATCTTCTGCCTTGTTTATCTTTTTTTGGAAATAATTTTTCAAAATCTTTTTCGGTATATTTTTCTCTAGGCTCATTCCAAATTGGGGTTGTGGTCTTTGTGTAGAACAAAATTAAATCCTTCATATTTCCATACCCAATTCTGTCAAAGTTTTTAGGGTTACATTTAACCCTTGTAATATCGTTTTTAAAATTTTCTATGCCAAAAACTTCGTCCATCATAACTTTAACGTAATGACCAATTTTATAGTCAATATGCAAGTATATTGATCCTTGTTCTGACAACAATTCTTTTAGTAAAATCAAACGCTCTCTCAAAAACTCAATGAAATCCTTTCCCTTTAATGTGTCTGTATATGCAATATTCCCGTTTTTGGAATTACTAATTGTTGTGGCTCTACCGTCAGTAATTGTAAAATTACCACCAGTTGCAAAGGGTGGGTCGATATATACCAAATCAATTTTGCCTTTTAAGTTTTTTTCGTTTAAAAGGTATTTGAGTCCAGTAATATTATCTCCGTTTATTAATATATTTTTTTTCATAATCTCAAAGTTGATATAAAAATTCTCTCAAAACCAAACTGCTCATAATATTCTGTTCTTTGTAGTCTGTTGTAATTTTAGAATAATATGGGCTCTTATCTTTTAGCCAAGGTATGCCATCTAGTATTCCTATGGTAATTGCTCCCTGTACATCAGAAGTAATCGTAGTAATAACATCTGTAAATGCAGTGCCTTGATTTCCACCAATAGCAGATATAAATTTCGCCTCACCGATTACATATTTCCCATTGAAACGTGCAACAAAATCAAGACCTTTATCTTTTGTATATGAAAAATGTTGCTGTGAAAATGATGTTAATTTTTTATCACCACCTTTTAATATTGCATTTTCATTATTAGATAAAAACACTGACTCTTCTACAGGAAGAACACCCAAAACACCTTTATTTAGCCAATTATTAAACTTACCCCCCATTTGTGTATTTGTTTCTTTTGGCTCAGAAGATTCATCAAATAGTTTTTCCAAGCCCATTGAATAAACCATACCTGCTAATCTGTTAATAGTTTGTGGATTTCTCTGAAAACTTGATTCGTCTAATCTAAAAAAATTAACATAACTGTCTTTAAAAGGAAATTTTTCAAGCAATAACAAGTTTTTTATGAGTTTAATATTATTCTTCTCATGAAATGCATTTTCTACTTCGCTCCAAATTGTCGAGTTTATTTCTCTTATGCCATTTGGAATAGTTGGATAAACTTGAAATAAATCGTCTAAATATGATTTTTGATTTGCATATATTATACTTAACTCAGTCCAAAAATTCATAATAACAATATATTAAATTTGATATAAAAATTCACGTAAAACCAATGAACTCATGATGTTGTAATTCTTATAGGTTTCGGTAATGGACTTGTACATCTTGTTGTTTCCTTTGATGTACAACACACCATCTAAAATGGCAATTTTAACTGCATTCACTTTTTTCGCTTCAACCGTACTTATTGCATCATTAAATTGAGCATTTTGATGACCGCCAAAATCAGTTAAAAATTTTGCTTCACCTATTACATATTTACCATTGAAACGACCAACAAAATCAAGTCCTTTATTGTGATTATAGCCAAATTCTTCTTTGGCAAAGTCCATCATTGACTTATCACTCCCATCTAAAATTGCATCTTTTTTATTTGCAAGAAATTTACTTAACTCAACTGGGGTTATTCCTAAAGATTTTTTACGTAACCATTCACGAAACATTGGCCCAATTTGACGATTAGTTTCTTTAGGTTCACTGCACCTTTCATATAATTTATCAAGTCCGATTTCGTAAATTCTTCCGCATATTCTGTTTATTGTTCGAGGATTGCGGTCAATTGAGGAACTATCTCTTTTTAAATATGCAATATAACTGTCTTTTATCGGGAACAAGTCAAGTTTTAAAAGTTCTCTGATAAGTAATCCGTTGTTTTTGCGTTTAAATGCTTTTTCAACATCAGCCCAAACTTTTTCATTAATTTCTCTTATTCCCTCTGGGATTGTAGGATATACTTGAAACAAGTCATCAAGATATGACCTTTGATTTGCGTATTCTATACTTAAATTAGTCCATTTACTCATTATTCATTTTTTTACAAAGTTACGAATTTTCTATGATGTTTCAATTTGTCGTTTTCTTGCCTTGTTGCCAACGGATGGGTATATGAAAAGTTGGGCATTACGGTGCGATTCACTGTCAAACCGCACAAAGTTAAATGCGAGCTACACACTTGAAATTCTTCACTATCTGCCCAATTTTTTATATACCGTGTTACCAACTGGGTGTTCTTGTCTATCAATGGTTTGAGATTATTTTTCATTTCAGTCATTCCGTTTCTTTGTCTTAAAAAGATTTAGCTTTTTAGTGTCGGCAAAGTTAGCGTTGGAAAA
>JAVEPM010000234.1:0-3187 GCA_034008115.1 Methanolobus sp.
TCCTCCAGCCCCCGGAACCTACGCACTATCTGCTCCGCACTTTCATATTCGATTCCAATATGACTTCCAATATTGGACACCATAGTCTCCCCTTTCTCCTCGCATTCGCGACCGAAGGCGAGAAATTCTTCTTCCGTGAGCGCCGCGTCAGGGCGACGCGCGCCCCGACGGACGGATTCCGTGAGATATACGTGATATGGCGTTCCGAAGAACCCATTATCACTGTAGCAAACCACATAATAGTCTTTTCTCTTTTCCATTGTATCCTCCTACATATTTTCTAGCATCGTGAAGACGCCAGAGCGATTGTTAATCCAGAATGTTGCCTGGGTTTGTTTTAGCGCGGCCTCGAACAATCCGTTTACTTGTTCCTTTGTTTTGTCATTCAAAGCCTCGAATGCTTCATAGTCTTTCTTTCGCCATCCGGCGAATTCGGTGATTAGATTTTGGCGAATCTTGGTGGCCCACGCAACCTGCTTTTCGCTTCCTTCGAGCTCAGGAAGTCCGCTTGCTTCTTCTTTCTTTGCCCTTTGTGCGGCGGCACATTCCGGACAAATTTCACGAGCGAACTGCTCAAGCTTGTATTCTCTTTCGCTGTTTTTTCCGAAGAGATCGACTCTTCCTTCGTGTCCGCAGGCATACGTTACTTGGTATTTCATGGTATCTCCTTTTTTAGCTTGCCATTATTTTTCCCTTTCGGGGTGGCTCACTCTATATATGTACAAGATAATCAATGCCGGTATTTTGTCAAGAAGTTTTTTCACTTTTTTGTCTTTTTTTTAGCTCAATGCCGTAAGTCGTTATGGTGTCAAGGCTTACGGCATGAAACTTTTTTACTAACTCTATTTGTCCCAGTTTTTAACGATCATCTCATCCGAGATCCCGGCTGCCTGGATCACCTTTTTTATTGCCTCCGGTGGCATGGTCTCGAAAAGCGTCACCACCGCAACACAGGTGTCGGCAAGCTGGTCTTGGAAGGCGTGACCAAAAACCTTATTGATCTCATTGTTGAATCGGTCATTTACTTGCCGAACAATCTCTTGAACATCGCCAAGCAGTCCGCTGGTGATCTGCTCATACATCGCTTTTTTGTGCTCCGGCTTATGCTCATCGTCCATACTCACTATTGCAGTTAGCACGATCTCAAGCAGCCAAAACAGCGCAACCAAGTTTTTGTCTTTTGCGGATAGCCGGATTGGCATGGCGGCGATCTCGGACTTCATCTCATCGTATCGTTTCAACTTTCGCATTCTTCCTCCTTTTTGTATTTTATTCCACAGTAATCCATTACCTTTCCACATCCAAGCTTATTTATACAATAATCATATATTTGTGGATGCGTGTCTTGCATTAGTTGAAACTTATTTGGCTCTTCCTCCATGTGAACACCAAACATACACCACATACAGCCAGTTCTTTGATAGCCCATATCGTATATTTTAGAATAAGGGACATTGAATTGCTTAATATATTCCCAAATATCTTGTTCAAGCCAAAAAGATAGTGGCGTTGACAATGGGTTGCTTGAAGCGAACGCATTGCATCCCATTTTCATGTATGACAGCGACCTCATTCTTGAATCCTGTGCCATAGTTCCGACTATTGGCTTAAGCTTATGCTTGGTGCCATATATTTTTGCTGGTGATTTTTTCATGACATTGCAGCAATAATTACTTACATTGAATGGAGCATTAAGCAAAAATTTCCATTTTTCAGCAATCTTGCCATTACCATTTTTATCGCCATATAGTCTTTTGTTTCTGAGATAATCTGATTTTGTTGTTTTTGCTTCGTGAATATTTCTCGAAACCTCTTTGCTCACAACTGGATACCCATACTTCTTGATTACATCAAGGAAGGACATCTTTGGTTTAACCCAGTCAACATTATCAATGGTCTTAACAAATTCTCTTATCTCTGGATATTCAAGCCCAGTATCAAAAAATACGGCTTTTACATCTGGATACATACCTCTAACTATGTGAAGCAAAACAGTTGAGTCCTTGCCACCAGAGAAAGACACGTAAACCTGACCATCCCAATGCTCATACCATTCTTGTATTCTCAGCTTTGTCATCCTTATTTTTATTTCCAATGGCAAAGACTGTTTTTGCTTTAATTCATGTGGCAATACCTTGAAGTCCAAGTTAAACCTCCCCTTCACCGTGAATCGTTCTCGTATCGTCTAATCTTCCGCATGGTTTATCTTCTTCACCCAATACACAAGGTTTTCATAAGCCTTGTCTATTGTGCCGCCAGTTACCTGGAAGCTATCGCCGTCCTCATCAATAACGGTTATCACCACTGAGCCTGCCTTTTTCTGGGCATGGCAGAGTAGTTTATGCTCCCGATAGATGTCGGGAAATATCTCCGCCAAGTCTTGCATCGTTTTGATTTTCGCTTTCATTGTGATTTCCTTAATTCATTCATTATTCGAACTCGCCACAGACCTTGCAGCGCCTCATCGTGTGCCCTGATGGAATTGGGACATCTCCATACCTATGCTCCGCAAGCCCGTTTTTGCAATCCAGCTTTTCGGCATAATAAGACCATGATGCTGAAGCACAAACCATGCAATACTTGCCACATTCATCACACTGCCACTCGTAAACCTCATTTTCGTCATACCAATCATCAATGTCGACATTTATGTCTTTACCACAGTATGGACATTCAATTTTTTCTTTCATCTTATATCTCCTTTTTGTTTGTTTTGTTAGTCATTTGTCACCTATAAGCGCATTGATTATTAACAAAATCTCTACAGCAAATGCAGAAGCGATTAGCGATAGTCCAATGCCTTGTCTATCGAATGCCGCCAAACTAACTCCAGCGATAAACAGCAGGGTAATCATTATCATCAGGACGCCAGACGTGAAGGTTTTATTGTTCAACGTCTTTTGTTCTAACTTGATTTTGCCTTCTAATTCATTCTGTTGTGACTTTATTCTTTCATATATTTCTTTTACGCTATGAACTGTCATTACTGCATGGTAATCGTGCATTTCATAACCCCTTGAACCGTATCTCACGAATCTAAAATAATCCCCAAAAAACTCTGTTTACCATCCATATCCAGAGCTTGCTCTGCCCAATATGCCTGAAATTGAGCGAAGGAGTTGAAGAGAAGCGGGTGTGTGCTTTCTGGCTCAAGCTTACCACTCTTCGTGAACGCATCCCATCCACC
>JAVEPM010000235.1:0-3169 GCA_034008115.1 Methanolobus sp.
ATGTCACATTAAGTCTTTCCACAACGTCAATATCAAACAATGCACAACTTATTTTTGATGTAACAGCAAGTAGTGGAAGTCCCGTGACATTAGACCACGTTTTAATTCAATCTAAAGGAACACCCGGAAATAGTATTGGAATAGGCTTAAACGCACAAGAATTATTTGAACAAAATGGAATATATGTTTTCAATCCTTTTGCAATATCACTAACCATTCAATAAGAGGGTAAAATTATGAAATTAAAAGGAACAGTAACGGGTTTTATGGTTTTAGAAGGCACTAAAGAATTTGAAGAAATTAAAAAACAAGAAGAAAAAGAAGCAAAGGAAGCAAAAGAAACAAAGCAAGAAGTAAAAAAATAAGAAAGGAAAGAAGGTAATTTTATGGCGAGTCCTATATTAAATGTTACCGAGTTATGGATTGCATCAACGGGTGAAATTTTAGACCAAAGTGGCACTTCGCAATTTCATGCTCAAAATAATTACGCCAACTTGATATTAGTGAACCTTGAAGATGGTGTTGGCTATGACTCAACTACACTCATCAATTTCACACCACAAACCAAGTCGGCATACACGTCACATTGGTTTTATATGAGTTATCAAGGTTTAGTAGAACACGAAGTTGGCGGTGAGATTAGAAGTTTTGCACAATACGCAATTCGAGTTCCAAGAGTTGTTTTACAAAATAGCAACAAGAATGGGTTTACAGTTAATGATGTTGTAGTCAAGCAAACCTATGGCACAAATTTCATTGGGCAATTTGCAACATTTGCAGAATTAAATAGCGAATATCCACCTACTGAAGCATTAGACGATGACGATAGTATTGCTTACGTTATTAGTCCGTTAAATAGTGTTCAAAGAGGATTTTATCAAGTTGAATTAGATGGAACGTATGGTTGGACGTTAATGGACAATGTAGCCTTAGCATTAGAAAGTAAACAATATAATCAATTTCAAATTCAAGTTCAAGCGGGTAGTGCAAATCCAAATGATGTCGTTTCAGTTAGTGCTGAAAACGTTACTGTCATTATGGGTATTTTAAATAACCTACAAATTGATATTGATAGAATTGACGCTAATATTGACGAAGTTGAAGAAGATATTGACACACTTGAAGGACGTGCAACCGTAAATGAAGAGGACATAGACTTGCTTGAGGGACGTGCAACGGTGCTTGAGATATTTAAGGACACAACCGTGCCTGCAACCTATGAAACCAAAACAGATGCAGCAACACACAAATTACGCACGACAGCACTTGAAGGACGTGCAACCAATTTAGAAACATTTCAAAGCACAACCGTGCCTGCAACTTATGAAACGATTAGTAATGTTGATTTAGTTAGGGATAGAGTTGATGACCTTGAAACATTTGAAGATGTTACTGTTCCTGCAACTTATGAAACTAAAGTAGATGCTACAAGTAAATTAGCATTAAAAGTTGATAAAACTACAACGATTGCGAATGTAGCGATTGATAATGGCATTACATTAGATGAATTAAAAACAGCCATTGGGTTAGCAACGACAAGCGTTAGCGGTTTGATGAGTCCAACAGACAAAGGTTACTTAAACGAATTATACGCACTTTTAGATACCGATGATGTTGATGTGTTAGTCAATACATTAGGTGAAATCTTAGCATTGTTTGAAAATTATCCTGAAGGCACGGACATTGTCACAGCATTTGCGGGTAAGGTAGATAAAGTTTTAACCGCATACGATACACTTACGGGTGAATCGGTTGTTGGCACGGAATTTGTTTATGTGGACGCAGGTGGAACGGCTAAGAAGATGACACTTTCCGAATTGTTTGAAGCCTCAAATAATTCAGCGGGTGCGTTTGTCCCCAATGGTGTTTACGAAGACTTAACTTCAGGCTATGCAATCAAATCACAAAGTGGTATTGATATTGATGAAGAATTTACGGAAATAGATGGACGATTAGATACCGTTGAGGGTGATATTGCCAACATTGAAAATGGCACACATGATATTGCATATAACAATACCACGAGTGGATTAACAGCAACTACGGTTAAGGGTGCGATTGATGAAATTGATAATCGTATCGACGTTATTGAATCCAAAATAGATGTTATTGGTTTAGATTATAAAGAATATGGCATTCGTGAAGTTGTTGGACAGTCAGCAAGTGAGTTTGAACGTGTAACACGCTTTTGGGGGGAAATTAAGTTAGGTAGTGCAACAGGATTAGTTGCCAATGTTGCCATTGATGACGCTGACGCTACAAACTCATTCGACTTTATTCCAATATTTAAGCGTGATGTGGTTGATATTGATGCAACGGATTTGTCAAGTAATACGGTATCAAACACCTTCGTGAAAGTTCCTAAATTCTATATCAAAGAAGAATGGGTGACTGAAGGCACAACGGATTATCATTACATCTTCATGAGCCAATTTAAGCATGACGGTTATAGACTGCCGTTACCATTTAAGCGTGAAGACGGCAGCGAACGTGATTATACATACATAGGTGCTTATGAAGCATTCTTAGACGGTAACAACAAATTACGTTCACTCACAGGTCAAATCCCTAAAGTTAGTTATTCGAGAAATAACTTTAGAACCGCAGCAAGAGCGTTGGACGGGTTAGGTGTAAACTCTAAGTATCAAATCACTGACTTAGCAGAATATGTAGATTTAGTTCAAATTCCGTTCATGATTGAGTTTGCGACAAAACATTCGCAAGGCGTGTTCTTGGGTGCAACGTCAATGGCATATAGCGCGTCACATACTGCGATTGCAGAAGGCACTGCGGTTAACTTCATCGTTGTATCAAATGCAACGGGCGCTAATTTTGTATTAGGTCAAACAGTATCTATTGGAACGTCAAACAGTAATGACTCTATTGCAAAATATAGAATTGTTACACAAATTCAAGTTGATACACCTAACGCAGGAGAAACAACAATCACGTTTGACGGTGCAGCAGTTAACATTGCAATCGGTAATGTCGTGGCTTCCAGAGCATGGAAAACAGGCATGACTGACAGTGTTAAAGTAAGCGGTTCACACGCATTAAACGACGGCAAACATTCGATTGTATGGCGTGGGTTAGAAAATCCATTCGGTAACATCTGGAAGAACGTAGACGGGGTTAAGATTTCGAATTGGCGTGGATATGTTGCGGATAA
>JAVEPM010000236.1:0-3154 GCA_034008115.1 Methanolobus sp.
AGCCGTTAGTTGTTGTATGGATTAAAAACACTTAATTTCTCCAGCTCCTTTTCTACGTTATCGTGAAAATTGCGAAAGTACGGGTAAATTTGCATCAACGAAATTACTTTTTTCCGCGCATAGCAAACAGTAGAATGATCCCGTTTGCCAAAAAACAAGCCTATTTGACTTTGCGTTGTAACTTCGTATTTCAGGGCGAAATACATAGCGAAATGCCTCGCTGTCACCCAGGGTTGTTTTCTTGATTTACTTATCAGATTTTCCCGCTTCACGTTATACACTTTACACACGACATCTACTATCGTATCAAGCCGATTGGGGGTGGTGTGGTGCGGATAGTAATTTATCAGCTCTTTCCCTTGTGCTATTGCTATCAGATTCATCTCCTCGTTATTTGATATTCGTTGAACCAATGATTTAGACATCCCTCGATTTCTCCAACCGGCATCCCCCCATCGCGCATGTCTTCATCCATCTCGTCGCGGACGGCGGTTTCAGAAGTAAAGTCACGCACAAAACGCATCGGAATGTCTGTGTACCTTAGGTCGTGATCGTTCATCCAATCTACGACAAGGTCGATTTGACCTTCCGTGAGGTCATCCGCGACATGGGTCAGCGCTTCAATAATTCGTTCTGTCGTTGCTATGAAAGTCATTGTCTTAAGGCGTTTGGATTTCTTCATTTCGCGATCAAGCAGCCCTTTAGCGTGTACGACCTCTGCTCCTAATTCTTCGATAATCTCTTTTAGTTTCATTGTGTTTAAATTAAATTGATTTGTTTTTTAAAAATTCTTGTACAAGTTGCTCAACACTCATGCCTATGAACTGTTCTCCTTTGTTGCGAAAAAACATAAAGAAATCAAAAAGTAAAATAAAATCTTGTTTTTCTGTTTCCTTTTTAACCTTTTCTGCTAATTTAATGATTTTATTAATATCTTTTTCTGCACTTTTACCATTTCCATACTCCCATTCTTGAGGGTTTCCAAAGAATTTAGGGAAAAATGCAAGAATGCTATCTGTTAAATTATTGATGTCTTTGCTCATTTGCTTTCAGTGTTTTCGTTTATCATTACGATTTCTACCTCCATGCCGGGATAGCGATCAGTGAGCATTGCCTTGACTTCAGCAATTTCTGTTTCAAAATTTTCGCGTGCGAAACCGACCGATCCGCAGAGCTGCTCTTGCAGCTCACCAGTCACCGGATTGTTGATGTTGATATGTTTAATTCTGATCATCTTAATCCTCCTTTTTTTGTTAATTTCCATTATTAATTTCTTTAATTGAATGTGCTAACGGTGTGTATAGCGCATTAAAACGCGCCATACACGGGCGTTAGCATTTAGTTTGCTTATGAATCACAAAGCATCCAACATCCATAACATAAATTACTTGGGTGTGAAACTGTTTTTGCACCGCATCGAGAGCAAACCGAAATGCTAACATGCGGTAATACGGCATTATTTTTTACTGCCTTTTCCTGTTCACATTCATTCCATACCTTTAATAAAGCCTGTTGTACGCTTATGCTCTCTGGATAAGCTGTTTCCTGTTGTATTTCTTTAATTCTTTCTGTATTCATAATTAAACGTGTTTTATCTGTTATCCGTTAGCACCAATACTATTTAACATTGTGGTCAATAATCTTGAAGTGTCTTAAGTGCGGTGTAGATTTGTTAACCTCATAAGGCATAACTCCGTGCTGTCTTAAAAAGTAAGGTAAGCACATCGCAAGTTCGTATGTCGTAATATCTTCTTTAGGTTGCCAAATCATTTCAAGTGGCAATGTAAACCTAAAAATACTGTGGCAAACATCGGCTATATTCAATGCCGAGTTTTCTGCTTCATTCAAGGTTTCGTTTTCTTTACTCATTTTATCTTAATTTTAAAGTTTGTACTATTTAATTCGACACTAAATATAGCCGAGAACCGTTAGCGGTCATTGCTAAAAACCACATTCAGCCATTTTATACATTCTTGAAATCCAGCGATAAACATAGCTTGTTCTTTTGCATCAAGCGGTGGTTTAATGGCTTCTTCTGAAATTCTGACGGCTACTTTTGCTGCGTCATCTAAGGATGGCAACGAACCGCTTACAGCACCTATATTCAATTGCGGTTTTTGTGGCTCATTAAATTTTTCGTTTTCTAATTTCATTTTATCTAAGTTTAAAGTTTGTACTATTTAATTCGACACTAAATATAGCCGAGAACCGTTAGTAACAATAAAAATTATTTACCTCTGTCGTTAAAGTAAACATCTGCTATACTTTTATTAGGGTCTATACTTTTAACCCATTTTAAAATGTCGCCCATTTTGTCGCTTGCCATAAATCTTTTAGTATAAGGAATTGTCTTAAACTCTTCCCATCCTATTTGTTCAAATTTTAAAATTACTGCTTCTATCATAATTTTTACAGATTGCTAACAAGGTATATATGGCATACCCTATTAAGGTTATCGTTTAATTTGAAATTTCGTGCATGGGTACGCCACATATACCCATTCCGTTAGGTGCAATGCTAAAGACCCAACAATTCCGAAAGTTCTTTATGTTTTTTGACAAGGTAGTTTCTTGCTAATTCTTTTGCACTTTCAAGGTCGTATTCAGCACCCACCCAATCACTATCATTTAGCATTACATCATAACTATCGCTTTCTTTCCAGCTTTTCCATTCGATTTTAAGTTTACCAAATGGAGTTTCGCAAATGGTATGGTCATAATAACTAATCCCTTCTGTTGGTGGTTTTGGTTCTGCCCAATTCATATTTTTAAATTTGTGAGAAACACTGCACCTAACAGCACATAGGCAATATGGCGGAGTTCTCGGTTAATATTAAGTTTCGGTTTCAAATCAATTTTAGTGTTTATAGATAGTTTAGCGTTCCAAATCCGCCACATCGCCTATCTGCATCACGTTAGCGGTCATTTAAGGAACCATTTACTACACCAATCCTTAGATAGTTTATCTAACTTGGCTGCAATGGCATCGTGTTTTGCAAGTAATATTGCAAGCTCTTGTTTTTGTTTATCTGAAATCTCAACAATCTCATTAGAACAATGTAAACATTCAAGATTATCAGGGAGTTTCCCTTGCGGTTCAAAAGGGATTGTTTTCATGTAATTAGACATTTCTTCTGTGTTCATCGGTCATGTTT
>JAVEPM010000057.1:0-21093 GCA_034008115.1 Methanolobus sp.
TGGCTTGATAAAGTGGTTGAGAGGAAAGTGGCAAATATGACTGATGAATTATGGGATATTTTAAATCTAATGGGAAACGAATGCAAAAGATATTATGTTTGAAGGGATACGTGCGGAAAGTGAGATAAAGGGAAATGGATTATCTTTTTTAGCCATCCTTCTGATTTTACTCCGGTCTGCACCACGGAATTCATAAAATGTGCCACTATGCAGGAAGAACTGAGGTCGATTAATACGGAACTCATTGGTCTTTCAGTTGATAGTGTCTACTCTCATATCGCATGGCTTGAGACTATACGAGACAGGATCGAATACAAAGGCCTCAAGAATATAGATGTGATGTTCCCGATTATCGAGGATCAGAGGATGGAGGTTGCACGTAAATATGGCATGATCCATCCTAGTGCTCATTATACTCCCGAGGCGATTCTCGAGAAGTTTGAAAGATCAGGGGGAGTTTTGCCAATTGAGGAATTTACTACAGAAACGATACGTGCTGTTTTTATCATTGATCCCATGGGCAAAATAAGAGCTGTGCTTTATTATCCTTTCTCAAATGGGAGGAGCATGGATGAGGTAAAACGTCTCTTAATCGCCATACAAAAATCGGACAGTGCAAATGTTTCAACTCCAGAAGGCTGGTTACCCGGAGATGACGTTATTGCGCCCTGTCCTGTTACATGGACTGATGCAAAGGAAATATCTGACCGGCCAGGTGATGATATGAGATGCATTGACTGGTTCCTTTGCATGAAAAAAGACCATCTGTAGGCATTATCTGGCATTTTTGTTCAATTTTTATTAATTTTATTCTTTTAGTAAGTAGAGGCTTCTTCCCTTCCGGAAAGGAAATGCCTATAAGCAATGTACTTGTTAATATAGCCAAAATCATGTATAAACAGGTGAACACATGGCAGAGCAAGAAAAAGAGGCTGCGCTTCCTTCAAAAGAGAATTTCAGTGAATGGTATAATGACATTCTACTGAAAGGTGAGATTATGGACGTACGTTATCCTGTCAAAGGATTATATGTATGGTTCCCTTTTGGTTTCAACATCAGGAGAAATGTTTACGATATCATTCGTAAGTTGCTTGATAAGGATCATCAAGAAACATTATTCCCGCTTCTCATTCCGGAAAATGAGTTTATGAAAGAGGCCGAACACATAAAAGGGTTTGAAGAGGAGGTTTATTGGGTAACACACGGAGGTACTTCTCCGCTGGATGTTAAACTGGCACTTCGTCCTACGAGTGAGACTGCTATCTATCCAATGTATAAGTTGTGGATAAGGTCCCATGCGGACATGCCTCTTAAGCTATATCAGATAGTTAACACATTCAGGTATGAGACTAAGCACACACGTCCTCTTATAAGGCTGCGTGAGATCACCTCCTTCAAGGAAGCACATACTGTTCATGCAAGCTGGGATGACGCAGCTGCGCAGGTGGATGAGGCCATAAGGCTGTATACTGAGTTCTACCGTCAACTCGCAGTTCCTGTTCTTGCATCTAAAAGGCCGGATTGGGATAAGTTCCCTGGGGCTGACTATACAATAGCCACGGATGCCCTTATGCCCGATGGCAAGACCTTACAGGTAGGCACGGCTCATCATCTTGGTGATAATTTTGCCAAAACATTTGATATAACCTATGAGGATGCAGAAGGTGAACAGGTCTATGCTTATCAGACCTGTTATGGTGTCTCAGAACGTTCCATAGCTTCCATGATATCCATACACGGAGACGACAAAGGTTTGGTGCTTCCTCCTGCGGTTGCTCCTGTACAGGTTGTAATAATTCCTATCGTTTTCAAGAAGCCTGAAGGTGTCCTTGAAGCATGTGAGGAAGTAATGGGTGCTCTTGAAGCTGCAGGTATTCGTGTAAAGATGGATGTCAGTGACAGTCGCCCGGGTGCTAAGTATTATAAATGGGAAATGCGTGGCGTTCCTGTGAGACTGGAACTTGGTCCAAGGGACCTTAAAAATAATGCTGCAATGCTTGTACGTCGTGATACTGGCGAGAAGCTGCAGGTATCTCTTGACAATATCACAGATGAAGTTCTGTGCCTGTTTGATGAAATTCATGAGAATTTGTATGAAAAGGCAAAGACAAGTGTTCAGGAGCGTATTTTCGATTGTGAGGACATTGCTGCAATTAAGGGAAAACTCACAGAGGGAATTGCAAAGGTACTCTGGTGTGGCAATAAGGAATGTGGCCTGAAGCTAGAGGAAGAGATCGGTGCAGGCATACTTGGTATACTTACTGAACAAACAGAAGGTTGCTCAGGTAAATGTCCTGTATGTGGTAAAGATGCAGATACTCAGGTTTATGTTGCCAGGACTTACTGAACCTTATCTGGAAACTGACATATACTCCCTATAAAATACATCTGGATGATTGGTATGGATACATTAGCACCAGAAAAAGTCCGGTTACCTGAAAAACCGTTGTTCGTATGTGTTCTTGCAAATACAGAAACTGCTTATATCGAAGGCCTCTCTGCTGCAGGCAAGACTGCAAAACTAACAGATTACACGCCTGCAGGAGATGCGGAAATCCTTGAAACGGGGACTATCATTGATATTCCGATCTTGCCAATGACACCTCCATATGATACGCCCACTCCTGCACTTATTACTCGTGCATCGCTATCGATTACGGGTATTCCACATGTTTTTGTGAATGCAGGCTTAAAAGTTCTTCCGGCAAAACAGGTGCCACTTATTGACATTGATGGATTGCCTGGCGATGATATCAGAAAAGTTATTGCTGTACATAATGTTGAAACTGCATTCAAAAATGCTTTCAAACTTGGCGAAAAACTTGCAAAAAACCATGATCTTATTGTGATCGGTGAGAGTATTCCTGCAGGGACTACAACTGCTAATGCAGTGCTTCAGTCATTGGGTTATGATGGCAATGTTAGTAGTAGTTCCAGTTCAAACCCTCTGAGTCTCAGAAAACAGGTTGTAGATGATGCTTTAAAATCGTCTTCTATTACGTTTGGTTCTCTAAGAGGGGATCCTCTCAAGGCGGTGGCATCTGTTGGAGATCCAATGATGGTTGCTGTTGCAGGAATTGCCGCCGGTCTTGGAGATACTCCTGTTATTCTTGCAGGTGGCACTCAGATGGCTTCTATATTTGCTGTAATCAAACACCTGGGTTATTCCACAGGTAACATCAAAATTGTTACTACTTCTTATGTTGTGCAGGACGAGTCTGCCAATTTCACAGAAATTGCAGGTGCGTTAGGTGCTATTTTTGAAGGTGTTGATCCAGAATTCGGTAAATCTTCATTCAAGGGTTTGCAGCAATATGACGCTGGTTTTGTCAAAGAAGGTGTGGGTGCAGGCGGAGCTATCTATCTGGCGAGCATGTTCGGTCATTCCTTGGAAGAGATACGCTCAAAGATCGAGGAACTCTGTACTGAGTTGTGCAAATTTGGTGATTTGGACCGGGTTGCGAGCGAAAATATGTAATATCGGGGCAATGGTACCGCTAAATATATCTTTGATAAGATGTATTCTGGGGGTAATGCTCGAATTTATGGGGCTGTGGCCTAGTCCGGCATGGCGATGGGCTCCAGCGGATAAATGATGAACAACGGGTCTACTGAGACTAACCCGACGGGGTTGGTTTGTGAGGAACCGTTGGAGCACTGATATGTGCTCATTAACTGAATGCTGTTTTTGCAGCTGTTCGGAGAGACCCGTCGATCGTGAGTTCGAATCTCACCAGCCCCACATTAATTTTTTGTAGCATTTGTCATTTCTGTAATGTTCGTTTTCTATGGTAATATTTATTTTCTATGGCTAAACCATATATATGGATAGAACTATATAACTGATAGTAAAAAATAGTTCGACTAATGTATGCTTAATTGTGTAACTATAATATTAACCAGCAGATTTATATTACAATGTGAATTTATATGCTTAATTGTGTAACAAGATGTGATATGATATCCACCAGCAGAGTTATATTGTAATGTAATATTGTAATGTAATTATTTAATTCATGTGTAAACAGGGAGCCTATTTATTTATGTCGTATAGGAATAAAGTACTCATTGTTGATGACGAACAGGCCATAGTTGAGTTAATGGGCCTTTACCTTAAGTCAGACTATGAAGTAATTCCTGCATATAGTGGGCAGGAAGCACTGGATAAGGTGAAAAGTGAAAAGCCCGACATAATTCTGCTTGATGTGATGATGCCTGATATGAATGGGTATGAGGTTTGCAGGGTTTTGAAAACATCTGTTGAAACCCAGTTCCTTCCAGTTGTTATGGTTACTGCATTATCCGGCAAAGATGATCGTATCAAAGGAATAGAGGTGGGAGCTGATGAGTTCCTTGGCAAACCTGTAAACAGACTCGAGCTTGTTACCCGGGTCAGATCTCTTTTAAGAATGAAACATCTCCAGGATAAGATTCTTGCTGAAAGAAATGAAGCAATGAACTATCTGGATATTGCCGGTTTTATTATTTTTGTTCTTGACGGGGATATGAAGGTCAATCTTGTTAATGCAAAAGGCAACGACATTCTGGGTTATAGTGAATTTGAACTGATAGGCCATGACTTTTCTAAATTACTTGTTCCTGAAGCACAAAGGGAAAATGTCAGGGAGAAGTTTGAAGGGGCTTTAAATGGTGAATCTGAGTTGCCGGAATTCATGGAACATTCTGTCCTTACAAAAGATGGAAAAGAAGTTTCAGTACGCTGGTATAATGTTGTTCTAAAAGACATGGATGACAATATTACCGGAATCTTGTGTTCTGGTGAAGATCTAAGTAAATTCCAGTAAGGTAATGCATTTTTGAAGTGTATTGCATTTTTAAGGATCAGTAATGGGACATTTGCTATCCTTCTCTTCATTTTTCAAAATAATTTTTGTTGTACAGCATATGATATTGCCTTAGTTCAATGTATTGATTTTTAATGCTGCATATCATTTTCTTACTTCTGTTTTACTCTGAATTTTTTGTTTTTTTTGTTGGGTGGTGCAAAGGTTTAAATTCAATTACGTTAAGTAGTAGTCCTGTTTCATTGTCGGGATAAGTCCCGTGGGAATGTAGCTTTACAAAAGCTGAACCGTGAAACTAGAAATGAAACTAAGGTGAACAAATTGTCAAAATCATTTTACGCATACGTAAGAGACGCATGGAAAGACCCGGACGCAACATATGTCCATGAACTAAGATGGGAAAGACTTCAGCAATGGAGAAAGGAAGGGTCTGTTACAAAGATCAGACGCCCAACCCGTATAGACCGTGCTCGCTCCCTTGGATACAAGGCTAAGCAGGGTATCATTGTAGCTCGTGTACATGTGCGCAGAGGTGGTCTGAGAAAGTCCAGATATATCCGAGGAAGGCGTACTCAGCACATGGGCAAGAACAAGATCACTGCCAGAAAGAGCATTCAGAGAATTGCTGAAGAGCGTGCAGGCAGAAAGTTCCCTAACATGGAAGTTCTCAACTCTTATTGGGTTGGTGAAGATGGTAAATTCAAGTGGTACGAGGTAATTCTTGTAGACCCAAGCCATCCTGTGATAAAAAGTGACAAGAATCTCAACTGGATATGCAACAACACTCATAAAGGACGTGTAAACCGTGGTAAGACCAGTGCAGGCCGCAAGGGCAGAGGAATGATGTCACGTGGAACAGGCACTGAGAAGAACCGACCAAGTATCAGGTCAAACCTTTAAAGGGGCAAGTGATCCATTATATTAACTTGCGCGTGATCGCGCACTCAACTGAGGATATTTCCAGGGTACGTGATGCCCTGGACTTCTTTTTACAGAATGCCACAGGCAGATTCGAAGATGCTGTTACTGATAAACTTGTAGATGTAACAGACATTGAAGGTCATTATGGCAACTCTTCTGTGATGCTCAGTTCGCAGATCACTCGCAAATCTGACACTGTAAAGATTGCCCGTTTCATCCGGGAGCATCTTTCTCCTGATGACATCGAGCGTCTTCGCAGTGAGATGCCTGAGAGGCTGGATGAGGATCAATTATTCCATATGAGGTTTGACAAACAGGCAGCTTCTCTGGGAAAATTGGCATTGAGTTCTTCTTCTGATGCTATAGTTGTAAAGCTAAAGATAGCTACTTATCCTAAAAACCGTGTTCTTGCGGGGCAGATCGTGGAGGAATTATTTGGCTAGATCCAATTTCTACGATTTGAGCGTCTATTCTGAACCTGATGGTAAAAATACGATTGAAGAAATGGCTGCCCTTTCAAAACATTTTTGCTATAAGGGCATTGCTATTATCAATTCTCCAAATTCGTGTTCTTCTAAAATATCTGCTTGTTTTGATGACTTTGAGATTTTCAGCGGAGTCGAGCTGAATGTGGATAATGCTTCAAAGTTGCATGGGCTTATAGGTAAATATCGAAAAATGTACGATGTTATAATTGTCCACGGAGGCAGTGAAAGCATAAATCGGGCAGCTGTAGAAAATTCAAATGTAGATGTCCTTTCTAATTTTGGATCCTTAAAGGACAATGGATTTAATCATGTACTTGCAAGATCTGCAAACGAGAATGATGTAGCAATTTCTTTTGATCTTGGTGACATTATACATTATCGTGGTGGAAAAAGGGTAAAAGCATTGTCTAATTTCAGGAAGAATCTGAAACTTGTACGCAAGTATGATGTTCCTTTTTTGCTCAGCAGTAATGCCAGGTCATGTTATGACTTGCGAGCTCCCAGGGAGTTGATTGCCCTTGCAGGGCTTTTTGGTATGACGCGTGAAGAAGCTATTTGTGGTCTTTCAACCACCCCAGAATCTATTATATCCAGGAACCGTCCTTCTGCTAATTACGTTTTTGAAGGTGTGGAAATAGTCAGCGTTCATTCGGATATTGTTAGTTTGGATGAGGGTGATAATGCATGAAGGTGCTTCCTCCCACTATGCGGGAAAATAAAAGGTATCTTGCATTTGAACTTATTGCTGATGCTCAGGTGAGTAGGGATGAACTGATAAGGGAGATATTCTCTGCATCCGGTAGTTTGCTTGGAGATCTTGGTTCAAGCGAATGCAGCATATGGCTGTTTGCCTTTGATGGCCTTAAAGGTGTAGTTAATTGTGAACGGGAACATGTATGGCAAACACGTGCTGCTCTTGCTACAATTACCAACGTAAAAGGAAAAAGGGTTACTTTTCATATTCTGGGTGTGTCAGGTACGGTTCTTGGAGCAACAAAAAAGTATTTAGAGGGTGCGGATGTATTTAATCCCGAAGAACAGTCACATATAAATGAATAGAAAGCATATTTCAGCCAGTTATCGTATAAATAGAAAGCATATTTCAGTTAGTTATCGTATACATTTTATTATTATTCATAAATAAATTAGGAGATGAAGTGAAGATGCAAATGACACCACAGATGGGATATGATCGTGCCATTACTGTTTTTAGTCCAGACGGACGTCTCTTTCAGGTCGAATATGCAAGAGAGGCAGTTAAGAGGGGTACAACCGCAGCAGGAATTAAAGCAAAGGATGCTGTGGTATTGCTTGTGGATAAAAGAATCACAAGCAGGTTGATAGAAGCTGAATCCATTGAGAAGATCTTCCAGATAGATGGTCACATTGGTGTTGCTACTTCAGGACTGGTAGCTGATGCTCGTGCTCTTGTAGACCGGGCAAGGGTAGAGGCTCAGGTGAATGTGGTATCATATGATGAACCAATAGGCGTTGAAGTGATAGCCAAGAAAATTTGTGATCATAAACAGACATACACTCAGTATGGTGGTGTTCGTCCTTACGGTACTGCTCTTCTGATAGCAGGCGTTGATGATTCCAGACCACGCCTATTTGAAACAGATCCAAGCGGTGCATTGCTTGAATACAAGGCAACAGCTATTGGAGCTAGTAGAAATGCCTTTATGGAAATATTTGAGTCAGATTACAAGGATGATATGGACATGGATGCTGCTATCATGTTGGGCATGAAAGCGCTCTACACTTCAACAGAAGGAAAAATAGATGCATCTACTCTGGAACTTGGTGTTGTGACCCTTGATGATCGTCAGTTCAGAAAGTTGTCTGAAGAAGAAGTTGGAGCTTATGTTTCAAAAATTCGCGAAGAACTTAAAGGTACAGAGGAAGAAGAAAAGAAAGACGACTCTGAAAGTCAGGAAGAAAGCACTGAATAAATCTAATATCTTATGTCATGGGGTGAATTAATATGGTATCACTTGATGAGTCTGTGATCGCAAGACTCAAAAAAGGAAAGAATAATTTTGAAGTCTTTGTTGAACCTGAGGGTGCATTTGCCTTGAAAAGAGGTGAGAAACTCGACATGGGGAGTATAATCGCTGTAGAGACTATATTCTATGATGCTCATCAAGGTGACCAGGCTGGGGAATCTGACATTTTGACTACCTTTGGAACCAATGAGGTACTGGAAGTAGCTGAGCAGATACTTATGCAAGGTGAACTCCAGCTAACCAAAGAACAAAGAAAGCGAATTTTGGAAGAGAAGACCAGACAAGTCATTACTTTTATTGCACAAAATGCTATTAATCCCCAGACAAAAGCCCCTCATCCACCTGCCAGGATCGAAAAGGCAATGGAGGAAGCTAAGGTCCATATAGATCCTCTCAAAGGCGTTGATGAGCAGGTAAATATTGTCATGAAAGCCATTCGTCCGATAATACCTATAAGGTTCGAGGAAGTCGATGTTGCTGTAAGGATACCAGGTGAATACGCAGCAAAAGCTTATGGGGATATTGCTAAATTTGCAACCCTTGTCAGGAATGAATGGCAAAATGATGGTTCATGGGTGGCAGTTGTAAAAATGCCTGCAGGTATGCAGACCGATTTCTATGGCCTTGTCAATCATCTTTCAAAAGGGGATGCTGAAACTAAATTATTATGAGGCTGCATAATGGAACGTGAAATTGTAATTCCCGGACAGCTATTGTCCGAAAACAAGACTGATTCCGGTCCGGGTACCTATGTAAAGGACGGAAAAGTCTATTCCCTTTTATACGGAGTAAAGAATACTAAAAATAAAATATCTGTAATTCCTTTTACCGGGAAATACATTCCATCTCCCGGGGACTATGTTATTGCCACGGTTATTGGGGTAACTCCTTCTAACTGGATATTTAATATCAGTTCTCCATACGATGGCCTGTTGCACGTTTCGGAGTATCCCAGACGTGTGGAATCTGACAAGATGTCGGAAATTATGGGTGTTGGTAGTTCAGCTTTGCTTCGTATAAAAGATGTAAATTCATCCATGAAGGTCGAACTGAGTATGAGGGACCGTGGTCTAAGGGCTCTTGATGTGGGCCGGGTTATTGAAGTAACTCCTACAAAGATCCCGCGTATCATAGGACATGGTGGTTCTATGGTTTCTATGCTTAAGAAAAAAACAAATTGCGATATATTTGTAGGTCAGAATGGGCGGATATGGATTAATGGTAATGATGCTGAAATGGACCTTCTCAATGAGGCTATTGAGCTTATAATGAAACATTCTCATACTTCTGGTTTGACAGAGAGGATCTCTAAATTCTTGAAAAATGAAGATGATGTTGTTTCTGAGAAGGATGGAACTGTTTTGGAAGATGATCTCGTTGTGGATACGGAAGATAAATACGAGATCAGGGAAGAAACCCGCAGAAAAGTGGATACATTGCTGGATGATGATAATTAAACCAGAACTATCTCTTTTTAGTCAGCAGGGAAAATGTGCAAACCAAACATTGGAGAATTAATATGAGTGATAAACCTGAAAAGTTCATTGATGAAAATGGATTACGTCTTGATGGAAGGCGTATTAATGAGATCAGGCCTATGAAAATGGAGATAGGTGTACTCTCCAGGGCCGACGGTTCATGTTATCTGGAATGGGGTAATAACAAGGTTCTTGCGGCTGTATATGGCCCAAGGGAACTACATCCCAGAAGATTGCAGAAAGCAGATTCTGCATTGATAAGATATCGTTATAATATGGCAGCTTTTTCTGTGGAAGACCGCATAAGGCCTGGTCCAAACAGAAGAAGTATCGAAATATCAAAAGTAAGCCGCGAGGCATTTGAGCCTGTTGTTCTTACGCATCTTTATCCTGGTGCTGTTATTGATGTCTTTGCTGAAGTGCTTCAGGCAGATGCCGGAACCCGTACAGCAGCTATAAATGCAGCTTCTTTGGCACTTGCAGATGCCGGTATTCCTATGAAGGGACTTATTTCTGCATGCGCTGTAGGTAAGGTCGATGGCCAGTTGGTGCTTGACCTTAACAAGCCTGAAGATAATTATGGTGATGCTGATATTCCAATGGCTATGACTTCTGATGGTGAAATCACCCTTTTGCAGATGGATGGCGATATAACACAGGAAGAATTCAAAAAAGCAATTGAAATGTGTAAAGATGGCTGTCATGAGATCCTTGCGATACAGCAGGAGACTCTCAGGAACAAATTTAGCAAACTGGAAGATGTGGAAATCTCTGATGATAAGGAAAATAACGATGTTTCCGCTCTCGTTGAATCTGAATTGGTGTCTTCAGAAGAGGATGAAACGTCTGAGGATCTTGCGAGCATAGAAAAAGGCGAAATGGAAGATGATGTAAAAGATGCTGAAACAGAGGATGAAGTTGAATCTGTGGAAGAGCAAGAAGATTCTTTCCAGGACGTAGATGAAGAGGATATTCCTGATGACAATGGTGAGGATGTCCCCGAAGATGATGAAGAGACTGTCTGAGGGATGTGGTAATCATGAGTAATGAATCAATGTCTATACTTAAGAAAGATTATATTTACAACCTTATGCTCAAAGGGAAACGTGAGGATGGCCGTACCTTTGATGAAATAAGAAATATAGATATCAGGACCAATGTAATTGATAAAGCAGAGGGATCTGCATGGATCAAACTGGGAGATACAGAGATCCTGGTAGGTGTTAAAGTTCAGGTAGGTACCCCGTTCCCTGATTCTGCAGGTGAAGGTGTCATTATTACAAGCATGGAATTAAATCCAATTGCTTCTCCTGATTTTGAGGCCGGTCCACCAAAAGAGAATGCAATAGAGATGGCTCGTGTGGCCGACAGGGGTATTCGTGAATCAGGCGCAATTGATTTAAGTAAGTTGTGTATTACGGAAGGAGAAGAAGTTTGGATGGTATTTATTGACATCCATGTTCTCAATAACTGCGGGAACATTCAGGATGCTGCCTCTCTGGGTGCAATTGCTGCCCTGTTGACTTCCACTGTTCCTGGTGGACGTGAGGGACGTGGAGAGGACATGCCTATGCCTATCAGGGATATGCCTGTTGCTATTACACTGGTAGATATTGGCGGCGAGATGATGCTTGATCCTGGTCTTGATGAAGAGACTGCATGCGATACCCGTATAACGATCATCTCAAATCAGGATGGTTCTATATCGGGGATGCAAAAGAGCGGTGACGGTGCACTTACTGAAGAGCAGTTGTTAAAGGCTGTGTCTTTGGCATGCCAGAAAGCATCAGAACTAAGAGAAGCTCATCTGTTAAATATCTAAACAGAAAGATTCAATATAATTTATTTCACACTATTTCAAGGAGATAAGATTCATGGCAAAAAAGTATACAAGAAAAGGGCGAGTGTCCAGAGCCGCTGGTAGGTTTGGTACACGATATGGTAGGAAGGACCGTAAATTAATAGCAGATCTTGAAGAAAAGAGGCGTATGCCTCACAAGTGTGCACAATGTGCACGCCCTACAGTCAAAAGAATAGGCACTGGTATATGGAAATGTACAAAATGTGACTATACCTTTGCAGGTGGAACTTTCCTGCCTCAGACCAATGTAGGTAAGACAGTTGCACGTTCAGTTAAGAAAGCAACAGAAGCACTCGAGTAGGTGAATATGGCCTATAAATGTACAAGATGCAAAAGAAATGTTGAGATCGATTATGAGTATACTGGTATCCGCTGCCCATACTGTGGCCACCGTATTCTTGTGAAAGAACGTCCAACATCCATCAAGCGCATCAAAGCAGAGTAAGAAGCGATGTTAATCACTTCTTCTCGCAAACCTTCTGCCGGTACGCGTACGCTATGTAAGCATCTGGCATCTTTTTTCGCTTGTGAATATGCCAACCGTGGTAAGATGGGTATAGGTGAGGTTTTAGCCCTTTCTCATGGCGCTCCTCTTATAATAGTAGGCGAATATCATGGCAACCCTGGTAGCATGGTTTTTTACGATCATGAGGGTTACTGTGTATTGTCACTTCACATTTCAGTATTATCTGCGGCTTTTTCATATCCTCGAAAATCAGATTCAATTCCTTCAATAAGAGGGGATGGCGAGCTTGTGCCCGTTGTATCTGATATTTTCTGTCCAGGTTGCCCAAAGGATTCTCCGGCCTTAGCCTTATTATCACTGGATATTTCCGGGGATAAAATGGATTTCAAGGAACAGGAAAAAGTGCTGTTCAGTCTGAGGATAAAAAGTCATAAAATATATAATGGTGATGAAGATTGCTCTTAATCAGCAATTCTATATTTGAAACACCTGCAGCTCCTTCTATTTATCGTTCCCTGAAACCAGAACTTGAGACAATGATAACTGACAGGTCTTCTGTTGATATATTCTTTGAAGGTAATTCGCTTTATCTTAGCGTTAGATCCGATGACCTTGTTTCCATGCGCTCAACCCTTAACACATGGCTACGTCTAATTCAGGTTGCATCCGAAACAGCATCCTGTCTGCTATGAGTGTATTTGAATAATAGCTTCCTACATTTTTGCTTTCTGTTTTGTATCTGTATCATCTCTTTACATCGTTGTTTATTGCTTCTGTGTATATAGAAACATTAAAATCACTTTAGGTTTATTGATATGCCAGGTGAAACCAAATGAGTACACAAATACCCCCACAGATACAGAACCAAATAACTCAGTTGCAGCAGGTTCAACAGCAGGCACAGTCCCTGGCTATGCAAAAATCCCAGATAGAGACCATGAAAAAAGAATCTGAAATGGCACTGGAAGAGTTGGATAAACTTCCTGATGATGTTGTTATTTATCGCAGCATAGGCGAATTACAGATAAAGTCCAGCAAGGAAGAATCCGTTTCTAAATTAAACGAAAAAGTTGAGACACTTTCACTCAGAATACAATCAATTTCAAGACAGGAAGAACGAGTCTCCAAACGCTTCACACAACTTCAGGAACAGATTGAACAGTCTATGGAGAACCAGGCTCAATAAGCCTATTTCCTATCTGATGACATTATCACTGTAAGTAGATGATAATGTTCAGAGGTTTCCATGCAAGTTGAAGAAACGGAGTTTTTTAATAAACTTCTGGATTACAATAATATTCTTTATCTTTGCCATCGGAATGCTGATCCAGATGCAGTGAGCAGTGCGTTTGCTCTTTCGGAGGCATTGGGTGGGACGATCGGTCTTGTGGATGGATGCAACAGAGTTGCTTCACTTCTTATAGATAAACTCAACATTGATGTTGTTAAAAAACCTGACCCATCCGAGTATGATATTACTCTGGTAGTTGACACTTCTACCAGTTCTCAGCTCAACGATATCAAGCTTGGTAAGTATTGTGTGATAGATCATCACGCTACTACAGCTTTAATTGAAAATGCTGAATTCTACCTTCATCGTCATGCAACATCCACTGCAGAAATGGTCTTTGGTGTTCTGCAATCCATGGGTGCTCCCATAATGCGTCGCACTGCCATGGGTCTTTTGACCGGTATAATTACCGATACAGGACATTTTAAACATGCCACACAGGAAACTTTCAAGACGGTTTCCGAGATAATAGCTACCAGTGGAGTAGAGTATGCTGATGTACTGGAAATGATGGCTTCAACTCCTCAGGATATATCAATGCGCATCGCAATGTTAAAATGTGCAACAAGGGCAAACATTGAAAGAATTGATGATTGGCTTGTGGTTGATTCTCACGTAAACTCGTTTGGAGGTGCTGCGTCTTCTATGTTCCTTAATATTGGTGCAGATGTTGCTCTTATTGGTACTTCACGTGATGCCAATATAAGAGTTAGCGGAAGAGCTAAACGTGAGGCAGTTGCAGCAGGTGTGAATCTGGGTAAGATAATGGAAGATATTAGTAAGAACTATGAAGGTACCGGAGGTGGGCATGCAGGAGCTGCTGGTATAGATGTAGTTGCTGATATGGGTATCATCATTTTTGAATGCAAATACAGGATACGTGATATCCTCAGAGGGAAACCCAATCCCTCTATATGTGATTCATTGAACGAAGAATCTCAATGATCAGAATAATCTAATAAAAGGCGATTAGATGATAGAGTACTGGAACCCATTGGTTGAAAGGATGCCAGTTGATGAACTGGATAAAATGCAGGAAAAGAGACTAAAAAGTCTGGTGAATTATGTATATCAGCATTCAGATTTCTATAAAAAGAAATTTGACGATGCTAATGTTAAGCCAGAGGATATCCAGTCACTGGATGATTTAAAAAAGTTGCCTTTTACATATAAGTCAGACCTCAGGGATACCTACCCAACAGGTATGTTCTGTGTGCCCAATGAACAACTCGTTCGTTTCCACGCTTCTTCAGGAACCACCGGAAAACATACTGTGGTCGGATACACTCGTAACGATATTGATCAGTGGGCTACGTCCCTTGCAAGGGCACTTACGTCACTTGGTATCGGACGCGGTGATGTTATACAGATAAGTTATGGATACGGCCTTTTTACAGGTGGTCTTGGCTTACATTATGGTGCTGAAGAAGTAGGTTGCACAGTTCTTCCGACAAGTTCCGGGAATACTGAAAAACAGTTGAATCTCATGCAGGATCTTAACTCCAGTGTAATAGCATGCACTCCATCATACTTCCTCTTCATGAACGAGGTTGCAAATCAGAGTGGTATAAGCATAGAGCATGATACCCAGCTTCGTGTGGGTATATTTGGTGCAGAGCCCTGGTCTGAGGAGATGAGAACCAGGATCGAGGAAGCTACAGGTATCAAAGCCTATGATGTATATGGTACATCCGAACTCAGTGGACCTCTTTGCACAGAATGTCAACATCAGGATGGTATACATATCTGGGCAGATCAGTTCCTGATCGAGGTCATAAACCCTGAGACAGGAGAACAGCTCGCAGAGGGTGAGCGTGGAGAACTTGTAATTACCACACTGGCCAAAGAAGCGCTCCCACTTATACGCTACCGTATCGGTGATATTACAGTTATCAACAAGCAGCCATGTGAATGTGGACGCACTCATCCTCGTATTATGAGGGTTCTGGGACGTGCAGATGATATGCTTATTGTCCGTGGTATCAACGTTTTCCCTGGACAGGTGGAATCAGTTCTCATGAATATTCCGGAAGTTGGTGAACATTTCATGATAGTTGTGGACAGGGTAAATGAACTTGATATCATGAAGGTTCAGATAGAGATGACCGATGAAGCGTTCAGTGATAAGATCAATGATATCATGTCCTTGGAGAAAAAGGTTGCTTCAGCACTTAAAAATGTGCTAAATCTTGCTGTGAAGGTGGAGCTTGTTGAGAACGGAACTATTCCAAGATCAATGGGTAAAGCCAAGAAAGTAATAGACAACAGAAAGTTATAATATTTACTAAGAACATAACTTTTAATAAAATTGCAGGTGCTAATATGGAAGAGAAAATCATCAAACAAATATCCCTTTTTGCTGAGAATAAACCTGGCCGTCTCGCAAACATTGCAGAAAACTTCAGGAAGGCTGACATCAATATCAGGGCATTTACCATAGCCGAAGCAGGAGACTTTGGCATCATCAGGATGGTTGTCGATAAACCTGATGTAGCACATGAAGTTCTTCATGATGCAGGTTTTACAGTTTCTGAAACCAGCGTATTGGGTGTGGAAATGCAAGATATACCTGGTGGCCTGGGGAAAATAGCAGATGTTCTTGGTGAAAAGAGCATAAATATTGATTATGCATACGCTTTTGTCACAAAGACAGAAAAAGCTCTTCTGATTCTAAGGGTCAACGATATCGAGGGAGCTATTAAGACTCTTAATGTTACAGGTGTCAAGCTTATAGATATGGCTGATATTCAGGCGATATGATTTTTCCTGAATATTGTTTTTATCTTATGCTCTGTATTTTTCTTTCAATTCTTAAGTGATGCTTATGGGTTCCAACCACTAATTTTTTATAGTATATGTCAACATTCCCCTTGAAATGACTGATACTATCAATACAAATAGGGTCAATAAACCGAAATCCAAGCTTGGCGGTTCCCATACTACCATAATTGGTGGCCGAACTGCTAAGAAGATAGTATCTATGTTAAGTCAACATCCTGAGATCAAAAAGATAATACCTTCGGTGATCACTGTAAAAGGAAAAGGTAATTCAGGAGGCATGCTGAGTGCCCGCGTACAAAGGCCTGATGAGCGGGGTAATCTGAGGCTGCTTCTTTCCCGTGGTACTTCCTTCCAGGAACTGCGCTTAGTAACCACAGTTGGCAGTTTTACAGAAGGGAAGCGCATTATGGAAGAACTCAATTTATTGTTGATTGATTATTAAAGGTGATATATTATGTTCGTTGGAATTGATCACGGTACGACTGCAATGCGCTTTGCTGCATTTTTTCCAGTGTCTGGAAAAGTGCTGAAACTGGAGATTCCACGAACTGAAGCAGTTGATATGACTGAGTCCCAGCTGCTCTCATCAATCGAAAAAGCTTTCGGCATCACTCGTCTTGATATATCTCTTATCGCTCTGACATATTCCATGGGTGATGCTATTACAGATATTGAGGACATACGAAGCGTCAATAACAGGGGTGTCAAAAGTATCGAGGGGGCTGGCAAGAAAACAGGAGGTGGAAGTCGTGTTTTTGATTCAATCGCATCATCCGGGATTCCAGCAGTTGTTATACCTGGTATCCATGATGGGAGTAATACGGATTCCCGGCTGAATATTTTCTCTCATTCTACCAGTCCGGAGAAAGTAGGGATTGCTTACCATGCCTTTTCTCTTGGTTTTAATGATTTCGTTCTCTCTGATATAAGTTCCAATACTGTAACAGTGGGCGTGGCAGATGGCAAACTCATTGGCGCCATAGATGCCTGTATATTTGCACCTGGATTGCAACATGGTCCTCTTGATGTGCAAGCCCTGAGGGATGTGGATGCCGGAAAGATGAGTGCTAATGAAGCATTTGTGCATTCTGGCGTTCTCAAGAACACTCCTTTCTCAGACAGGCATGATCTCATTGAAGCAGCTGAAAACAAGGATTCAAAGGCAATTCATGCACTGGATAGTATGGCTCTCTTTGCTGCCATGGAAATTGCAGGTATGCAAATTCTGCTGAAGGATTATGATTCAACAGGTGAGGTTATTATAGAGGGATCTGTTGCTGAGATTCCCTATGTTGTGGAAAAGATCGAAAAACATCTTGGTGTAAAGGTTCACGTACTTGACAGGTGGAGCGCTGCTATTGGGTGTGCTGAGATTGCAGAGGCCATTCACTCCGGTTCACGAGATATTCTTGGCTTGAATGTTAACTTCTCGAAGTAATATGTCTGAAATGTTCAATGCAGTGTGCATTTTCCTTCGAGGTAAATCACAGAAACTCCTTTTGCTTCCTGTTTTTCCCGTATCATATCCTTAATTATGTTCTGGGTTTTGACCGAACCTTCTAAGCTGATACTATTATCAATATTAAAAATAATCGTGTCCGGTACAAGGGCTTTCACAAGATCATACAGGTTAGCTGTCTCTTGTCCGCCGGTCATTGCAGCGATATCATTCTGGAGTATAATAACCAGGATATCAAAACCACCATTTACTGCATTTATGAGTCCCACAATTCCTGAGTGTGCGAGTCCGAAATCTCCAATGACTGCTATTCCCTTGCCTGGAAATCCGCATGCTGTGGAAATTGCACCCCCAAGCGCAAACCCTGTGTTAACTGCATTGAGTGGGTCAGGTGCTGTGCGTATGGAGCATCCCATATCTCCGGCGACTGGCTCTATATCATGTAGTACATTGTAGAGTGGCATGAAAGGGCAATCACAACAGATAGGTTTTGACCCTCTGCTGGCAATGGTCTGGATCTCTGTGTACTTTGTGAGCTCATTCATGTCTATGTTCTCAAGGGCAAATTCCACATGCTCCTTTTCTATCATGCCCACAGGAAGATGTCCGCTTTTTTTTCCAAGAACATTGTTACAGGTACTAATATATGATTCAATGACAGCTTCACTTTCTTCCACAACAAGTACACGCTTGTGTTTGTCAATGAACTGTTTCACAATGTTTTTAGGAAATGGTGACACAAGACCAAGTGCCAGGTGTGAATAATCAGAATATGTTACTTGTGTGGATAATATGTTATCCACTATTGACGAAGGATAACCTGAAGATATTATCCCTACTATCTCTCCATTAATTGAAATACGATTGAAGCACGAATTCTCAGCTTCATGGATAAGAAGAGGTTCAGATTCCATGTGGAAACGCTGGTGCTTTCCATGCATGGTGAATTTCCATATATCCCTGTCAAGCTTCTTTTCCGGTATGTCTGCATCCTCTTTCTTACTGACGATTCTGGCTACACTCTGCTCTCTTTTGTCCAGCCTGTCAGTAATTCTTACAATAACCGGAACCTTCGCTTCTTCTGAGAGCTCAAAAGCCCGCTGCAATGATAAGTAAGCATCTTTTGGTGTTGCCGGGTCAAAAACAGCGGTTTCTGAAAGTGCTCCGTAGAATCTGGAATCCTGTTCATTTTGCGAAGCTTTTGCCCCGGGATCATCTCCCACAAGTATGACAAGTCCTGCACCGATAGTATGCATCATCGCTGTCATAAGGGGGTCTGAAAGCAGGTTTATGCCTACATGCTTGACCAATACCATGGATCTTCTTCCGGTGACCGATGCGCCCAGCACAGCTTCCATGGCCGCTTTTTCGTTGGTGAACCAGTGGATATCATAATCGTTGGAATCACTTTCCTTAAAAAAGTAATCTGCAACTGCAGTCATGGGATATCCGGCAACAGCAGTAATGAACCTCACATTGCTGTCAATAGCTGCAAGGTAGATAGCTTCAAGGCCGTTTATATCCTTATTATCTGTCATATTTTTGTTACTCTAATTGTGCAGTCCGCTTAACTGAATCATCAGGTTGCGCGAACCATGCCAGTGCTGCAAGTGCTCCAATGACACCGTTGCCGTCAAGCCAGATATCAACGTTGTTGTCCTTTGCATTTTGCATGGCATATTCCTTTGTTAGCTCACCGCTACGGCATTCTTGGCTGTACCTGTTCATCTTCTTAGCGTCAAAGTCTGAGAGCACAACCATTCCAGTCTCATCAGAAACGCTGTATTTAAGGAGTGCCGCCTTTATGCTTTCAAGAAGTTCCTGCTTTGCTTCTTCATTCACACATCCGAATTCCAGTACAGTGGATACGCAGTTCTGTGTCCTTGCTGATACTGGAAAAAGTTGTACAAGTGAGTGGGAAAGATAAACAGATTCGTTGCAATCCAGTTCCTTTGCTATGTTGTGGGTAAGCGTCCAGGTGGCTCCTTCTTCCTTGGTGTCTGTGTCATCAATGCCTATGAGTACTCTCTCTCTTTTAGGGACAACTATTGTGCCTTTTGCAGCACGTCCGCCACCGGATTCGCTGTAATTGCAATCTAACACACCCTGCGCAAATGCTCTGCATTTGGTGGCGCCTACTCCGCCTCCACCAAGCCCGGCATATGTGATATGGACCTCATTTCCTTCCACAACAACCGATTCAATTCCTGCAGCTGCAGTGGATGGTTTAAGTTCAAGAGTGCATCTGCCTGTTTTTATCATGTATCTGACCATGTTACCAATGGAACGTGTTTTCAGAATGAGCGGCGAATGTGAATAATGGAACTTTGACCATGCGGCACCGCCATAACATTTCGTATGCTCGATGATCTCTACATATTCGTTGTTCCTGTCGCATATTGCGTATATACCCTTGTACGGAGTGGTATAGGGGTCATTAAGTTCTATCTCTTTCATTTGTGTGCTAATTGCTGGTTAATCCCTTAAATGTTTTGTTTGTAACAGCAGTTTGAATGAGCTTAGTTCCGATTGACTTTTTACAATTGAAAGCTTATGCTATCCAATTACAATGATTTTTTTCGCTGATCAGCATTTGCTTAGCTTAAGTATTTAAACTACTATTGGCAATTAGATTATGTGAATATAACATTATGGAAATTTCTCAGGATATGCTACAAAAAACTAAGCTAAGGTTTTGAATATCCTATATTTTAGCATGGTATTTCTACAAAGTTCAAATGGGGATATAAACATGGCAAAAATAACACAAAGTATGATTGGCGAAGCGTTAGTAGGAGAAGGAGCAGAGGTTGCTCATATCGATCTTGTGATCGGTACAAAGGGAAGTGCAGTTGAGACTGCATTTATGACCTCACTTGCATCACCAAGAAAAGGACATTCACCATTGCTTGCAGTGCTTGAACCAAATGTACTACCAAAACCTGCAACTCTTCTTGTGAACAAAGTGACCATAAAGAACGCATTTCAGGCAATTATGATGTTTGGACCTGCTCAGGCATCGGTGGCTAAAGCTGTAATGGATAGTGTTGCAGAAGGCGTACTTCCAAAGGAAGAAGCGGAAAATTTACTGATAATCGTTTCTGTTTTCATCCAGTGGGATGCAACAGACAAAAGCAAGGTATATGAGTACAACTACGAGGCAACAAAACTTGCAATAAAGAGGGCTGTTGAGGGAACTCCTACTGTAGATGAGGCACTTGCAAAGAAGGACAGTGCAGAACACCCATTCGCTTGAACAAAGACCTCCTGCGAGCAAGATCGCAGGACATTTTGTTTTGGCATTGTTAATTAAACATATCTATCTCTTTATTCCTGTACTTCATTAAGAGAAGAACTGAATATTTTAACATTTCAAGACTTTTGGAATAGCACTTTGTCTTTCTTCTCAATCTTGCCAGAAAGTGCCTGAATATACTATTATATCCTTCAACAGTATATGTTTCAGCTTTTGATCGAGTATGAATGTTTTTTGGAATAAATTCTGCATATGCCTTCCAGTGGTCGGTCATCACTTCT
>JAVEPM010000237.1:0-3142 GCA_034008115.1 Methanolobus sp.
TGCAGAAACTTTATCAACTTACTAATGATGCAACGTTTTTAGATTTACCACAGAACTATTGGGAATCGGTAAAACTGTGGGCAAAGGCGGGTTATCCAGTGAGATCAGATAAGGAGGTAAAAAGGCTTCTAAATACCTTCTGTAACGCTCCAGGAGGCCCATGCGAGCGTTTTGATAGGAGGCTTGGTGTCTTTGGGTTCTGTAAGGTCTGCGGCTGCAATATAAACGATTCTGGAGTCGGATGGCTGAACGCCCTGAAAATGGCCACGAAAGGTTGTCCGTTAGGAAAATTCCCCCCACAAGTGGGGAAGGAAGGCGATTTTTAGGAATCTCGCTACTTTTCACATTACAGAACAGGAAAGTCCTCTAAACTTTCCATCGAGCGTCCGTCGTGCGTGACCGTGTTAACTAAATGGTGGTGCCATGTCAAGACTTCGAATTCGCCCAATTGAATATGGAGACATGCCATTTGTAATCTTTCTGGAACACAAGGTCTTTAAAAGCTGCCTCGATGCCAATCTATTGAGATTCATTCTTAAAAAACGCTCATCTGTTGGAAGTGTTGCTTGTTTGGATGGTGTCCGGGTTGGATTTTCGATCACTCGTAAATTGAAGAATCGAAAATCACATGAACGGAGGATGTTTCTCGACTCTCTAGCAGTCTTACCTGAGTATCGCAGGACCGGAGTTGGAACAGCCTTGCTCAGAGAATGTTATCGTGACTTACACACTCCAATAACAATGATCGAAACATACGTAGAAGAAACAAATCTCGCTGGACTTTTGTTTATGAGAAATTGTGGATGGATAGCTACGGAAATGATACGTGAAAAGAATGAAGACTTTGCAAATTATATACGTGTGATGTTTAGAACTGACTGGTTGAAGGCGTTAAATAGTGATCCTCCTAAAAGCATGTTACGTGATGCATATATAATGTCAGTTTCGTAAAAATGATTACTCTTCATAACATACAATACGTTTCTGCAATTACAGAATCTGGACATACCTATATTTACATAGTGACGCACGACAGGATACCAGAACTATTCTCGATCATTAATTCATATAAAGACGGCGATGTTGCACCAAGCCATGCCGGTAGACTTGCGATAAAAGAACTGATTGCTCAACTAGCAGCTTATTACGCGGAAAGTTCTGAGATTAACCAGGAGAACTAGATGTTTGGGTGGAATTGTTTTATCAAGAGGTTATTGCATGTCGCCACACCTTCTGTCAGTAATTGTAACTGCGGTGGAGAAAAATGATGTAGCTCAAATGACAATCCAACATCCGAAGTGGCTAAGAGAGCTGCTGGATTACGTTCGGCAGCTCGAATTGTCTTCGGACTGTAAATGTGAAAAGAAAAAGAAAAAAGAATCAGTATACGTAAATTGCTGCAATTAAGATCATGAGATTAGAAGTTTACGATGTTTGGACGTGGATCGAAGGCAAAATCAATATTCAGTTGCTTGATCCTGTGACTTCTTACATGTCTCCGTCTCGATACTTTGTCGAATCTTACAGAAAAGGTATCTGGGACGGAAGAGTACGATATGTAAAACGGCATAAAGAGAGTGGCAGATATTATTTTCCCACCGGCCTGTTTCCTCGTGTGACAAGGCATCTACGCAAGAAGAATATCTATCACGTAATCGATGACAAACGGAGAATTGAACCTTGTCAAAACGATCCAGTATTCGAATTGGCAGGAAAACGTCTTGATCTGCCTCCCTATGACTATCAAGCACGCGCTGTAGAAGCGTGCCTGGTCAACGGTCGTGGAATCGTCCAAACACCGACAGGAAGCGGGAAGTCGCTGATTGGGATCGCAGTCATAAAAACCTTGGATTTGCCTGCTATCTGGTTGACACATCGTTTGCACCTCCTATACCAGACAAAGAGGGTCATGGAGGAATGCTTGGGAGAGGAAATCGGAATCGTTGGTGACTCGCAGATCGACTACAAGAAATTCACGATTGGGATGGTTCAATCTCTCTGCAGCGAAAAACACAAAGAATTTTTGAAGACTCGCGAGGTGGTAGTTGGAGACGAAATCCACCATCTCGAAAGTACGATGTGGTATGACAACTTTGCTTACTGTCCAGCACCATATCGATTCGGTTTATCGGCAACTCCTTGTTTGGAGAATGATGGTTTGTCTCTCCTAGGTATGGCAGGGGACATCATCTATCAAGTTTCAGCTAAAGACTTGGTAGATCGTGGTGTTCTCTGCCAACCTAGGATTTTCTTTATACGTATGGATAATGTTCCTCTAGAAAGTAAATTGCGTTTCTCTGCTGTTTATGCTCAGGGAATAGTAGAAAACGAAGCAAGAAACAGGAAGATCGTTGACGTTGCTAAGACATTTAGAGATGAAGGAAAGAACTGTCTGACCTTGGTTAATCGTGTTTCTCATGGAAAAGATCTGACTGCCTTGATGAAACGTAGCGACATAAATGCTGAGTTTGTTTATGGCAAGAGTACAAAGGAGGAAAGAGATCAGGCATTCGAGGATTTGTTTTCTGGTAAACTCGATAACATAGTTGCAACAGCACAAATCGTTGGTGAAGGAAGTGATTTTCCTCAGCTGGAATGTTTGATCAATGCAACCGGAGGAAAAGGTGGTGGAGATGCTTCTGATTCTGGTGAGACAGGACGGGTGACGATTCAGATTATAGGACGTGGTATGAGAAAGCATCCAAAGAAGAAGACGTTTGATTACGTTGACTTTCTTGATAATAGCCACAGATTTCTCAAGAACGCCAGCCGAGACAGAATCAGTACATTGAGATCAGAGGGCTATACAGAATTCATCGACTTTTGGGAAAACAGAAAAAACGGCAACGGATGACAAAGTGGGTTCGATTCCCACTGCCGTACTTTGGCGGGTTATTATCTTGTGTTTAATTACTTTAGAAGCATGCTCTATTCCAGGGCGTCAGTTACGGAGGTGTGCCGAGAGAATTCAGAGCCTTATGAGCGAAACGAAAATAACAAAAGGTGTATCGACAAGTTTAGCGATTCGTGGGACGTTCCCACAAAACCCGCCAATAATACAAGGTAACGTTTATGACTCTTGTGGCTACTCAGTTGAAAAGCGAAATCTCCAATGCAAGACAATTGAAAGTATGGCTGCAAG
>JAVEPM010000238.1:0-3097 GCA_034008115.1 Methanolobus sp.
GAGCGAATATCTTAGCATTATCACAGATTATGTCACAGGCCGCCAAGAATGGCGATCAGATAGATCGTACGTCTCGATAGCTACAGAAATTGCAGAACACTGTTTATTCAATAGAGTCAGTCCAACGCATATCGAGTACTTCTATAGTGATTTGAAGTCATGGGAAAAACCAGTGTATGGTAGATAGACAAGCAGTAGGAAATAGCAGCTCTAGTCGATAAGATCAGAAAAGACCAGTATGGTCGTTGGGCGATCGTAGCTTATATTAGCGATGATGGCATGCAGGCAGAAACTCAACAAGATACTTATGGATGTCGGCCATGCCGAGATACAGGACTTCAAAATGATCTTCTTTGATCTTCATGAGGCATAGTCCGGCAGTATGCCCTGCTTTGGCAGCGGGTCGCCGATGGAGACAACCTTTTTAATATTGGCCCTTCCCATTTCCCTCGTGATGGACCACTTTGACTAGAACGAAAGCCGATTCGAAGCTAAAGTGCTTTTATTTCAGAATTAAGGGCAGGCATGGAGGCAAAGTTGCCATCGTTGCTCTGGCCAGAAAGGTCATTAGTATCCTCCATCACCTGATTGTTAATCGCGAGATGTCTGAGGATGAGGCTACGAACAAATCCAAGCCTAATAAGCCTGGAAGATCTTTCTCATCGCCTGAACCGATTATCGCAGACGCAATTCAGATTCACGTCAGAGCTGGATATGTGGTCCAAAGAAGATCCGAGCGAGAAGTAGGATGGATCGCAGCATCCTCCTTCTTCGAATTGCTTTCATGGTAAAGAATTTGATTGCTCTTCCAAGTAGGTAAGATTTACGACTAAGGCAATCTATTCTTTATGTTTGACTCTTCCTAGTTACGCGGACAAATCGCCAGCTACACCTCCTGCATATCCTATGCTCTCTGCTGAACCACCTACGGTGACTCCAGCAACAGTTGCGCAGATATCTCCGCCCGGACATGTACAAGGTCCACAATCATCACCACAACTCCGTGTTGACTTGATTCTAGACTTTCCTTTAAAATTTTTTATTACTATATCCTCTAACGTTTCTTTTTCATTCATGCAACTAACCTCTTCTCCATTGTCGGCCTTAGTCGTAACCTGAATTTAGATTTCGATTTATCATGGTATCCAAAAAACCTGCAGAGGATTCCACCGCAGAACTAAAGGAGCCATAATCGATGTCACCAATTGTGGAACAGAGATCCACTTGACATATCCACCCTTCACATTCATCACATTTTTTGTATCTTCGATCTTAGATCTAGCCTGAAAATATTTTATTGCTAGATCTCCTTTCTTCCTTTTTTTCATCCATACACGCAACTTCGCTTTGCTTCAGGAATTAATTCTAATCTTGATTTAAAAGCAAGAAATTCAGGGCATTTTCGTCTTTTTCTAGAATTCTGGAATAAATTTTAAGCCCATTTTCAATGTCATGTTTAGCGTAATAACAGAATAGCTCAAATTTTTTAGTATCGAATTTTTCTCCATCAGAAGCGGATTGAAGACATAAATTGCAGATATCCAGAAAAGGACAATTTGTACAATATTTATTTTTTATAGACATGAATTTGTTAAGCATATTTTCGATATTCTTTAGTTTAATCCCCTCATTAATATTTCCAATCATTAAATGATTATGTGCATCCAGCTTTTCGCAAGGAAAGAAATTGCCTTCTGGTGATACAAATATCTTGGTGGCGCCTGGAATACAATGATTTTTAAATAAATAATTTTTCTCTAATAAAAAATTGTTGGAAACCCTTCGTTTATGAATTAATTTTATTATTGTGCCTACCACATTTAAAGGAAAGATGTAGCCATCATTATCATCGATTCTATCGTAACGATGTCTGAGGCAGCCTTCAATAAATCTATCGACGATATATTTTCTATTTTTGGAATGTTTATCTAACGATCTGATGTTCTTGCTGCCGTAAGCAAGAACTCCTGAAACCTTACAAGATTTTTTTAATCTGGAGAAGAATAGATCAAGTTGTTGATAATCGCAGCTTTCTGTAAGAGTAGTGGAAAAGATTAGATAATATTTATAATAATTTGCATCAATTTCTTTTATCTTTTCAAGATTATGCATGATAATGTCAAAAGTTGGTTCACCGAAAAAAGATACTCTATTTTTATCGTGAACAGTTTTATCTCCATCAAGACTAATCATTAAAAATATTTTATTTTTGGATAGGAAATTAATTTTTTCCTCGTCCAATAAGGTCCCGTTAGTAGTTATGGAATAATAAATATTGGCATTCGATTTCGATTTTACGTAATTGATAACTTGGCTAATAAGGTCAAAATTTAAAAGAGGTTCCCCTCCATAAAACGTTAGGAATTTATAATTTTCTGTTTTTGATATATGTTTTAAAAAATAATCTATCGATTTCACGGCGATCTCCAAAGACATGCATTTATTTGAATGTGTTCTAAAATTTTTAAAATTCCCCGAATAGACGCAATATTTGCATCTCAAATTGCATTGATTTGTCACCCCTAAGGTCATCTGCTTTAGACCATGTTCGATCTGTTCTTTTATAAAATCCTTGCTATATCCGAATTTAATAATCCTTACTGGAGAGGGACTGAAGATAACAGGATTCGTCTTTTGGATTTTTATTATTTTATCATTCCTAATATCCCTATTTAATAGATCTTTTAATTCCTGACTTATTTCAGCAATCTGTCCGGTATTCCCTGAGTAGAGATAATTCTTGCCATCAGTCTTAAAATCTAAAATATTGTAATTCATTGTCTCTCTATAATATATATCTAGATCAAGCTTTAAATCACTATCTAATTAATCATATTTAAACATTCCGTTTGTTTTTCACTTTGTAGAGTCCTGAAAGTCTGGCATTTATATACTCATGCACTTTTCCGGTCGCGTACGTGATATACTAAAAAGCGCAAACGGGTGACGTGATGAGCACATTATGTCAAAATGAACCCCGTACATCCGATTTTAGCGAAAATTTTCAGTAATTTCCACCAACGACCAAATTTTAATCACCAAGCAAATCGATTCCCATGATCCCCAGATTGTGTACGGCTTCGCTTTCGCTTACATG
>JAVEPM010000239.1:0-3095 GCA_034008115.1 Methanolobus sp.
CGGGATTTATAATCCTCCCGTCGTGCGGGATTTGCACTCCCGCACTTCTTTATTATTAGGATTTCTTTGCTATGCAAAGCGACAAAGTCGATAACTTGCTATGGCAAGCGGTAAACCGATAAGTAATCCGATATTTATTCATTTTAAACTCAATTTGCTGGCAAATGTACAAATACATTTTGATTAATATATTGTTTAGAAATATTCTTTGATGATTGTATATCTTACGGATTAAAAATCCTTATAGTAATATCGTGCGGGAGTGCAAATCCCGCACGACGGAAATATCCTTTTATTCAACATCAATATGTTTAAATATTTCTGTCACCACCTAAGACTTTGCATCTGCATAATTCTGCACATATTTCCATGTGTTCTGTGCGAGAGTTTTTTCGCAAGAAGCGTATTTGTCCCTTTTGGCGGAAAATAGAATGATTACTAAAATAGGCTTGGCACACAAACCTTGAACGGATATAGAGCCAACATGTTCAATGGACATACTATTGCCATTTAAAGCATTCTCTATATCTTCAGCACAATGAAAATACATTTTTTGCCCAAGATTCATCATACTCACAGCGAACTATTTCTCCGTTCAGTTCCTCTACTTCTCCAGTGGTCACTTGCTGCAAATATTCATTTGAAGGCATATTATTCTCTCCTTTTTCTAATTCGAGAACCGGCTTTTGTTGACTACAATTCTACATGTCAATTTCTTCAATGGCCTTATCTAAAAAAATCTTTCCATCCAGATGTTCCAATTCATGACAGAAACACTTTGCCATTTCACCTTTGCCGGTTATCACTACTTCTTCACCGTATTCATTCAATGCCTGTATTGTAACCTCATAAGGTCTGATGGTTTTAGCAAAACGGTCCGGGAAGCTAAGGCAGCCTTCAATACATTCTTGAAGACCATGGCTTTCTAAAATCCGCGGATTTACGAGTTTTAGACGGCAACCGAGAAAATCAATCACAACCAGTCTTTTCAAGATGCCGACCTGATTTGCAGCTATAGCTGCTCCATTATCTGTTTTATGAAGAGTTTCAAGCATTTCTCCAAGTAAGCTGCGGATTTTATTATCAACCACTTTGACTTCTTCGCATCTGCTTCTTAATACCGGATCATTGCCATATCTGATTTTTCTTTTTGTCATTATTTATCTGTTTAATAAAATGAATATATGGGAACTTCTAATAATATATTTTATTTATTTTTTAAAGGACAGAAGTTCCCTTTTTAAGTCCCTTAAGAAATATGCGCCAAATATACAATCTTTTTTTATACTAAAGTGATGATTTTGGGAATTATTTTTTATTAAATATTTACTGCTTTATATATTTACTTGTTTGTCTGTAATATACAACAATAATTAATTTTTAATTGATAATAGATTTAATCTTATAATTTGCTCATATCTACACATATTATAAACTAAATTGACTAATCCGATTATTCCTTTAGCTTTTCTTAATCCTATTGAACGAATTTTAAAATCATTCATACTATTTGTTACAAATCCAAATGCATGCTCTACTCGACAACGAGTTTTTGATTTAATGCGGTTGTTTTCTTTTTGTTTATTTGTTAGTGGATTGTCTCTAAATGCTCGTTCTATTATTTGTGGAATGATATTTTTCTCCTTTAGTTTCTTATCTAATAATTTTCCAATATATGCACTATCTGCATAGAGTTCTTGATTGCTATCTTTTTCATCAGCTAAATCATCTAATACTTGACTGTCATGAATATCTGCACTCGTAACTAAATATTTTTCTATCTCCTGCTTTTCTTGTCCAACGTGCATCAATATCTTTTTGTCGCTTCTTATAAGGCTTATCATTCCATAATTCATTTCCTTCTCCATTTTTAATTTTTGCATTCTCTTGTCTGTTATTTCTCTGACGTGGTACTTCTACAAAACTTGCATCTACTATTTTACCTGAATTAACTAATAATCCTAAGTCATTTAAATAACTATTAAATTGTAAAAACAATTTCTCATCTAACTCTACCTTAATCATTCTATCTTGAAAAAGCCATATACTGCGAGCATCAGGAATATTATCTCCACTTGATAATCCTAAAAAATCTTTGAAACTTAATCGGTCATTTATTTGATATTCTGTTTGCTCATCACTCAAATTGTAAAAACGTTTAAGTAGAATAATCTTAAACATCATAACTACATCGTATGGTTTACAACCAGCTGTACTTTTCTTATTTGTATTAAGCATGTTTTCCTCTAATTCTTTACGGAACATCTCAAAATCTATAACACCATTTAGTTTTTCTAATGGATTACCTAAAGAAGATAGTTTCTCTGATATCGCTTCTTGGTCAAACAAACCTATATTTCCTGTTGTTTTATACTTATATTTTGACATAGTTATATATTTCACATAAAGATACAACTATTTATTTGATTGTCAAAGTGGTAATTATTAGAAGTGCTCATTTGTATAAATATTCTAATTTAGAACTTTTTTGCACTGATTTTATGCTTGAGTTTAAGGTCGAAGAAATCATTTGATTCCAAGACTTCCATTTCTCTTAGGAATATTTTTGCACATGCTATTGCGTCGCTATCGGCTCTGTGATGGTTTAGCTCTATTGACTCTTGATTGCATAGAAAGTCTAATGAGCTTTTGGTATTCTCGCTCCATGCCTTGCGAGCTATTATGCAGGAACAATAGTAATAGAGCTTTGGTAGGGGTATTTTATAATTTAATAATGTCTTTCTCAAAACACCAATATCGAAGGCAGCATTATGAGCAATAACTATTTTCCCTTCAAGATATGGTCTTATCTCGTCCCAAAGCTCATCGAACTCTGGCTCATACATTACATCTTCCTTCTTGATTCCATGTACTTTTTGAGCATAGAAATGAAAATAGGGATAACAGATTGGCTTGATTAACCAATGTTTAACCTCTGTAATTTTTGAATTTTGAACAACTGCAATACCTAAGGAACATGGCTTATAAGTATCTGCAGTTTCGAAATCAATAGCTACGAAGTTAAACATTGGTCTATATATTAAGACCGTTGCAAGGTAAAATTCAGTATTAAAAGCTATTAAACAGAATGTTAA
>JAVEPM010000240.1:0-3091 GCA_034008115.1 Methanolobus sp.
TGAAAAAAGTTCTCTATAACCAACTTTTTTGTTAGAAATTCCTCGCAACAACTTCGCACGCAAACCATCGGCTCCAATCATATACCAGCCACAGGCGTTTTCGGTAGCATTCCACAATTCCTTCAGCACCAACATTGCGTTATAATCTAAATCGCCAGCCTCGTCGACAATTACCACAGGATTTGGCAGTGCGTGCAGTGAATATTTAATGTCAGCCTTAATGTCGTGAATGCGACCCGTTTCGCCAACGCCAATGGTGCGACCTAGCAATCGTATGAATTGATTTTTCGTTTTCGCTTGGCTTGCATCTATGTAAAAGCAATTTTTGAGCGTGCGGCTAAGATACTTTGCCGTAAAGGTTTTGCCAATGCCACAATCATCGACAAAGATGCGAGCTTTTGCGTATTTCTTACAAAACAGAATCTCCTGTTCGATGTAAGCAAACACAATTGTTTTTGCTGCCTTCCATTGCCGTTCGCCTGTCGAAACATTCAAACGCCTGCCCATTTGCAACCATTGTGCATCTTTTAGTAAGCCGTCCTTTTCGCCATTTTTTAACCGTGAATAAACGGATGTATTGATTCCGTACTGTTTTGCAAATGAAGCATCGCTACCATCGTAATTAACACGAGTAGAGAGCAACTCTGTTAGCACCTTTTCTTTGAAATTTGTTGATAATTGCATAAATTTGTCTCCTATTTTTTTTAAAATTTTTCTCTCATCATTTGAAACGCATCCATAGAATCGAATTTCTCTACGATGTCAAAATCGTCATCATCCGTAATTATTGGCAACTCTTCAGCAACATGATCAAGAGTTTCGGCGGTCAATTCACGCATGCGAAATTTGTTGTTTAATTTCTTCACACGATTGTCCAGGACCGTTACACGGTCGAGAGACAAGCGTTTTGTTTTGTTGTAAGCCTCAATAGTGGCAACATACTTACTCATCAACTCTCTGTTTTCCATATCTGCAGGAGTTTGCTCGATTCTAGCACGGTTGTAGGTTGGTTTAGCAATTAGTTGACACATCATTTTGGTTTCTCCATGCAGATATGCATAAGCCTTCATCACATTACCATCATTATCGTCAATCCAATACACATCCAAACCTTCGCCCTCAACTCTATTCATTGTATTAATAAGAGCTTCACCAGTTAGTATTGCATCATTGCTGCCAATTAACCATTCACGCCCTTGTAGTTTTATAATTCCATTGTTGCAAGATGTAGAAGATTTGAATCCCAGACCGGTCAAAATAGATCGGTAATTGGTTTCTTTCAAATCAGGATTTTGGCGTTCCAAAAACACCTCGAAACGAGTTTTGTCAGTATAAATAGAATGAGGCTCATTGTTCCAATCTTCAATGTCTTGAAGAATCATAACCAGCAATTGGTCGTAAGGAACTATCTTTTGTTTGCTACCCGATGCCTGATTGTGTTCGGCACGAGCAAACGGACGTGCAATCCATCCAGCTTGTTTCTTTTCACGCTCATTTCTGAACATTCCATTGTATCGCTCAATTATCTTTCCACGAGCATTGTTTGCTTCGATGCGAACATATTGAAACATTCCACCTTCACGCAAAAAAGTATCTTTGTATGAACTATTGAGCGAACTTTCAGCCTCCAGTTCGGCAGGCATCGAGACATTCCAATCGTTCATGTTTCTAACTAAATTTCTGTAAAAATCGAGGATAATACCCTCTTTTGTTTTGCCATAAGCCCAACCAATCAAACATTCCGAATGAACATCAATGCCCAAGTACAACCACAAACGTTTGCCGGGGGCATACTCAAATGGCGGTTGTCTGTCATCAATAGACAACAATGAACCGCTAAATTTAGGTTTGTCCATGCTGTGATATGGCTTATATTTTGCCATTAATTTTTGACGGTCGCCAGAGCGAATGGTATGTGTAGCAATCTTACTTTTCCACTCATTCAAATATCTATAAACCGTAGCTTTGCTAAGCCGTGGAAAATCTTTTGGGTTATACAGTTCGCCAGTGGCGTTGTTAATAACATCTACATATCCGTTTAAAAAACCATCGTAGGTGTCGGAAACCTCAGTAAAATTAGGTTTGTATTGAATGTAGGCAAACATTTGTTCGAGCAATTGAATCACCTCGTCGTTTACCTTTGCACCATTTTTGTTTAGATGCTTTCCCGAAACCAAAGAGGCATAGCCACCATTTGGCGAATTGAACAATATTGCTTTTTCCTGAAAACGACGATAATTTTCGGGCAAATCGTGCGAGAAACCAAATTTCTTTTGCATCACCGGTTTGAACGATGTCGCATCATCACACAGTGTTTGCCACAGATGTTTGGGCTTCTTATTCATGCGTCGAATCATGGCAATGCGATCTTGCATCAAATCGAATGTAGCACGGAGCATTGAAGCATTTGCAACATATTGTTCAATCATAGGATCATCAAGAGTAGAACCGTCCCAAAACTCAAATTCCTGATAAGTAGTAACCGCCACATCGTCAATTTTGAAAAAACGTTCAAAAACATGCTCCGTTTTGCGAAGGTCCGGAATAACATCCTTAATTCGGGAAGGCAAACTATCATATACTATTAATGCCTCACGGCTAAAGCAACCGCTTTGATACTTTTCCATGCCGAAACCTCGTTTTTTATCACGAGCAACCATGCTTTTTACAGAGTCGATTGAACCAAAAAAATCCGGCACGAGTTCATCGTAAGCAACTACCAGTATGTTATCGTGAGTGAAGTGGGGCATTTGTTTTTGTTTTAAAAAGAAGCCCGCCCATGCGAGCTTCGGTATTGCATTTTATGGTTGAGACGACTTTTGTTGCTCCTGCCGAGGACTCGAACCTCAGAGTATGCCGTTCAGGAAAAATGCTTAATTTTGGGCTTGTCAAACTTTAAAAAAAAGCATATGGAAAAAATTGATTTTAATGAACTACTAGCCATGATGGCAATTATTTACAAAAAACTTGATGAATTAGAACGTGAGGTTAAAAACAAAGGATGGCGTTCGGCATCGTTGCAAACCTACCTTGATGAGCTTCGAGAAAAAGCGCAACAGGTAGATATTACATAGAGGGGTGAAACCATATT
>JAVEPM010000058.1:0-20604 GCA_034008115.1 Methanolobus sp.
AGATGGTGTAAAACGCAAAAGAACACCTGCTCAGGAATCAGGATTTGTTGAAAAGAAGTGGACTTTAAGAGAACTATTGACATTCAAGTGTTCAAGAACATCAACCAATTAATACATGAATACAGAAATTCAGGTAAGTGTTTTTATATATCCAGATTCATTATAGGTCGAAGTTATTCAACACAAAGGTAATATTATGGGCAGCAACCAAAAATATGGCGTTCCGGCACTATTATCGTTTTTCATACCGGGACTTGGGCAGATAATTAAAGGCGAATTATTCAAGGCAATTGGTATATGGGTCGTTCTGGTTATTTGCTTTATATTGGAATTGATTCTCATAGGTTACCTATTGGGAGCCATTGTTTGGATATGGCAGGTATATGATGCCTATAATAATTAATTGAAAGAGAAGAAACACTCCTCTTTTCTATTTTTATACATCAAAATAAAAATCTAAAATATCTCTTTTATTCCCGTAACCTTCTCACTCTTTGCACCCTGAGCAGTTACTTCAAAATTCTTGAATTTAGGAACACCGGTGCCACCGGTCTCTTCAGGCACAAGGGCATTTGACCAGGGACTGTTTACCATATAGGCAATTCCGGGATGTCCTTCCTCGTATTCTGATCTTCGTGCTACAACAACTACTTTTCCAAATGCGTTCTTCACGATCACCGTATCACCTTCCTTGATGGAAAGCTTTGAGATGTCTTTAGGATCGAGTTTGATAATCGCTGAGAGATCCTCGTACTCCTCTCCAAAACGTGAGGATTCCTGGGCAGTGTTCTGGAACACATCCCTGTAAGTGCTTATCTTCAACTTGATTTCCGGTGCAGCAAGGAATTGTCCAAATCCCATTATATCGCCTCTGTAATTCTTGTAAGTATTTCCTCATCGGATAGATTATCAGTTTCAACGATCTTTTTTAGTTCGATCTCCACACCATCCATACGAACGGCAGTACCACCTGATTCAACTCCACCAAGAGCGCAGGGAATTGTTACAGTCGACCTTGTTGCTGTCAGGCTCTGACATGGATCAATGGTTATTAGGGGTATCTCTGCAAGATAGCGGGCAACACTGAGCGGCAGACTTGATAACGGATCTGAACCAATGACAAGTGCAGCATCCACTGATCTATTCCTTAGGGCTTCAACTACCGAATACTTTGCTCCGTGTTCAGTCTCACCTGTTTCAGCGTTGAACTTCAGGCGGTTGATATATCCCGTTTCTGCGAAGAGATTCTGGTTAAAACCCCTCATATTGTACTGACCAACCATGGGCATTATGTGGAAATTGGAAACTTCATTGAGCTTTTCCATCAATTTGAACAGGGGCTCAAGTTCCTCAAGGGAATAGACAAGTCCAAGGCCAACGCAGATCACACCGAACTTTGCTTTCTTTAACACGTTTGCAAGTTCCAGTATCCTCTTTTTGTCGAAATCAAAGGATGTCTTAGGGACCTTGCCTGACAGGGCACTTAGAAGAGCCTCCATGAACTGGGCATCTTCGCCCATGGGTATCTGGTAGAAGCGATGATCTTTGCATATACTGGCCGTATCCGATTTCCTGACATCGATGCTTATTGCAGTCCGGTCCTCTTCCCATCCTCTCTGGCGCTCCTTACCCCTGGGAAAATAAGAATATCGGGAAAGGTGGCGTGGGTGTGAGTTTGAAGGGTCGGCTCCCCAGAAAATAATAACATCGGCCTTGTGCCTGATATCATCGAGAGTGCATGTTTTAAATTCATCCTGAACTATGGCCTCTACTATGGGCCCCTGACAGAATGAAGACGTATCATCGATGTATGCACCTGTTTTCCTTGCAAGCCCTATGGCTACTTTTTGTGCTTGCGAACTCGAATTGCCGTGACCGAATATAAGCGGATTCTTCGCATTTTTGAGTATAGCAGCTGCTTTTGCAATTGCAGAATCTATATCAGCTTTCTCTCCATCCACTCTGCACTCCATGGGATCACTGCAAGCTTTCATGCGTGCAACACCTTTAAGGCAGGCAGCATGCACCCTGGTCAACTTATTATCTTCTGTTTCAACCTCGATATCGTCACAGAGAAGAGCACAACCTGTACAAACATAATATTCACTCAAATCATCACCAACATTTAAAAATAAGAATAAAGGCAAATTAAACGAATTCTATCGCCTTTGTAGGACATGTGTCTATGCAGGCAACGCAGAGGATCTTATTCTCACCGAATCGACGACATTCCTGCACGTTCCTGGCCTTTACAACACCATCTTCAACCTTGAAGATGACTTTCTCCGAGCTTGGTGCCTTTCCACTTCCTGCACCCAGTGGATCATTGGCCACATTAACAGGACATGCCACAACACAATTCCCGCAGCCAATGCACTTATCCTCATGAACTATAAGACCTGTTTCCGTAACATCACCAACAGGACCTATCATCTCAGAAAGCTTCTCATAATTGGCCTTATACTTTTCCTCGCTCACAAGAGAAGGACAATCCTCCACCTTTGCCTTACGTCCAAGGAGATCAACTGCAAATGCCATACATGTAGCTTTTCCACATTCCTTACAATTCGTTTTTGGAAGTAACTGGTATATTTCCATCACACTTGCCATTATTGTCACCCTTTGGAAATAAGTTAATTATTATAATACTTTCTGTAAGAACTGTTTTTGCTTAAGAACAGCTTCAAGCCTTGAAGAACAATAAACAATGGCAATTACCATCGTCCTCAATTTCATCCTGGTGGTAGATACATGGACAGATTATCTTGCGATCCTGCTCTTCATCTCCGGTCCTTATCCTACATGGACAATATCGTTTCCCATATTCCTGCTTGTTCTTGGCAAGACCTTCGATGACCGAACGAAGCATTTCTTCATCAGGATTGAGAATAAAACCCTTTTTCTTTGCATAATTTGAAGCCCATTCATGTGTTTTTTCCATTATTGGTGCAAGTTCGGTCATATATAACCTCCGATATAGTAAGTTAAAAGTAACAAGATATATTAAATATATCAATATTTATCAATTTCCCACAGACAACAGTCTGGGACTATCAAATTTCTAAGCTAAAAAAATAGAATGCCGGAAATCTCCCGGCTTAGATCATTTTAGTTTGCTCGCTCTGGCGTGGCACTTTTACAACCATGAAACGCAAAAGACCCTCACTTTCATTCATCAGTCTGTGAGGGATCTTTGCAGGACTTTCTATAAGCATGTCCTTTGTGACGGTTTTCTGTTCATCACCGATCTCTACGATCCCTTCACCTTCAAGGATGTAAAAGAATACATCAACAGGTGTTGAATGTTTCTTTAGTGCATCGCCTGGTTTGAGTTTCATGTGCATTACCTGTGCATGCTCGCTGTCATAGAGCTTGTGTACAGTGACGCCATGGGGATTGTCTTTCTTCTCTGCATCCTTGTAACTTGTTATTATCATTTGTTCACTTCCTTATAAAAAAGAAAAATGGGTTTTTAGCATTTTTCCTGGTTAAAGATTTAAATGAGAACTTTGAGATCTTCTTCAACTGTGGAATTTGGCTTGATATTGAAATTCTCAACCAGAACATTGAGAACATTCGGTGAAACAAATGCTGGCAGAGTAGGACCAAGCATGATATCTTTGACACCAAGACTCAGCAATGCAAGCAGCACAAGAACTGCCTTTTGCTCGTACCATGCTATATTGTATGATATTGGCAGGTCGTTGATATCATCAAGTCCGAATGCCTTTGCAAGTGCCTGTGCTATGACAACCAGTGAATAGGAGTCATTACACTGTCCTGCATCAAGAACCCTTGGAATTCCACCGATATCTCCGAGATCAAGTTTGTTGTAACGGTACTTTGCACATCCTGCTGTGAGGATAACAGTGTCCTTTGGAAGAGCTTCTGCAAAGTCTGTATAATAGTTTCTCTCCTTGTGCCTTCCATCACATCCGGCCATGACAATGAATTTCTTTATCTGTCCTGCCTTTACAGCTTCAATTATCTTATCAGCAACAGAAAGTGCGGATACGTGTGCAAAACCACCCATAATGCTTCCTTCTTCAAGCTGTTCCGGTGATTTACATGTCTTTGCCTGTTCGATGATCGATGAAAAGTCCTTGCCTCCGTTTTCATCTGCATTGATGTGAGTGACACCGTCAAAACCGACTATTCCCGTTGTGTATATCCTGTTAATGTAGGATTCTTTAGGAGGAACGATGCAGTTTGTGGTCATGAATATAGGACCGTTGAATTTCTCGAATTCATCTTTTTGTCTCCACCATGAGCCGCCATAGTTTCCAACAAAATTATCATACTTCTTAAATGCCGGATAGGAGTTTGCAGGAAGCATCTCACCGTGAGTGTAGACATCAACACCTGTGCCCTTTGTCTGCTCAAGGAGCTGTTCCATGTCCTTTAGATCATGTCCACTTATGAGGATTCCCGGATTATCCTTTACACCAATGTTTACCGCAGTTGGCTCCGGATTACCGTAGCTTGTGGTGTTTGCTTTGTCAAGCAGTGCCATGGTAGCCACACCCTGTGAACCGCATTCAAGCACCAGTGGGACAAGTTCATCGACACCCATCTTGTCGTCCATTGTTGCAAGGAGCCCCTTTTCGAAGAAGGCCATAATTTCATCATCCTTATATCCAAGGACACTTGCATGATGAGCATATGCAGCCATGCCCTTAAGGCCGTATGTAAGCAGTTCTCTAAGGGAGCGGATATCCTCATCTTCAGTTGCAAGTACTCCTGTGTTAATATTGGCAATGCTTTCTGCTGTAACCTTTGCCATTATTGGAAGTTCCTCACCTGCGTTGGGACTTGCGCCGAGGAGTTTCTCTTTTATCCATCTGGGGAAGGATGATCCGGAGTTCTCATTGAGAACCTTTGCATCCAATAGTTTCTTTTTTATGCCGTCCTTTAATTCAAAACCCTCGTCGATCATTCTTTCGAAGTCAACTTTGCTGAAGTTGGTATTTGTAATAGTTGCAAAAAGCCCGTCGAGGATGAACTGATCGGTTTTCGCATCGTTGAGATTATTTGCTCTTGCTTTTGAGTTGTAGAATGCGATACTTTTCAGAACATAGACAAAATCATCCTGAAGGTCTGCAACTTCTCCTTTCTTTCCACATACGCCGTTCTTTGTACAGCCAGTGGCATTCATAGTTTCTTCACATTGATAACAGAACATTTTATTCACCATATTTCCTATATACGATATCTTTAAGATACTGCTATATATGGGATACTTGCATATAAGGAAGTTAGTTTCCAAGTGGATACTCGTGCTCGAAAATATAAAAGTACCATTACAATGATCGGATTTTCATCATTGCCACTCAGGACCCACTTTTCAGAAGTACAGATTTTACTGTCCATTCCCTACATTTACCCAATTCAATAATTAGTGGTCCAGACTTTATAAGTCTATTTATAAAAGCTGTTTTTATGATATTCACTTATAGAAATTGTAAAAAACTTAAAATATGGACTAAAGGAAAAAGATTCAAAAATAAATAAAGAGGGGTTTTACTCCTCTTTTCGCCTGTTGATGATAAAGGCAAGTCCTAGTATGGCTGCTATTGGAAGAGCAACGGTTGGGAACTCAGGGATTTCCTCTGATGGTTCCTGAACTACTTCAGTTTCCCAGATCTTTACAACCTTGTTGGAGCTAACGACTTCCTGCTGGCTGTCAACAAAGCTTGCAACAATGCTATCGGTTCCTTCATCAGTACCAAGGTACGTAAAGGTTGCTTCACCATTGCTGTCAGTGTATACTGAAGTGCTCATTTCTGCATGTGGTCCTGTTACTACCTCAAAAGTAACTTCCTTTGATTCTACAGGGCTACCATCATCATCCTGAACAGTTGCTGTTACTGTATGGGAAGTTCCAACAGGGTTTGTTGCTGATGCCGGGCTGAGGACTATTCCTTCTCCTACTACAGCTACAGTTGATTTAAGGTTGAAGTAGGCAAAGAATATGTTATCATCATCTGAAGGATTTTCTGTGTACACAGTAATTGTGCTATCCCCATCCTCTACAAATGGAAGGATGTTGTACAATTCATCATCTGATCTGGTATCAGTGGCCAGAGCATATGGATCTGCGGGGTTATCATTGCTGTCATCCAGACCACCAACTGTAAGAAGCTCTCCGTCCCTAAGATATCCGTCATCCTGTCCACCTGCAGCAGTGGTTAGCCTTTTCCCATTCACATCTACAATGCTATATTGGCCTGTAGGTTGAGCACTGAATGAAATACCAAGTCCCATATCAAAACTCATCTCAGGAGTAATTGTATCTATAGGTTCTGCAAGCAAAAGCTTGAATGTGTCTCCGCCAGTGCTCTGTGCGCCAAAGAGAAGAACGATAGTGTTGTCATCGACCTGATTCGGGTCATCAAAAATGACTACCAGTACAGTTCCATCAATTTTATCTGACTTAAGCTCTGTTATTGTAAAGTCTATTCTTCCTGTTGGAGCATTGTCGATCTTTGTCTTTACAAGAGGTGTTACATCTGCCCAGTGGTTGTAAGTGTACTTGTTGACAGAGAAATTCCAGTTAACGTCCTGACCGTCAATCTTAACCTGACCATCTGCTATTGGACCAGCTCCCCAAAGAGATGCACCCATCATGTATGCTGATTTTACGGTTGCACCATCAGGCTTTTCCACCTGAATAATGCCAGTTCCATCAGTTCCAAGTCCATCAACTGAAAGACTGATCTTTCCGGTCTCTGTGACCATCGGAGAAAGACTAGTGGATGTTGGTGCAGCCATGGCCGCCATAGGTGCCATTGATACTGCATTCAATGTTGTTTCTTCAACTGTACCTGGTATTGTTTCAACTGCACTTGCTGTCATCATAAAAGCTGATGACAGAACAGCAAAACATACGAAAAGGATCATTATGTTTTCAACTTGTTTTTTTGCTATCATATATATACCACCACTTCTTTAGTGCTTTTTCAAATAAACAAAAAAGCCTATGTGAACATATGCACAGTTAACATATAAATATATTCTTTATTTACAGTTTTGAATAATTCATTAACAAGAACTCATTATGATAATGAGAAACAAGCAACTCCTTTAAGTCATATAAAAATAGTAGAGAGATATTTTAAGATGTTTTGCCAGATCAGGAATTTTTCAAATAGCTGCTTTCAGAGTAGCTATGAACCTGTCTGTAAATAGAGAATACAAACATTATATTTTGGAAAAAATACGATTGCACAGCCTTATAATGAATAATATAATGGAAAATAAATCAAAAAGCAACATGCATAAATTATCTATTCTGTGCAATGAAACTACATATTAGCATGTCATTTGACCTTTAGAAATCATCTGAATAATGTCTAATTAATGATTAAAATACATATGATATTTCTAATTGATTGCCAAATATGAATCCTGCAAAACCTAATTAAATGGTTTTTCACTAATCATCCAAAACTATATCACTCACAAAGTCATTTTTTCCTGCAAAATGGAGCCAACAATATGCGAATCGGAGTATACATCTGTCATTGCGGATTGAACATCGCACACACCATAAACGTAGAGTCGCTCAGGGACAAGGTCAGTAAGCTTGATGGTGTAAAGGTAGCAAAGGACATTCAGTTCACGTGTTCCGATTCGGGACAGGAATCCATAGTACAGGACATAACGGACCTTGATCTTAGCCATATACTTGTGGTTGCCTGTTCTCCCCATCTGCACGAGCAGACATTCAAAAGAGTGCTTGAAAAGGCGGATCTTAATCCCTTTATGCTGGAAATGGTCAACATCCGTGAGCAATGCTCCTGGGTGCATATGGAAGACCCGCAAATGGCAACACAGAAAGCATTTGATCTTATACGAATGGGTATAGCCAGACTCAAACTACTGGACCCGTTGCAGCTTAAAAAAATACCTGTCACAAAAGACGTACTTGTTATAGGAGGCGGTGTTGCTGGAATAGAAGCTGCACTGACCCTTGCTGATTCTGGTTATCAGGTCCATATGGTGGAAAAAGAGCCTACCATCGGTGGAAAAATGGCACTGCTCAACGAAGTATTCCCAACCAATGACTGCTCCATCTGTGTGCTGGCTCCCAAAATGACAGATGCGCATCAGCACCCGAATATCGACCTTATATCTCTTGCAGAAGTTACCGAAGTCATGGGCCCTGTTGGGAATTTCCAGGTGACGGTAAGCAAAAAGCCCAGGTACATCATAGAGGACAGATGCAAGGGCTGCGTGGACGAATGTGGCCGTGTCTGCCCGGTGGAAATACCCAACCGTTTTGACAGCGGACTTGGAAAGACAAAAGCTATCAACATGCCAATTCCACAAGCAGTGCCACAGGTAGTCTATATCGATAATGAGTTCTGTGTGGGCTGTGGGCTCTGTAAACAGGCGTGTCCGGCCGATGCAATTGATTATCATCAGAAGGAAGAAAACATTGAGTTCACCGTGGGTGCGATCATCCTTGCAACAGGATATGAGCATTTCGATGCATCCAAAAAGCAGGAGTACGCTTATGGCATCTATCCTGATGTGATCACTAACATGGAACTTGAGCGCCTGCTCAACGCTTCCGGTCCAACGCGAGGTAAAGTGCTCTCCCCGTCAACGCTGGAAATACCAAAGAAAATTGCTTTCATACAGTGTGTCGGTTCAAGGGACGAAAAAGTCGGCAACCCCTACTGTTCAAGGGTCTGTTGTATGTCCAGCATGAAAAATGCACAGCTTCTCAAGGAACGCTATCCTGAGATAGACATTAACATTCATTACATTGACATCCGTGCAGGCGGTGAGATGTACGAAGAGTATTATATACGTACCCAGGAGATGGGCATCAACTTCGTTCGTGGAAAAGTCGGAGAGATCCTGCAGGACGGGCAGGGAAAACTGAAGCTGCGTTATGAGGATACCCTTAGTGGCGAAATTTATGAGGAGCCCTCAGACCTTGTAGTCCTTGCCACAGGCATGGAAAACGTCAAAGATGCTGATAGGATATCCAGGGTATTGAACCTTACAAGACGCAGCGACCGTTTCTTCTCCATAGCCCATCCCAAGATGAGGCCGGTTGACTCACAGGTAAAAGGAATATACATAGCAGGCTGTGCGTCCGGTCCCAAGGAGATACAGGTATCCATAGCACAGGGAAGTGCCGCTGCTGCCAAGGCAATGCAGCTTCTGGCAAAGGGCGAGATCGAAATGGACCCGCTCAGCGCTCATGTTAATCCGGAAAAGTGTATCGGCTGCAGTATATGTGTGGATGTCTGCAAGTTCAACAAGATCAGTCTCGTTGAGCGCAAGGCAGTTGTGGACGAACTCTCATGCATGGGATGTGGTGCATGCAGTGCATCCTGTCCAACTGATGCCATAAGGATGCGTAACAGCACTGATGAGCAGATAATAGCCCAAATACACGCCGCTACCGAAATCAAGTCAGAATCCCCGCTGATTATCGCATTCCTGTGTAATTGGTGTAGTTACACATGTGCGGACCTTGCTGGTACATCAAGGATACAATACCCCACTAACATCCGTATAATCCGCGTCATGTGTGCCGGACGTGTGGATCCCTCCTTTGTTCTTGAAGCACTTGAAAGTGGAGCAGACGGGGTGCTGGTTGCCGGATGTCGCCTTGGGGAATGTCATTACACCTTCGCAAATTATAACGCAAAGTCCAGAATGGAAGCTCTGAAGCTAGTGCTTGCAGATGTAGGCATAGACCCTGGACGCCTCAAGGTGGAATGGATATCGGCCTCCGAAGGTGCGAGATTTGCCAGCTCTATTGAGGGATTTGTTGAATATCTTGAAAAGATAGGGCCTATAGGTTCTGAACTCAGGGAGGCAGAACAGTGACAGAAGAATGCAGGGAGGGCTCCCTCTGTGTTGATAAGGACATGGATATAAATGGTTCCCATTTCATCTATCGCCAGATAAGCAGTAAATCTGTGAAAATTCTTGATTATGATTACAAAAGATGCGTAGGCTGTGGTATTTGTGTTGGTCTCTGCCCTACAAAGGCACTGGAACTAGGACCCATGCAGGAGATATCCACCGGACTGGACGCTCCCCCTGTAATGATGGAACTTGATAAATGTACTTTCTGCTCCATGTGCGCCAATTTCTGCCCTGTTCGCGCCTTTAAGATGAGCGAAGAAGGCGATTTCCCGGATAAGGATGAATTCCCGACATATGATTCCTATGTAAGGATGAACGAGAAGTGCCTGCCATGTGCACTCTGTAAGGCCGTATGTCCTGAGGATGCCATAGATGTAGAGTTCACTTTCCTAAAAAAAGAGGATATAGCACCCTTCAAAGAAGATGCAGAAGGCGAAATAGAGGTAGATACTGAGAAGTGCAATTTCTGCGGGCTCTGTGCAGAGTTCTGTGAAGCATTCCTGCTTGTGGAAAGAGAAACTACCCCCACTGACCCGCAACCTTTTGATCTGCTGCTGGTGGACGAAGACAAATGCGACTACTGCGTGCTATGCCAGGACCTCTGTCCAGAGGATGCCATAAAGGTCACTGGAGAAAGGAGAGGAGAGGCTCCGGATATCGAAGGTCTCATAACTGTAGATGAGGAAAAATGTACTCTATGCACCTGGTGTCAGGTCGTTTGCCCCTATGAAGCGGTCGATCTTAAGAAACAGTTTGAGGGCGAACTTGCACTTATAGAAGTAAACGTCGATAAATGTGATCCACAGGGCTGCCATGGATGTTTCAATGTGTGCCCTTCCCACCTCTGGTATGTACCTGAGGACGGGGCTAAAATTGCAATAAAGGAAAATTATTGTACCTACTGCGGTGCCTGTGTCAATGCATGCCCCAAGGATGTGATGAAAGTCACCCGTACGAAAGTCCACCACACTGAGATTCCGGACTCACCGTGGGCAGAACAGTGGAAAAATGCAGTGGATTCCATGCTCGGCGGAAAAAGAGAGTATCCGGATATTTCCAGGGCCCTTGTTGTGGAGAAGGAAGAAACTAAGGAACACGTGGAAGTGGAACTGCCACAGATTGACGGGTCACTGCTAAAGCTTGCAAAAGAACGTATTAAGAAGGCAAAACCGCTGCTTGATGTTCCTAACATCAGGAAACTGCTTGAGGATAGCCCTTCTGAAAAGCATAAGGAAGAGTTTTGCAAAATAATAAGAACAGATGCATCAATATGTCCAAACAATAATTCCAAACAATAAGTTTATACATGCTTGTGTATTTTCTGTGTAGATATACAGGTATTGCTTACTAAATTACAAGCAATTCATTAGATAATTACAAGCAATTCATTAGATAAATTCCAATTATTCGTTTATACCGGTGAGATTTTCCATGAGTGATAAATTCAATTATGCTGAACTGGGTTTGAAATGCGGTCTTGAGATTCACCAACAACTGGATTCAAAAGAGAAACTTTTCTGCAGGTGCCCTACAATAATAAGGAATATTGAAGAATCCAACTACGAATTCTTCCGCTATCTTAGAGCCACATCAAATGAGATGGGAGAAACTGACAGGGCTGCCCTGGAACAGTCAAAACTCAGGCGTAAGTACATTTACAAGGCATACAACAGTACCTGCCTTGTGGAAAATGATGACGAGCCTCCCACAGAGATAAATAATGAAGCTCTTGACATCGCCCTAAGTATCACAAAACTCCTGAAAATGCAGCCTGTTGACCAAATGCATATAATGCGCAAGATAGTTGTTGATGGTTCCAACACATCCGGATTCCAGAGAACCGCCTTTCTTGCAAAGGACGGTTCTATTGACACTTCCCCTGGACCGGTTGGTGTTGGCGTGCTCTGTCTTGAGGAAGAGGCATGCCAGAAGATAGAGGACAAGGGGGATTCTATAATATACTCACTTGACCGTCTGGGAATCCCACTGGTCGAAATAGGTACAGACCCTGATATCATCTCCCCGGCACATGCAAAGGAAACTGCACAGCAGATAGGTATGCTGCTACGCTCAACCGGAAAGGTTAAGCGTGGACTTGGAACCATACGCCAGGACGTGAACATATCCATTGCAAGAGGTGCACGTGTTGAACTTAAAGGTGTGCAGGCTCTGGATATGATAGAGACAATGGTTGAGCGTGAAGTTGAGCGTCAGGTAAATCTTCTTGCAATGAGGGATGAACTGCTTGAGCGTGGTGCATCTGTGTGCGATACTATTTTTGATGTTACAGAGATCTTCAGGGAAACAAAGTCCAAGGTCATCAAAAAATCCATCAGGAAAGGAAAGGTGTATGCTATTCTTCTGCGTGGATTTGATGGATTTGTGGGCAGGGAAGTACAACCTGGAAGGCGTCTTGGTACTGAGTTTTCAGACCGTGCAAAGACATCCGGTGTAGGTGGTATATTCCACACAGACGAGCTTCCAAGTTATGGCATAAGTGAAGAAGAGGTAGATGCACTGCGCACAGAACTTGCTGCCGCTGAGAATGATGCTGTTGTAATGGTTGCAGACCGTGAGAAACGTGCGTGGGATGCAATGGAAACTGTGATCATCCGTGCAAAGGAAGCTCTTGAAGGCGTTCCAGAAGAAACACGCAGGGCACTTCCAGACGGTAATAGCTCTTACCTCAGGCCGCTCCCAGGTGCTGCAAGGATGTATCCTGAAACAGATGTGCCACATGTGAATATCTCCGATGAATACTTCGATGCTGTAGAAATACCAGAGCTGCTAACTGAAAGAGCAAAACGTTTTGAATCTGATTTTGGACTTCACAAAGAACTTGCCGAAAAAATCGCTTACTCTGCATATCTTGCTCTTTTTGAAGAGATAATGCAGATGCTTGGTGACAATGATAATGTCAATGCAACCCTTGTGGTGAGAACACTTACAGGAACCCTGCAGGAGCTAAAACGTGACGGCGTGGAAATTGATAAACTTGAGGACAGGCATTTCATCGATCTGTTCAGTTTCCTTGCCCAGGGCGGCATAGCAAAAGAAGCCATTGGTGATCTGATCCGTGCAATTGCAGATGATACAGGACTATGCGCAAAGGACGTGGCAGCAAAGCTGGGACTTGGAAACCTTGATATCTCTGAGCTTGAGAACATGGTAGATAAGATCATAGATCAACGTCAGGATTTTGTTAAAGAAAAAGGTCTTGGAGCTATTGGCCCGCTTATGGGTGTCGTGATGACGGAAATGCGTGGAAAGGTTGACGGAAAGGTTTTAAGTGAGATATTAAAACAAAAGATTAATAAATATATAAACACATAATATATTTTTAATGTGCTTATCTTTTACGATCCGGTTTGGAAAAATACTGAGCAGAAGTTTTTTTCTGCTTGCTTTTCTGCTTTTATTTGTATCATCTGTATATGCTGCTATAGTCATAGAAAGCGATGAGAAACTAAGCAATACAACAAATGCTGATCACCCTTCATGGAGTCCCAATGGGGAAAAGATCGTATATGCTGCCAACAAGGCAATATGGGTCATGAACAGTGATGGTTCCGGACAAAAAAAGCTGTATGATGGAATGGGCTGGGAAGGGGATCCGGTATTCAATGATGACGGGACTAAAATATATTTTGCCACTGAAAGTAAAAAAGCCTATTCTGCACGTTATATTAGTATACATGTAATGGATTCTAACGGCAGCAATGGCCTGAAACTGACCGAGACTGCTGATTCAAGAGGACCTTCTGTAAGTCCAGATGGAAGCAGGCTGGTATATGCATCACGCGTCTCAGGAAATTATGATATATGGACCATGGCAAGCGATGGAACAGATAATGTTCGGCTTACTGACGCAGACGCAGATGAAACTTCACCCTCATGGGATCCAGAAGGAAAGAAGATCGTTTATTCTTCTTCCGGAGATATATTTACAATAGACATCGATGCAGTAAGACCAATTGGCTTGATACAGGATCCATACAACAATGTTGAACCTGCATATAGCCCGGATGGCAAGGCCATAGTATATGCTTCTGATGTCGGTGGAGACTATGATCTTTGGCTTACGGACCCCACTGGCAACTCACAGGTCAAACTGACCAATGAAATCTCCTCTGAGAAAGCACCTGCATGGAGTCCGGATGGCAGGAAAATTGCCTATGTATCCAACAGGGATGGAGAATACAATATATGGGTCATGACACTTGGAAACCAGGAGATCGAATTTGAAGTCACCGAAAAAACTAGCGAACTTGAAGAAAATCCGATCAGCAACACCCAACTTGTGAAACTACGTGAATATGCAATAGATAAACCCAAGGAGTTTATAGGCATAGTACTTTTGTTTTCCCTCGTATTTGTTGTGTTCATCGTGGGAACTTTTATGCGTAAGATATCATAATCATTTTTTTACATAAATTCCTGCAAAAAGACAGAGAAATCCATCGCAATGCTTATAGCCTATTCATCGCATGTATTCGCAGGTTAGTAAGATGAATGCAGTAATAGGATTAGAAGATGGGACTATTATAAAAGGCACTGGTTTTGGTGCCGAAGGTATCGTTTCCGGGGAACTTGTTTTCACAACTCAATCTACTGGCTATGAAGAAGCACTAACAGATCCTTCATACAAAGGCCAGATACTTATGTTCACTTATCCTCTCATTGGTAATTACGGTGTCAGTGGCAACTGTTTTGAATCTGATAGTGTAAAAGCTGAAGGTCTTATAGTAAGAGAGGCTTGTCCCGAGCCGTCTCACCACATGTCAAAAAAGACCATTAACGAGTTTATGGAGGACGAAGGCAAGCCCGGCATTGCAGGCGTGGATACACGTATGCTAACTATAAAGACACGAGAACAAGGAGCAATGCGTGCAGCTATCATCAATGGAACTGATGACGGTGAGGATGCAGTCAGAATTGCCCGTGCACAAAAGAGTATTTCAGATATCGATCTTATATCACAGGTGACCTGTCCGCAGCCCTTTAAACTGGAAAGCCCTACAAGAGATCCAAATAACCCGGTCAATGTGCTTCTTGTGGATTGCGGCCGTAAGCTGAGCATTGAAAGGAGTCTGATGGCAAGAGGCATGGATGTAACCGTTGTACCGGGTAACTCATCTATCTCAACAATTGAGTCCTGTGACCCGGACCTGCTGTTCTTTTCAAATGGTCCGGGAAATCCGTTGCAGGCACAGGATGCCATCTCAGCGGTCAGGCATTTTACAGGTGAATTACCCATAGTCGGTATATGCCTGGGTCACCAGATAATCTCTCTGGCTCTTGGAGCGCAGACATACAAGATGAAATTCGGCCACAGGGGTGCAAACCAGCCAGTAAAGGACCTGGAAACAGGAACAGTTCACATCACTTCCCAGAACCACGGTTTTGTAGTGGATGGCGATTCCTTTGAAGAAGCGGATGTAGAGGTCACACATTTCAATACTAATGATAAAACAGTAGAAGGTATTGCCCACAAGTACCTGGATATATTCAGCGTACAGTACCATCCGGACGCACACCCAGGTCCAATGGATTCTGAAAAATTATTCTTTGACAAGGTTCTCAAACTTGCAGGAGAAAAGAAATAATGCCAAAACGCGAAGACATTAAGAAAGTACTCCTTATAGGTTCAGGACCTATAATGATAGGGCAGGGAGCAGAATTCGATTTTTCAGGAAGTCAGGCATGCAGGTCACTTAAAGAAGAAGGTCTGCAGGTAGTGCTTGTTAACTCAAACCCGGCAACAATTATGACCGATCCCGAAATGGCAGATGCGGTCTACATAGAGCCCATTGAAGCTAGATCAGTTGAGAAGATCATTGCAAAGGAAAGACCAGACGGTATCATTGCAGGTATCGGAGGACAGACCGGCCTGAACCTTACAAGTGAACTTGCAGAGCAGGGCATACTTGAGAAGTACAATGTTGAGTTGCTTGGAACAAACCTTGAAGCCATAAAGAACACCGAGGACCGTGAACTCTTCAAGCAGACAATGGAGAGGATCGGGGAAAAAGTGCCCCGCAGCAAGGCAATATCCACTCTCAAGGAAGCAGAAGCTGTTATTGATGAACTGGGACTTCCTCTTATCATTCGTCCTGCATACACCCTTGGTGGTGCAGGTGGCGGTATTGCCCATACAAAGGAAGAGCTGCTGGAGATAACGGAAAGAGGTCTTCGCCGCAGCCGTATCAGCCAGGTACTTATCGAGGAAAGCGTCCTTGGGTGGAAGGAATTTGAGTATGAGGTCATGCGTGATGCAAATGACACATGCATAGTAATATGCAACATGGAGAACCTGGACCCCATGGGAGTACATACAGGCGAATCCATAGTGGTTGCACCTTCCCAGACCCTCAATAATGAGGAGCACCAGATGCTAAGGACTGCTGCGATTAAGATCATCAGGTCATTTGGTATTGAAGGTGGCTGTAACATCCAGTTCGCCGTCAAGGACGGCGAGTACCGTATAGTTGAAGTAAACCCACGCGTATCACGTTCATCTGCTCTTGCAACAAAGGCAACTGGATACCCGATTGCCAGGGTAACAGCAAAGATAGCTATAGGTATGGCACTGGATGAGATCATCAATGATGTGACTAAAAAGAGCCCTGCATCATTTGAGCCTGCAATTGATTACGTTATTACAAAAATACCAAGATGGCCATTCGATAAATTTGTCAATGCTGACAAGACACTTACCACTGCCATGAAAAGTACCGGCGAGGTAATGTCCATTGGCCGTACTATTGAGGAATCACTTTTAAAGGCTGTACGCTCTCTTGACATTAAGATGGACTTTGGAACGGATCAGTGGTCTAACAATGAGATCAAGACCCTGCTCCAGACGCCCACAAGCCAGAGGCTGTTCGTAATATATCATGCTCTTTGCAATGGTTTTACAATTGAGGAAGTTTCAAGTCTCACAGGCATTGATGTCTTCTTCCTCAGGAAGATCAAGAATATCATCGACATGGAAGACATGATCAGGGAAGAAGGACTTTCCGGAAAGCTGTCCGATGAGCTTCTCCTTGATGCAAAACGCATGGGACTTCTGGATTCCCGCATTGCAGAACTGGCAGGGCAGAGCCGTGAGAAGATAAATGACCAGAGGCGCAGTGCAGGTATCGTGTGCAGCTACAAGATGGTGGATACATGTTCAGCGGAATTTGCTGCAGAGACTCCTTATTATTACTCATGCTATGAGCAGAGCTGTGAAGCAGAAGCATCTGAGCGTAAGAAGATACTGATCCTTGGTTCAGGTCCTATACGCATAGGACAGGGCATAGAATTCGATTACTGTACAGTGCATGCAGTTGCAGCTATCCGTGAGGCAGGCATCGAGGCTCATATCATCAACAACAACCCGGAAACTGTTTCTACAGATTACGATACTTCTGACAAGCTCTTTTTCGAGCCTTTGACACTTGAAGATGTGATGAATGTAATCGATAAGGAAAATCCGGATGCTGTACTTGTACAGTTTGGAGGACAGACCTCGGTGAACCTCGCACTTCCACTTGAGAAGGAACTCAAGAGACGTAGCGACCTGAAGACTGTTATTCTTGGTACATCACCTGAAGATATTGATATGGCAGAAAATCGTGAGAAGTTCAATCTGATGATGAGCAAACTTGGTATCAACCAACCAGAAGCAGGTTACGCAACTTCACAGGACCAGGCAATCGAGATAGCTACAAGAATTGGTTATCCGGTACTGGTGCGTCCTTCCTATGTGCTTGGTGGTCGTGCAATGGAGATAGTCTATGAGCAGAATGACCTTGAGCGTTACATGTATGAGGCTGTGAAGGTATCCCCTAAGCAACCGATACTGATTGACGACTTCCTTGAAGGAGCCGTTGAGATCGATGTGGATGCTGTGTGTGACGGAAAGGATGTGCTTATCGGTGCTATCATGGAACACATAGAAGAAGCAGGTGTTCACTCCGGTGACTCTGCATGTGTTATCCCGCCGCAGTCACTTTCGGAGGATGTCCTTGAAACCGTACGTGATTATACCCGCAAGATCGCTCTTGCACTCAATGTAGTAGGCCTTGTGAACATTCAGATGGCAAAGAAAGGTGACAAGGTCTATGTCCTTGAGGCAAACCCACGTTCAAGCAGGACCATACCATTCGTATCCAAGGCAGTAGGCCTGCCCCTTGCAAAGATAGCTGCCCGTGTGATAATGGGACAGAGTCTGGAAGAGCTGGGTTATTCAACATGCAACGAACCAAAGGTAAACCATATCTCAGTGAAAGAAGTGCTTCTGCCCTTTGACAAGCTTCCGGGAGCAGACCCTCTGCTTGGTCCGGAGATGAAGAGTACCGGAGAGGTTATGGGTATTGACCCTGACTATGGCAGAGCGTTTTTCAAAGCGCAGCTTAGTGCTGATAATCTGCTTCCGCTTACTGGAAAGGTCTTTGTATCTGTGAAGGATGAGGACAGAGAAGAGCTGATCGGTGTGGCAAGCAAGCTTGTGAGCGCAGGAATCGAATTACTTGGTACAAAAGGTACGGCAGATTTCCTTTCAGAGCATGGAATAGAGATGGGTATAGTTAAGAAGGTACGTGACGGCAGCCCCAATGTCATCGATATGATGCGCAGGTATGAGGTTGCACTGGTCATCAACACCCCCAATGACAAGCTCTCCCGTGAGGACAGTTCAAGAATACGTCGTGCAGCAGTGGATTTCAAGGTGCCTTATATCACCACCATCCAGGCTGCTATTGCAGCATCCCATGCCATTGTTTCCATGAAGCAGGGTGAGGGAGAGGTTAAATCAATAAATGAATATCACAGGGAGATCGCATAGATCTCCTGTCAGGACCAGATATTATGACAAAAAAAGTAGTACTTGCTTATTCAGGCGGGCTTGACACTTCAGTGTGTATCCCGCTGCTCAAAGAGGAATACGGCTACGATGAAGTAATTACAGTAGCGGTAGATGTAGGACAGCCGGAAGAAGACGTTAAACAGGCTGAAAAGAAGGCACTGAAGATAAGTGACAAACATTTCACCCTGGATGTGCGTGAGGAATTCGTCAACGATTATATCTTCCCGCTTATCAAGGCCAATGGTGATTATGAAGGATATGTCATGGGCACATCTATAGCACGTCCTCTTATCGCTAAAAAGGTCGTTGAGATAGCAGAGCAGGAAGGCGCTGTGGCACTTGCACACGGTTGTACCGGCAAGGGTAATGACCAGCTTCGTTTTGAGGCGGTCTTCCGCCTGACCGACATGGATGTCATTGCACCCATGAGAGATATGAACCTTACACGTGAGTGGGAAATAGACTATGCAAAGAAGCATGGCATACCTGTGACTGTCACAGCTGCAAAACCATGGAGTGTGGATGAGAACATATGGAGCCGCAGTATAGAGGGCGGTAAACTTGAAGATCCCGGTTTCATCCCACCTGAAGAGATCTACCAGTGGACAGTCTCCCCTGAAGCAGCTCCTGAAGCACAGATCATGGTGATCGGTTTTGAGAACGGTGTCCCTGTATCCCTTGACGGCAAGAAGATGAGTGGTGTTGAACTTATTGTGAAGCTAAACGAAATAGCAGGTTCCCACGGAGTTGGCAGGACAGATATGGTGGAAGATCGTGTACTTGGACTTAAGGCACGTGAAAACTACGAGCACCCTGCAGCCACAGTTCTTCTTACAGCCCATAAAGACCTTGAGAGTCTTGTGCTCACCAGAGCTGAGCTAAAATTCAAGAAAGGTGTGGACGACCAGTGGTCAGAACTTGCCTACTATGGCCTTGTGGACGAACCACTCTACCATGCCCTGAATGCATTTATAGACAAGACCCAGGAGCGTGTCACCGGTACTGTGACCGTTAAACTGTACAAGGGCAGTGTGAGCATACTTGCACGTAGCTCCCCGTATGCACTTTATTCAGAGGATCTTGTGTCCTTTGACAGTGAAACCATTGACCAGAAAGATGCAGAAGGCTTTGCCAAGTATCATGGGTTCCAGGCAAGGATGTATAAGAAGGTTATTGAGAAGTGATTTGTGTGCCTGTGGGGCACACTTTATTTTATTTTTTAAAATAATTATGGAATGACAAGTACGGGTCTTTGTGCATGCCGTACCACATTTTCTGCAACACTGCCAAGGAGGATATGGTTGAGTCCTGTTACTCCTAGTGTTCCCATCACTATGAGATCTATATCGTTATCCCGGGCAAAATCCACGATCCCTTCTGCAGGTACCTTACTGCTAATTATCACAGGCTCTACTTCAACTCCATCCTTTTTACCAGAATCCACCACATATTCGGTAGCCTCCCTTCCTTCTTCTTCCAGGTGTTTTTCCAGCGACTTTGACAACATACCTCCACGCATGGCAAGAGCGATACTTGTATTGCGCACCACATAAAGGGCACTGACCTTAGCATTATAGGATTTTGCAAGTCCTATACCCCAATCTACTGCATTTTTTACGTTATCAGAGCCATCAGTGGCTATTAATATCTTTTTTATTTGCACACTCATAATTTAACCCCAGTGTTCAATAGTATGTTAATTCAATTTTAATAGTCACGCCTGTACATACTATCCATGAAATCATCTGCATGAATCTCACATTCCGCAGGTCGACAATAAAAGTTCATCATTTTGCTTGGTAATGATTTTGATTATATGCTCTGGAAAATATGTTCTGCTTGTTCAATAAGAATGCAAC
>JAVEPM010000059.1:0-20536 GCA_034008115.1 Methanolobus sp.
ACCAAGATATCCAGCGGTTACTGGCATATCATGGACCCCCAGAACGGCTACACCGCCATCTCCAGAGAAGCCCTTTCAAACATGGACCTGCACAACCTCTACACATACTACGGTTACTGCAATGACATGCTGGTAAAACTCAACACCTTCGGATTCCGCACAGTTGATGTGACCATGCCAGCTCGCTACGGCCAGGAACGCTCCACCATCAAATACGGCAACTACATGGGAAAAGTTTCCATCATGCTCTTTCGGAAGTTCCTCTGGAGACTGAAGATGAAGTACATGATCCTGAGCTTCCACCCACTGGTGCTGTTCTACATCCTGGGAATGATACTTGTACCTGCAGGCGTACTACTAGCTATATACATAATACTTGCAAAATTCCTCATGGGCTGGGCAGTCTCTGCGAACCTCCCACTCATGGATGCACTGTTCCTGATAATGGGAATACAGTTCACATTATTTGCAATGCTCTTTGATATGCAGGAAAATAACAGAGTGGCATGTCAGTGAATTGAAGGATCTGCAAAAACGGAAATGGTAACAGAACAATGACTCTAAGTGCTCACAGAGATCTAACAAACTCCCACATGGCCTCAGCGCCCGTCCTTCCTCTCTTTCATCCTGTATCTCAGATATTGGATTCCAAAAATCATTATCACAGCAAGTCCCAGGATCTCTTCCATGAACAGGAAAAGCATATCCGGATCACCGATCTTATCAAGGTTCTTGTACACAACTGCAAGATAGGTCCTGAAGGAGCCGTATTCAGAACCTCTGGCAAAGTCCCACCCCATCAAGGGCCAGAACAACGTCCGTGGACTCTTCCACATGCTGTCCAGCACCAGATGCACAAGACTGCCCCCTGCCAGCATGAGCACCTTCGCATCGGCTCTTTTACGGAAGAGATAGTAGCCAACAATGCTCAGTACTACAACAAAGAGCAGTGTATGCGCAAAGATCCTTCCACTGGCAAATACATCCTCAAACAGAAATCTTCCTATAGGCTTATCAATAATATCCGGCAGCATGGAGCCTATCAACACATACCAGTAATTGATATGCGGCCTGATCTTCGGGAAAGCCCTGGCTATGATGTAGAACAGTGCAAGGGTTATTCCGATGTGTGCAAAGGGGAGCATGGTGAAGTAAATACAGACTCCTTCTTTAAATATGTAAGGTGAATAAAATGAAAGTTTTGATTGACATCGGTCACCCCGCACACGTCCATTTTTACAAGAACACAATAAAAGAGCTTGAAGCAAAAGGACACGAAGTTCTTGTTACTGCTAGGGATAAAGATGTTGCAATCAATTTACTTAAAGCTTATAATATAAATTTTATTCCTGTTGGCAAGATTGGAGATAGCAAACTTGGTTTAATAGGTGAATGGATTAGCAGAGATTATGAGATATTTAAAATTTCACGTAAATTTAAGCCTGACCTTTTAATGGGCATGCTTAATCCATGTGCAGCCCATTCAGCAAAACTGCTTGGGAAAAAATGTTTTGTTTTCAATGACTCCGAAGTTGTAAATTCAACTGCACTTATAACCTATCCTTTTGCAAATATTATATTTACTCCATCCAATTATGGAAAAGATATCGGGAAAAAGCAAGTTCGTATTAATGGATACAAGGAACTGGCATATTTACACCCAAATCACTACACGCCTGATCATACTATATTTGATGATCTGGACATTGACAGGCAAGATAAATATGTTGTAATGAGATTTGTCGCTTGGAAAGCAGGCCACGATATCAAAAGAAAAGGTTTTGATCTTGCAACAAAAATTAAATTTGTAAAAGAGTTAGAAAAACATGCAAAAGTGTTTATATCTTCTGAAACTGAATTGGAAAGTGAATTAGAAGATTATCGCATAACTATCCCTTCCGAGAATATGCATGATTTTCTTTATTATGCACACATGCTTGTAGGTGACAGTCAAACAATGACAACTGAGGCAGCTGTACTTGGAACTCCTGCAGTTAGATGCAACTCATTTGTGGGTGAAGATGATATGGCCAACTTTATTGAACTTGAGAATAAGTATGGCCTTATCTTTAACTACACAGACTCTGAAAAGGCATTGGAAAAAGCTGTTGATATTGTCAAGAATGACAATATTAAGGCAGAATGGAAAGTAAAACGTGAAGGTTTATTGAAAGATAAAGTGGATGTATCTGCTTTTATGGTTGATTTTATAGATAACTATCAAGAGATCAATTCCAAAGGTGAATATAAATGAAGATTGCAACCATCGTTGGAGTCAGACCTCAGTTTGTAAAAGCATCTGTAGTTTCCAGAGAGCTAAGAAAAGAACACGATGAAATATTAATCCACACTGGACAACATTATGATTATAAAATGAATGAAGTCTTCTTTGAAGAATTAAATATTCCAGTACCTGATTATTTCCTGGAAATCGGCTCTGGCTCTCATGCTTATCAAACCGGTGAGATGCTCAAAAAGATTGAAGAAGTCTTGATAAAAGAAAAGCCAGACCTTGTTCTTACTTATGGCGATACGAATTCAACCCTTGCAGGTGCTCTTGCAGCTTCTAAATTACACATAAAAACTGCCCATGTGGAGTCCGGTTTACGAAGTTTTGACAAAACTATGCCTGAAGAAATAAACAGGATATTAACAGACCACTGTTCGGATCTTCTATTTTGTCCTACAGAAAATGCTGTACACAATTTAAAAAATGAAGGAATAACTGATAATGTCTTTTTAACAGGAGATGTTATGGCTGATTCTGTAATATTCAACAAAGCCATTGCAGAAAAACAATCTACAATCCTAAATGATCTGAATCTGGAGAGCAAGAAATACTTACTTGCAACTGTCCATCGTGCCAGTAATACTGACAATCCAACAAATCTCCAAAATATCGTAGATGCCTTTTGCGAACTAGATGATCTAGTCGTGTTCCCTGTTCACCCCAGAACAAAAAAACTGTTAAAAGAATACAATTTGTATGACAAATTGGCATCATCAGTAAAATTAATTGAGCCAGTTGGATTCCTTGACTTCATTAAACTAATGAATAATTCTAAAATGATCCTAACCGATTCAGGCGGCATTCAAAAAGAGGCCTATATTTTGAAAATCCCATGTATCACACTACGTGAAAACACAGAATGGATGGAAACCGTTGAAGATGGATGGAATGTGTTGGTTGGTGCTGACAAGAGACGAATTGTTAAAATGGTAAATGAACTCAGTCCTTCTTTAGATACTCATAATGATAGATTTGGAAAAGGAGATGCAAGTCGAAAGATTGCAGCAGTTATCAATACAGAAGGAATCTAAATGCTCCACAAACCTCTCTTCATACTTGCACACCAGGTACAATATCCTAAATTCCATTCAACATACAACAATGTATTTAAAAGTCAATGGAATTCATATGAAGAGCAGAAAGTACGTCAGGAAAAGCAGCTTCGTTATATGATTAACTTTGCTTATGCAAATTACTTTACTATCACCGGCTTTTCAAATAAATTGATCTATTGAGAATATTTTGACAATTAAAAAATTGGAGATGCTTGAATAGTAATGAGGGTAATTAAATGAAAGAACAACTGATTAATTCTACTAAAAATGATATAAATTATAAAGATCATAATCTAATAATCTTAGCCTCCAGTTTTCCTAATGAAGATGGTTCTTTTTTTGGAGGAAAATTTGTCAAGGAACAAATCGATGCTTTAAAAGATTATTTCAAAAATATTTATGTGATAGCTCCTGTTATGTATAGTTTTAATATAATTAAAAAAGAAAAACTGTGTCAGGATTATAGTTACGACAATGTCAAAGTATTTTTCCCAAAATGTTATTATATCCCAATTTTTTATTTTGATAAGATTCTAGTTGACAATAGATTAAAAGTAGTTATTAGCACAATTGAAAAAAATGATTTAGAATTTGATCTTATTCATGCACATATTACTTGGCCATCGGGGTACATCGGAACTATGTTAAAAGAAAAATATAATGTTCCTGTTGTTTTAACAATTCATGAGAATGGTGACTGGTTTACAAAAGAATTGAATATGAACCATCCATTTATAAATCTCGCATGGAAAAATGCTGATGCATTAATAAGAGTTAATGAAAAAGATGTGCCGTTATTGAAAACATTTAATAAAAATACATATTCAATTCCGAATGGTTATTCTATAAATTATCAGCCCTTAGGTAAAAAGGAATGTCGTAAAAAATTAAATATCGGGATGGATAAGCAGGTAATTTTTAGCATCGGTAACCTAATTAAAAGAAAAGGTTTCAATTTCTTAATAGATGCAATTAATACATCTGTTAAAACAAATCCCAATATATTATGTGTTATCGGTGGCTCGGGAACACTCAAAAACAAATTGCAAAAACAAATTGATGACTTGAATCTGAATGACCATGTGATTCTTGCAGGTTTCATTCAAGAAGAATTATTGCCTGTTTGGATGAATGCTTGTGATGTGTTTGTCCTTTCCAGTTTGAATGAAGGAAATCCAACTGTCATGTTTGAGTGTCTTGGATGCGGAAAACCGTTTGTTGGAACTAAAGTGGGTGGTGTTCCTGAGATTATAAATTCCGACGATTATGGTCTGTTGGTTGAGCCTGGTAATTCACAGGATCTTGCAGAGAAGATTGGGATTGCTTTGGATATGGAATGGGATGATTGGAATATTAAGAATTATGGGAATAACTTTACATGGGAAAACATATCGGAAAGAATACTGAATGTATATAGTTCAATTAAAAATAAGTAAGCAGTATAGATAATGAAATTATATGATGAATGTATTATATATTGGGGTAGATTTTATTTGATTAAAACTGCAAAAATGAATATAAGTATATATATGAAAGTATCAACCATACTTTTATGTATAGCTATAATATATTCTTTACTTGTTTTTAATGGTTTGATTGATGCTTTTGCACCAAAACACATCGTTGTAATTGAAGAAACTGTTAGAAACTCTTATTTAAATATGGATTCCAGAATGATAAATCAAATCCCCGGATTCTATGCATTCGGAGCTGTATTTAAATTGATAACCAATTTTCCGAGCATTGGTTTATTACTCTATCCTATACAAATGATTCCATTTTTAGTAGTATTTTATGCCTTTATTTATAAATTATCAAATTCTTACTTGTTCACAAGCATTGTAGTATTGGTGCAATTAACGGCAGGAACTACTGGAACACAAAGGCTTTTTCTTTGGCCACATGGAATTGGAGGCATTGTATTTTATACTTTTTTATTAGTGTTTGCTTTGATGATACTAAATAATAATCATAAGGTAGCATACAAAATAATGTTGATTATTGCGGGAATTTCAATCATTTTCATTTCATATAATTCTTATGTAGTTATTATGATATTCTTGTTTGTGAATGCTGCAATTGCAACTATAAATAATAGCAAAGTTCTAAAAATCAAAAATATTATTCAAAATTATAATAAAGAATTGATAGGCTTACTTATTATTTTAATAATTGCACAGCTAGGTCTTTCTCAATTTTTTTATCAAACATTTGTTCCAACAATTATGTCAGATATTGAAATAACAGGCTTTGATAAATTTATGAATGCTTACTTCAATAAAGAACCAGTAACAAATCAACTAGTTATTTCGAAGTTACTTATTACTTATCCTCAAATAATTACTACAATATCCTTAATCAAATATACAACTATACTTATGTCAATAATCTTATTTTTGTATTTACTCATACAAAAATATAAGATAAACAACAAAATAAATGTTTTCGATCAAGTCACCCTTTCATTCGTTGCAGTATATTTCTTTTATGGATTAGTTAGACTTGCAATAGGCGGCTTTCCAATAACTTTATTGTATTTCCCAGGAATAATATGTATTATTTGGTTATATCGTCATTCAAATTGGAAAAATATGGCAACATTTTCTATATTAATTATTTTAATTTTGAATCCAGTATATACGTTTTCGATGAATGAAGCTGTTCCAAAAGATAACATTCATAACACAGACTATATTAAGCAATCGTCTAATTGGTATTTCCAACACAAAAACAAAGATATAAGTTCTGTTTCTGACGAGTTAACTAGAAATTTATTCCAATATTATATTCATGACAAAACAAACAATTTACATACAACATCAATTATCAAAAGTGATCAAATTTCATTCCTTTTACAAGATCCAAGTAGTCAACAGAATCAAAAAAATTACTATATATTAAATTATTATAGTAGTTCTATGAGTATACAAAATTGGAGAATACTAAAGTCATGGAAATATTCAGAAAGTGTTATAAATTCTAATAATAATATATCTAAAATATATGATAACAATGGATTATCTATACATACATGAGTATTACACTGCATAGTCAATGAAAGGTGATAACATTAAAGTTGCAATTATAACAAATTACTGGAAGAATAGTGATGGAGGTGGCATCAAGGTATACTTGATGAATCTTGTTGGGGCCATGACAAATAAAGAGGCTGATGTCAGTGTGCTTTTCCGGGAGGGATATGACCCAGAGCAATTTTGTGTCAGGAGGAACAAGATTGCATTCTCCTTAGCCTGTTACTGGCAGCTTAGGAAGATTCATCCAGAGGTGGTCTACTCACAAAGTACTTGGTACTGCCTTCTACCTGGTGCGCTCTACAAGAAACTTCATGGATGTACACTAGTCTACACTTTTCACACTGAACCTGCTAAGAAGTTGTCAATTCTGGCGAAGATTTTCTTTCAGAGCCTTCTGAATGCATGTGACTACGTGACATTCGTTTCCAGGCGTCTCCATGAACGAATTGTTGAGATTGATGGCCTCTCGTTCCCGAAGACTAAAATCACCTATGCTGGGGCTTTTACAGGTGAGGTTTCTGAATTGGAAGTAGAGCAGTTCCGCAAGAAATATATGATAAATGAGGACTCTAACGTCCTTTTGGCTTTAGGCATGACCGCCCTTCCCTATAAAGCAGAGGGATTAAAATTGCTTATCCAGGCCATCCGAATCCTACGAGTGACCCACCCCAATATTGTTCTTATCGCAACTCGTGAGGGAAAATACTCAGATAACGTGAAGGCATTTGCACGTGAGATGGATGTAGAGAATAATATAATTTTTACTGGAGATGTGTCAAATCCATCTGTTCCTTTACATATATGTGATCTGTATACACATATTACACTTGGCGATGGATTGCCACTGGCCCTCCTTGAGGCAATGGCAATGGGAAAGCCAATTGTTGCTACTCCAATTGCAGGAATTCCTGAGGCTATCTTAGATGGGGAAAATGGACTCCTTGTTGAACCAGATGCAGAAAAAGTTGCCGAGAAGATCGATTTCCTTCTAAGAGATCCAAAATATGCAGAAAAACTTGGAAGGTGTGCGAAAATGACAATATTGGAGAAATTTACCTGGGAACAAGCCGCAGATAGATTCTTGGAATGCCATTTAGATCATGATGATAAATAAAATCCGTAAAAGTTCATGGCAATCTCAGTAAAATCTGCTTGAAAAAATTAAAAATCTGTATTTGGTTGGAAAGTTAAGCTGTTATATCCCTAATTTGACAGTTTACAAAAATTGATGGGTATTTTAGTGATATTTTGTTTATTTTCCATCAATATACACTTAAATGGCAACAAAAATTTGAATCTATCATAAATTATGACTTATTCATAGCATTAGTTAACATGAAATTTTTATTTAATAACAACTGTCAAATTCTATAAGGTCAAAAAATGAAACTGTCAAACTTGGGTTATATGAGACTGTCGGAAAAGTCCCCTAACAAGACAAACTCTGCTATGCGTGCAGAATTAAATAGTCATTAAAAATTATAGAATCAGTATCTATGAGTACTTTAATGAAAAATTAGAGGTGGGAGTTCTTAGCTATTGTTGCTATTAGTAGTTATAAATTTCATACGAATCGACTTTTCCGACAGTCTCATTTAGAGGATATCTTTCTTCCTAATCTTTTCTAGTTTTTGACTTCCAGTTTTTCAGCAGCATAAATATATTGGAGGGAACATACGTCCAAAATAATATCCAATATTTTTCATTCTTCATATTTTTAGTCTTACATTTTTTAATGTTTTTTCTTGCAAGATCAGGCCTGGACGCTTGTAAATTTCTAGATGCTGTTTGTAATTGCTTTTTAGCAATATATTCTTTTAGATCTGACAATATTTCACTAGGTACTTCATTATTTAATATTGCTACATTTGCTGTTTTTATGAATGGATGTTCCTCAACAACTTTAACTTTAGTACATGCTCTATTTTGAATTTCTGTGTGATAGATACTACATTTTTTTATGTTATATGCGATTGAATATTTTAATGCTATTCTACCCCACATGTCTGAGTCTTCTCCCCACCATTTACCTACTACAAAATTCCCTATTTTATCGAACACTTTTTTTGGTATCAGAACATTTGAAGAGGTGATTGGGTACAATCCTTTTGTTGCTGACTCGAAGTATGAATGCAGGATTCCAAATTGGGTTTTTTCAGGGATGCCATAAATGTCTGTATTTGTTTCTATGCCAGCATTAATATATTGAATATAACCTGTGAAATATGCTCCCGCATTAGGGTATTTTTGCCAAAGTTCTAGAGATATTTCAAGAAAATCAGGAAGCCACTCATCATCTGCGTCTAAAAAAGCAATAAGGTCTGCTTTTGCTTCTTTTATTCCCCGATTGCGTGCAGCTGAAACCCCTGCATTTTCCTGTTGCATCAATTTTATTCGCTCATCATTAATACTTTGTACGACTTCTGCACTTTTATCTGTAGAACCGTCATCTACAATAATTAGTTCAAAATCTTCTATTTTTTGAGATAAAACAGAATCGATTGCTCTTTTGATATAAGGCTCTTTATTATAAAGAGGAATAACTACTGATATAAGCGGCATTTTATAGTCACCATTAAAATCTTTCTGAAATAATCATTTTATCCTGTGACATCACGAAGAATCTTTCCTGCGAGTAAAGCTTCATTTTTAATTTTTGGGATAGATTCCCTCAAATTTTCTTTTATTTCAGAACTTTGACTTATGATAGACTTTATTTTTTCTGTAACATTTTGTGCATTTAGTTCGCTCGGGTTTAGACAAAAATCATCATTGCCAAATATATCATTATTTAGTCCTTTAGCTTTAATACTATACGCAAAACTTAGAGTTGGAACAGCTGAAGACAAAGATGCAATAGTTGCATGTGTTCTTGATCCTGCAAAAATTTTCATCTTACTAATGATCCATTTAGTTTCTGATGCACTATATATAGGAGGAATTAATGTGATTTTTTCTTTGAATTCATCCATATTTGATTGAACCGCTTTTAAAAACAGATAATCATCTGAATGAGGAGTTGTAACATGAGGAATTAAGTATATATGCTCATCTGTATTTTTTGCAATGTCAGTTAAAATATCAGATGCAGTTTTAGCCCATACCTCTGTATATCCATTACTCACGTATTTTGCCATTAGTGGACTCAAATTTATTCCAATAGAATTTTCTTTAATCTTTATGTTTTTTTCAGTTGGTAGTTCCGTGGCATCCATTAAAAAAGCAGGATCTGCAATTCTATGAACATTTTCATTAATATTATTTTTATGGAGGTAGTCAATAGTAGCAGACTCTCTTGCAAAAATCCCTGTGATCTGTTTTAGATGATTGATCATATATCTCTCATATTCTGGATTCTTATCAAAAGGTCCAACCGAAGCTCCCCATATAATCAAAGGTTTCTTCCTTTCTAAAACAACATCATCTAAATATGTAAAAGATCTGGGAATACCATAATCTAATGAATAATTGTCTCCACCAATTGATAATACAGCTTTTGATTTTTCTAGATAGGGGAGCATTTCTTTATACATCCAGTTCTTATTCATGCGTGGATATATTTTTCTAAGTGGTAATCCAAAAAGCCATTTTGGGTCATACTTGCTTTGACGTTTATTTACTTGCTTATGGATTATTGCTGGATCGTGTTCTTCTTGACATTGTTTTTCAAATTGCTCTTTATTTTGAAAAAAACTTACACACAAAAAAGAAGGATCTTCATAATAGTGTCGGAGGATTTTTACAGTTCCTCTTACTATAGCTTCACAGCCTCTATTCTCATAAGGACCATTTCCTGCTAAAATAAAAGTTGGATTTTCATTCATTGTTGATTTCCGCCTTGTTTGTGTATTTTTTAATGACGCGAAGTGGCAGTGCAAGTCTTCTGATAAGCCTGAGATGTTTGATTCTTCTCATAGATGGAGTCATGGTGTCTATGATACTTCTTGCGTCTACTATTTGAGTTTTGCCTAAAGACAAATGTTTACTCTCTTCTTGCATCTTCATTTTAAGTTCAACTTCTTTTTTATTAAGAAATCCTATGTTTTTAGCTGGATTCACTCTTTTTGCGGGTGCTATTAGAACCTTTTTTCCAGCCAGATACAGGCGATAAGAAAGCTGTTTTCTTTTGAGATCAAGAACCCCTGCTTGGCTTTGTATAACTTTATCAACAGAAATTGTACTGATATCAATTTCTTCGTTGTCCATAGCTTTCTGAACAAGGTCTAATATATCAGGTGATCTTACTAACATCAAGCTTGTGCCCTTACTATCTTTAGAATATTCCGGCAACCAGGCATCCATAAATACAACATCAGTAAGTTCTGCAAAAACATCATCACAAAAGCTGCATGCATTTGGTGTGAACCACCTATTGACAAAAGCTTCAGAAACTCCTTCATTCCAGAATACTTTACCTTCAGCACCTGTTTCATTGATACAACTAAAGTAAAAATTACTTGCTGGTTTATCAGGACTTTTTCCTCGGAAGTTTACTTTTTGAAGTTTTCCACCAGCGTTTGCTAGTGTAGATAAATATGTTGTATAATGCTTGCTTTTTATCTGCCCACAGACAAGCCCAATGGTAACAGTTATCATCTCTCTTAACTTCCTGTTTTTTTGGCCAGCAAGTCTCAACCCTTTCAAGAAACATGGTAATCCGGTTATGGCATAACGACCTGGATTATTCAGCATTCTTTGAATAACGTCTGACATCTCTACAGGATAATACGCAGACCCCGAAGATTTCAAAATCGAATCTACATCATCACATATTTCAAACTTGAATAGTTTTTCAGGGTCGTTATTAGGTGTAACACAGATCACATGATCAACAATATCCTTTTGAATCAATGTTGTGAGTAACCATGTTGCCATTCCGCCAGATGCACTTGTTTGTCTGAACTCATTTGAATATCCTACATAAGAATCAAGATAATATCCAGTCTCAAAGCGATATTTCATATTTTTTATATCTTTGTAGAGTTCTGTTCCTAGAACAGTTTCGTTTTTGTTTCCATCGTTAAATGGACATACACTCATACATAAGTCACAATTACTTGAACAGTTACCTTCCATTACAGGATTATATTCCCCATACTCATTGAATTTCATTAACAAAGCTTTGTGAGGACACATTGCTGCACAAATGCCACACCCGATACAAAGGTCATTTTTGACAATGTTTTCAATTACATTTTGCTTCAATTTATCGACCCCTTATCGAAGATGGTAAAAAAGATTCTATTATATTACGATCTGATTGATTTAAGCCCACAAACCATACTATTATAATATAAGCTACACTGAGTGTCATGCAGCAAATTGTCAATGTAATCAGAGATGAAATTTCTGAATAATAATTGATTATTTTAATAGTAATTACAATTGCTATCACCGACAGAAAACCAGATACTATCGAACTTGTAAATGTATTTTTTGAAATTTCTAAGACTTTGCTTGCGTACCATGGTATAAATAAAGTATTTTTAGTTGTCAGCATAATAGCCCCTGCAATTGCAACTCCATAATAGCCCCAATCAGTAAATAAAGACAGAATAATTGCTAATATAAAGTTTCCAAATCCCATGAATAGAGTAACAATTCCTGGAATTCTAACTTTATTAAATGAAACATTGATTGAAAATAATGGAAGTACTGATAGATTAATTACAAGATGAATCAAAAGTACAAGCATCAGTGGAGAAAGTTTGGCAAATTCAGGTCCAACCCATAATGATAATATCTGTGGGGAAAAACCAATTATGATACCGATTGGTAAAGCCATAGCAAGTCCCATAAATTTGACCGCCTTTTTTGAAAATGTAATAATGTCTTCATATCTTTTCCTTGCATAATATGCTAAAATAATTGGAGTGACAACACTTGCCAACATGGCTGCTACAGCTCTTAATAAAGTACTCCATATAAGTACCATGGAGTATTCTCCTCCAGCAGTTGCTCCAAACAATTTATTGACAACAATCAGATCGACCTGAAGAAATAGAAGTGATCCTATTTGATTTACAGTTACCCAGCCACCCATCTGAGCTAAACTTTTTAATCTCGATAATTCAAAATCAGAATAATTGAGCTTCAAGTGTGGATTTATTTTGCGTGATAGAAATATTGTGACTACAAAAGCTGCTAATGAACCTAATAGGTAAGAAAATCCAATGTAACTCAATTTTGGAGATGAAAACCAGAATAGTAAAACAATTGCTGAAACTTGAACTATAATATTAACCGTGTTTATTATGTTTTGCAGATCAAGACGGTTGTAAGCAAACAGTGCTACACCAAAGTTACTACTCCATGCTCTGATTAAGAATGCTACAATAACTCCCATAAAAAGCAAAAATGCATCTTGATTTTGGCTTGATGGAATGTCAAAAAAAGTGGGTGCATAATAGGATAAAACAAAAGCTATTGGAATAGTCAATAATATTATCCCAAGTGTTCCAAACAAAGCAGTATTAAACGTGACATTGGCTTTTTTAAAATCCTGATTTTGTAAATCAACTGTCAAATATCTTGAAACTGCTGTATTAAGAGATTGTGTCACTAATCCAACATAGCTTGTAACAGAAGTTGCTAAAGGAATAATTGCATAGCCAGCGACCCCAAGATTATCAATAAAAAAAGGAACTAAAAGTATGCCAATTATCACATTTATTGCAAAATAGACAAAATTCGAGATCAGATTTCTTGGTACCTGCTTACTAAGAATCTTCTGAGATGTTGTGGAATCAAACAATTTTCATTCATCCATTTAATATATACTAATATAAGTGCAAAAACAAAAGTTTAATTTCGTCCTAAGCAAGAACACATTTCACAGTCTCCCTGACACTCTTCTCCGATTCCCACTCATTCTTCCAGCCAAGCTTTTTCATCTTGTCAATGGCAAGCATCATTACTGGTACATCTCCCTTCCAGCCACGAGAACCACCGGTATAATTGAACTTTACATCAGTAAGTCCCATTTCTTCGACTATGATCTCACCGATGCGGGTAGGATTTGTGGCATCTTCTGAGCCGATGTTGAAGATGTTTACCTCTTCATTGCTATTAGATACTGAGAACATCATAGCATCCACGCATTCTCTGACGTGGAGGTATGATTTTGATTGTTTGCCGTCACCCAGAATCTCCAGCTCTTTTGGATTAGTTCGTAGTTTCTCTATGAAATCCACGATTATTCCGTGGGTGCCTCTGTCTCCTATTATGTTGGCGAAACGGAATATCCATGATTGCATGTCAAAGGTATGTGAATAGGATGTGATCAGGGCTTCGCAGGCTAGTTTAGATGCACCGTAGAGGGATATTGGGACAAGTGGTCCGTAGTTCTCGGGAGTGGGGATTATTGTGGCTTCACCGTAGACGGTGGATGTGGATGTGAATGCGAGATTCTTGACGTTGTTCTTGCGCATTGCTTCCAGCAGGTTGTATGTTGCTATGATGTTCTGGTCAAGGTGTACTTTTGTATCTGTCGCACCCAACCTGACATCGGGATTTGCAGCGATGTGGAAAACAAGATCAATATCCTTACAGGCTGCTTCTATTTCTGCAGTGTTGAGCAGGTCGCCTTCTATAAGAGTAAAGTTTGGATTTTTAAGATGATTCTCAATAAACTTCATTCGACCTGAACTTAGATTATCAAAAACTGTAACTTCATTGCCCATTTTCACAAGTCTGTCAACTACATGACTACCGATAAAACCGGCACCGCCTGTTACTACTACCTTTTGTGCATTTTTCAACATAAATAAACCACTCATTATATGCATATTTGTCCAACCGATGCTCAGTTCACATCCCCTCTTCCAATCCCCTTATACACAAACCCGCCCTCAACAAATCCAGCAGGATCAATGACATTCCTGCCATCCACAACAACAGGCTGATCTATTCCCATCAATTTTTTGACATCAGTTGGGTTTAGCTTGAAGTATTCGGAGTGGGCGGTTAGAATTATGACTGCATCGGCATCTTTTATTACGGAGTCCATGTTCTTTTCGATCTCTACGTTTGGATATTCCAGAACGTGGGGGTCATGTATTGTTATACTGGCACCGGCTTCGCTGAGCAGGTCGTAGTATGGCTCAGATGGCGGGTTTCTGGCATCATCGGAGTCGTTGATGAAGGCCCAGCCCAGCATGGCTATCTTTGAGCCTTTGATCTCTTTGCCAACTTCTGCGAGTGCATCTTTTGTGAGCTTGAACATATGATTTGGCATGAAATCATTGACCTTGCGGGCAAGGACGTAGATGGAGTCTGCGTTTTCTGGATAGTCTAACTCTTCTGAGCCTAGTTTTACACCGCGTTCCAGGTGGTAGGTGTCTTTTGTGAGGCAGTGACCGCCTACTCCGGCTCCTGGCCAGAGGATGGCCCGGGTTATGCCTTCGCCTTTGAGACTGTCGATACCGGCTCTGACATCGTAGACGTTTATGGCCATGGACTCGCAGTAGAGGGCTAACTGGTTCACGGCTGCAATTTGCAGGTCACGAAAGGTGTTCTCGGCTGTTTTGGTGACCTCGGCTGCGGTGGAGCTCATGGGTATGATCTTTCCTTTTGTAAGGACTGGAATGTAGAGTTCAATGGCTCGCTGTGTGCTTGGCTCATCTATTCCTCCTACTATCCTGTCGTGTTCCTGGATATTTTTGAGAAGGCGGCCTACCATTACACGCTCCGGTGCATGTGCAAGAGCAAAGTCCTCTCCGGCTTTCAGGCCTGATTCTTCTTCCAGTATCTCTCTTGCCATGCCCACAGTGGTTCCCGGGGTAATGGTTGATTCGAGGACCACCAGCATTCCGGGTTTGAGATATCTGCCTACGTTGCGTATGCCCTCAATGAGTGCTCCAAAATCCGGTTCAAGGTCTTTAGGATTTGCAAATGGGGTCTGGATGGCAAGGGTTACTGCATCCATTTCGGATATTCTGGAGAAGTCAGCAGTGCATTCGAATTTACCTGCATCAACTACTTTTTTCAACAATTCATCAAGACCCGGTTCTTCGCCTTTTAGCGGACTTTCACCGTTATTGATCATATCGATCTTGTAACCCGATGATGGAGAGTTTCTCTGGAATCCCAGTACATGGTCGAATTTATCCGAATCAGCAAACAGGGCTGCTGCAGGAATGCCAACGTATCCCATGCCAAGCACACCTATATTCTTGATAGGACCCTTCTCTTTTAGAATATTCTCTAATTTTTCAGTCATATGAGTAACCTTTGTAATTGTAATTGTAATTGTAATTGTAATTTATTGTCTATAATCGAATCGTTTTCTCTTGCTTGTATGATTCAATTGCAGCCATACATACCTTCAGGGCATGTTTTCCGTCATTTCCATCAGGACAGGGCATCTCACCTGTTCGGACGCAATTTATGAAGTATGCAAGCTCATTTTTAAGAGGCTCAGAAGCTTCCACCTTTGACTTCCTGACCCAGTTGTGGTCGTGTAATTCAACAGTCTGCTCAATATAATCCAGATATGCAACACCCTCAAGACCAACTGCTGTGAGACTACGCACCTTGTGTGGTGTCAGCCAGTTTGTATCAACAAGACCTGAAAGGTCATTGTCGAACCTCAGATGTATTGAAGCATGATCCTCAAAAGGATGTATATCGGCACCTGCAATGGCATGTACCATTCTTACTTCTTTGTCGTAAAGGTAGGATATTATATCAATGTCATGCACACCAATATCCATAATGACACCAACATCCCTTATTCTGGGATTATAAGGGCCAACCCTTGTAGTTGATATGGATACGATCTTTCCCAGAAGACCCTCATCGATCATTTCCTTAAGCTTGATAACAGCAGGGTTGAATCTCTCGATATGACCCACCATCAATGCTTTTCCTGCATCTCTGGCTGCCTTTATCATAATATCTGCACTTTCAGGTGTATCTGCAACAGGTTTTTCCACAAGCACATTCGAGCCTGCAGCAATTGCATCAAGGCAGACATTCTTGTGAAGCTTTGTGGGAACTACAATGCTCACTGCATCAAGTCCTTCTTTTAACAATTCATTATAATCAGTAAATGCTTTGGTATCATACATTCCTGCAAGGGAATTCACCCTTTCCTCATCGATATCTGATATTCCCACAAGTTCCACATCTTCCATTTCATGGTAGATCCTTATGTGATTTATTCCCATAGCACCTGTGCCTATTACCCCAAATCTCATTGTTTTTACTCAGCCCCTTCGATAACTGCTTTAATTATCAGTCTGACATCATCTTCACAAACTCCCGGGTGTACCGGTAGTGACATTGCTTCCTTTGATGCTTTTTCGCACTCTGGTAAATGGTCCTTGTATCCTGCTTCAATATAGATTGGCTGTTTGTGTATCGGTATTGGATAATATACACCTGTACCAATACCCTGCTGATTCAGCTTCGTGACAAGTTCATCACGGTTCTCAACCCTTATGGTATACTGGTGGAACATATGCTCGCACTCATCCCTGATAGTCGGAACAGTCACAGATGATGTATTTTTTAATCCATTTGAGAGCATGGATGCATTCCTTTGGCGTGCAGAGTTATACCCATCGATCTTTGCAAGCTGAACCATTCCGATAGCAGCTGCAATATCTGTCATCCTCAGATTGTAGCCCATCATCTCATGCAGATAACGCTGCTGTGAGCCATGAGCACGTATCATCCTGGCTTTTCTGGCAAGTTCAGCATCATTAGTACTGATCATTCCACCTTCACCGGTGGTCATATTCTTTGTAGGATAGAAACTAAATGCACCTGTTCCAAAAGACCCTACTTTCTTTCCATGGTAGCTTGCACCATGGGCCTGACATGCATCCTCAATAACGATAAGGTTATGATCTTCTGCAATTTCCATGATGGTTTTCATTTCTGCAGGATGACCGTAGAGGTGAACTGGCATCAATGCTTTTGTTTTCTTTGTAATGCTTGCTTCTATCAGTTCTGTATCGATATTGAATGTCTCTGGTTCAATATCCACAAACACAGGTCTTGCACCAGTATACATTATACTGTTAGCTGTTGCAATAAAGCTAAAAGAACTGGTAATTACTTCATCACCCTTTCCTATTCCATGTGCCAGCATTGCTGCATGCAGTGCAGCTGTCCCCGAGTTCACTGCAACGCAATGTTCAACACCTGCATATTCAGCAAAAGCAGCTTCAAACTCTGCAACTCGTTTTCCTTCTGCGATCATCCCTGAAGAAAGAACCTCAGCAACTGCTGCTTTTTCTTCATCACCAATATCGGGTTTTGCTATAAAGATCATTGTAAAGTCTCATTTTTAATCATCGCATTCTTCAAGAGTAAAGTTTGGATTACCAGATAAACCCAGATCATCAAAAACCGTAACCTCATCTCCCATCGCTAAAAGCCTGTCAACAACATGACTGCCTATAAACCCGGCACCATCGGCAACAAGTATACTACTTCCAGACAAACTATTGAATACCAGCATTTTCCAACTCACCAAAATCGTTTTTGTTCAGGAATTCCAAATGTGCCTGCTTATATATACTCTAATAAGTGCATTAAACAATCTGTACATATTTAAGTTTTGTGAAATCAACACAAAAAAGTATGTGTATATTATGGGTATATTACAGGTTAGGAGCATATTTCTATTGCCTGATTTTCCATATCCTGTTCTGTCACAACATTAGAAAGTTACCAGAAATTAGTGAAGTTGCCTTGCAGATTTGTTTTTTTGCAAAAGAGCCGGATTAATAAATAAAAACCAATACAGCCACCCGCCGCAGGCGGCACTTTGCCACGCTGCTAAGCAGCAAAAAAGAAACGAATCACACCATTAAGCACAGTTCTTAGCCTCTATATCACTTTGATAATCTCCCTAAGTATCCTCTTCTAGCACATAATCTTTTTATGCTGTTGCAGGCCATATAATAATGATCATCAAGTCTGGACACGTAAAGGAGAAGATTATATGCAGATCCATGAAATAAGGTCAATTATAAAGGACAATGGACCTTACATCTCTAAAAGGTTCAGGGCGCAAATCGTAGGTATTTTTGGTTCGTATGCACGTGGTGAGGAGAATAAGGACAGTGATATCGATATACTGGTGAGATTCAAAGAAGGTGCCACATTATTTGATCTTGTTGAGCTCTCTGAGCATCTTGAGGAGCTGCTTGGTGTTCCTATTGATCTGGTATCCGAACGTGCTCTGCACCCTATGATAAAAGATGAGGTTTTCAGGGAAATGGTGGTTTTGTGAGGTCTCCACTGCTATACCTGTCCGAGATGCTGGCTGCCATTGAGGCAATTGAAAGTTTTACACAGGGAATGGATAGAGAAGACTTTCTGCACGATGAAAAAACTAAAAGTGCTGTTGTCCGCCAGTTTGAGATTCTTGGGGAGGCTGCAAAGTCCATACCTGAAGATATAAAGGCTCTTGATAATGACCTCCACTGGAGTGGTATTGCAGGAATGCGAGATCGTCTTATACATGCATATTTCAGGGTGGATTATGACTTGGTATGGGATACAATTCAGAAAGAACTTCCTGTTCTTGAAGAAAAACTTAAGTTACTGATAACTAAAATGAATAACAATTTTTAACACGATAAGAATATCTTTCCCATTGTCAGGCAACACTCTCCATACAACTTCTAATTAAAAAAACGGACGCAAAACTCTAGCAGTTCTCAGCCTCTATCTCACTGAGACTGACATCTCCTGCTGCCTGTTCAATTCATTTCAAGGATATGGGGCATCTTTGTATCTATCTGGTTCCCTGTTCACTATTGCATAATCCTGCACACCCAGAACAATAACTGCAAATAACCTGAAAAGCGGATGGAACAGATATATAATCATTGTATTCCGCCCCAAAAAATTAAAAATTGGTACTTCAAAACGAATATTTTTTAATATCACTCGAAATTTATGCACAGTAATTAATAATGAAAAACAGTTGCTTAAATGCCTTTTACCATGGGTTGCATGTTTAGATATAGGGATGTATAGTCTTTTTTAAGAGAAGTTTTAACGATCTTAAATCCATATTTGGTGTAAAATCCTATAGATTCGGGTTTTGAATCAACTGTAATATATCTGCATCCAGTGAGATCCGCGACCCTTTGAGCGAGACCTATTGCTGCAAACAGCATGTATGAGCCAATTCCCCTCCCTTCAAATCTCTTATCAGTGGCAAGTCTTGCGATTTTGACAGCCGGGTATCTGGAATATGGAAAGCCATCGACACAATCTGAATCATCAATATATTTAACTTTCATAGTATCCGTGGTCAAAGTGAAATACCCAGCAAAATCTTTCTGATAATAACAAACATAAGTTTTGCTTATGAGCTGTTCCTGATTACCAAGCGCATCATTTTTTAAAAAGTCGTTTAGATCCTTGTTTTGGCAGCAAAAAGACAAAACATCGTTTCTCTCAGAAAGCGGAGAAATAGAAAACTTAAACTCAGACATATCAAATGACAGGGCTAAAAACGAATACAATCTGATATTTTCCTGGCTTCTTTGAACATTTTTATCTGTTGTTTTGTAGCTGGCTTTCTCTCGTTTTCCCAGAACTCTTTTGCATCTTCACCTTCCAGCACCAGTCCAAGTTCAATCGGTTTTGCCATTACTTTATTCTCCTGTTATTTACTTTATGTGGATTATCAGCCATATTGGCATCGAATAACTATTGTCCTTACTTATGTATATAGGTTATCGTGTTTGATATCTGTATATGGTCTATCTATAAATGTCATCGTGATGAGCATAATCCTCTAGTGTGACACTATTGTTTTCCTCATCCACACAGAAAAAACCAATACGAAATGCCTGTCTTTATGTACTCTCTTCCACTTATTCAAAGGAGCTCTTAGATTTTTATACCAGTGTGAATTTTCAAGGATCTTGTCAACCTTATTAAGGATAATCTCAACCTGTTTTTTGTTTTTCTTAGCAAAGGGCATCCTGTTCCATTATCTTTTTAGCTTTCTCTGTGTATTCAGGTCTAAGTTTTGGCTCCAGAAGCTCCCCTTCATTTTGATAATCTCCCTAAGTATCCTCTTCTAGCACATAATCTTTTTATGCTGTTGCAGGCCATATAATAATGATCATCAAGTCTGGACACGTAAAGGAGAAGATTATATGCAGATCCATGAAATAAGG
>JAVEPM010000060.1:0-20437 GCA_034008115.1 Methanolobus sp.
AGTTGATTTTAGCTGCACTGAATAGTTATATCCGCAATCATGACATTTGTAGCGCTGGCGGCCAGCAGCCATACCATTCTTTTTGTGACTGGAACTCTTACATTTTGGGCAGTTCATAAAGAATATAGGTTCTTATCATATATAACTACCATTTATTAACAATGCCAAAAAATTGTTGCAAATGCCTTGGTATTATTTATTATAATTGCTATTATCCTAACAGTTTTGGGATTAATGTTTCTTGAACCTATTTTAATCTTCTTTGGAGCCAGTTCTAATGTATTGCCATATGCTATGGATTATATGAAAGTACTACTAATGGGTACAGTTTTCCTGGCCGTAGGAGTTGGTATGAATAATTTCATTAGAGCTGAAGGTAATCCAAAGATCGCAATGTACACTATGTTAATAGGAACTTTCACTAACATAGTGCTTGATTACTTATTTATTTTCCCGTTTAATTGGGGAATCAAAGGAGCTGCATTAGCAACTGTTATTTCATATTCTGTGACCAGTACCTGGGTCTTATATCATTTTCTTTCAGGAAGAAGCAGAGTCAAAATCAGAAAAGAAAACTTCAGACTTGAAGCAAAAATCGTTAAGTCGATTGCTGCAGTTGGTTTTCCTTCTTTTGTTTTACAAATTGCAGGAAGTGTTCAACAAACAATATTTAATAGATCCCTGGTCAAGTATGGAGGAGATTTGCCCTTAGCAGTTATTGGAATAATAATGAGCATAGTTATGTTTTTAATAATGCCAGCCATGGGAATTAACCAAGGCGCTCAGCCGATTATAGGATATAATCATGGTGCTAAAAGACATGATAGAGTAAAGGATACTTTAAAATTATCTATTTTTGCTGCTACTGGAATCGTTACTGTTGGTTTTATTGTTACTAAAATCTGGCCTAGACAATTAATTAGTCTTTTTAATCAAAGTCCTGAATTAATAGATTTGGGCGTCCATGCTATGGCTATTAATTTTCTGTTTATACCACTAGTTGGAGTACAAATGATCAGTTCTAGTTATTTCCAGGCTGTTGGTAAACCCAAACAAGCTACCATACTTGGTTTATCCAGACAGGTGTTTATATTTATACCGGTATTACTAATATTACCGAGAATATGGGGATTGGAGGGTGTTTGGTGGTCAGCGCCTGTATCTGATCTAGGAGCCTTTATACTTACAGGTGCCTGGTTATGGTATGAAATCAAAAGATTAGATAAAACAAATGAAATGCCTAAAAAAGAAAAAGAACTTGTTTCATGATGTAATAGCTTATTATTAAATTACATCAACTAATTTATGCTCATTCTGGGTGAACTAAAAAAAGTAGTAATGTTTTAAAACTTACTGCTTTTTTCCTACACTCTTGAACTTAATTATATGTATTCTAAATAATTTTGTGGATATTGTATGTATAAGAGCTATTGGTAAATAAATAAAGGTTACAAGAATCATGCCTATTTCATAAAGAAGATTACTTCTATCATCTGCTTTTTCTTCTTTTTTTAACCTGTTAACAAAAGAACCCCAGGCGGCTCCAGCTGCATTTCCAAACATAATCATTCTTATTGTACCAAGAATACCTTTTGCTTTTCGAAAACCATAGATCTCTACTATTCGCTCCCAGGATTTTTTAGAAGGATAACCTCTGGTCTCAGCATAATGCTGGGCAAACATTACAGCTGATATTTCTTCTTCAGGAACATCATCTCGTACTCCTGCCAACATATTTTGAATTTCTTCATTTGACATACCTGATTCAAGTGCCATCTTTGTGTGTGCAAAAGAGCAAAGAGGACATCCATTTACTTCTGTTACAGCAAGCATGATACGCTCAATGAAATGCTCGTTTAAAAACTTCTTTTTTTTAGCATATCGAAAATCAGTGATTGAAAAAAGGGCTAGATAATATATTTTATAATATTCTCCTAATGAGTATAATTTCCTTCCAAAAGTATTGTTCATATCTAAACACTCCCAAGATTGTATGTTATATACTTTTATTTATATCCTTTAAAGAGATAAAGGATCCTTAAAAAATAGAATTTTTTGGGCTCTCTAGAAATCCTCATTTAAGTGCTGAAAATAACCAAGGTATACCTATCAAATTCATATACCAAGAGCTTGATCCTAAGCGCTTTTACTTGGTCCAATATTTTTTTATCTTGATATCTTCCCCCATATTTTCTTTACAAAGCAAAAACATCATTACCAGCAAGTTCACAGAACAAAAAACATCATTGCCAGCAAGTTTTCACCTAGTCCCATCAGATTTATGTTATGATATAATTTTCATCAAACAAAACTGTGGGCTTTTACTTTTGATATGATAAAAAAATAAAGATAGGATAATCTTAGATCATTCCTGTGTTATGGATCTGCCCATCTCAAAAGACTTGACATTGATATCAATTGTCTTCTGGGGGACAAGCTCCCTGACGCATTCCAGTATAGTGTCAACGGATATTGGCAGGTATTTTGAAACTGCACCCACCATGACAACATTCATGGACTGAGGATGTCCTGCCCCTTTTGCAAGTTCGGTTGCATTGAGGGCTTTTACATCGTGGCTCTGTTCAAGTCTTTCAACAATAGCATCTACGTCCGGATAGCTACAAAGTCCTGAAGTTACAGTTACCGGAAGAATTGGATCCGTGTTAACTATGATGACTCCGTCATCAGAAAGAAATTCAAGATACCTGAGTGCCTCACTTGGCTCAAGTGCAAGCAGTACATCAGCACCCTTCATAGGAATCATTGAACCGAGTTCACAGTCAAGCCTGATATGATTTACAACTGAACCACCACGCTGTGCCATTCCATGAGTCTCAGCTGCACGCACGGACATATTTTCCTTTACAGCAGCCTTGCCGATGATATCGGATGCAAGGATAGTACCCTGCCCACCTACACCAGCGATCACAAGGTCAAATCTGGATATTCCTTCTGCACTCATTTTTTCACCTCCTGGATTGCATCGAACTTACACATGTGAGCACACACTCCACAACCAGTACACATTGCATTGATAGATGCTTTTTTAGTCTCCATATCAAATTCAATAGCAGGACAGCCAAGGTTCACACACAACCTGCATCCCACGCACGCATCCGCATCGATGGTGAACGGTTTTCTGCGTATTCCGGAACGCTTTGCATCAATGACACAGAGCTGCCTTGTGATAACAACGGATGTTCCTTTGTAGCCCTTTGCCCTTTTGAAGACCTCTTCCATCTGCTTCATGTCATAAGTATCAACGGTTTCTACGAACTCAGCACCAAGTCCACGACACAGAGCTTCAATTGAAACCTCAGTGGTTTGCTCGCCTGTGGCAGTTTTACCCATTCCAGGATTTGGCTGATGACCAGTCATTGCAGTTATACGGTTGTCTACTATAGTTACTGTGATGTCAGCTTTATTATAGATGGCATTAAGCAGACCATTCATTCCGGTATGGAAGAATGTCGAGTCACCAATTGAGCAGCAGATAGGTTTTTTCTCTCCTGCCTGATACATTCCGCTTGCCACGGTTATGCTTCCACCCATGCAGAGTGTGGTGTCAACTGTACCGCTCTGGATACCCAGTGTGTAGCAACCGATGTCACTTGGGAAGATAGCATTCTTACCATATACCTTTTTCATGACATGGAAAGTTGCCCTGTGAGAGCATCCCGGACACATAACAGGAGGACGCATGGGCAGATCAATTCTGCATGCATCATAATCGAAATCTTCTGTAACTTCAGCAGGGACAGCCTGTCTTTTAAGTTCAAGGACTTCTGCAAGGACATCTGCACAGATATCGGTGTTAAGTTCGAATATCCGTGGAACAGGACCCTGCAGCTTGCCGACTATTTCCACACGAGAACCAATCTCCTGTGCGATTATCCTGACCTGTTCTTCGACAACAGGCTCCATTTCCTCGAAAATTATTATACGCTCAGAGTTCTCCATGAGAGTGCGTATCTTGTTCTCAGGAACAGGATAGGTCCCAATCTTCAGGAATGATGCGTTTACACCCAGTTTAATAATGGCTTCTTTTGCATAGACTGAAGCAATCCCTGATGCTATGACTCCAACACTGGCATCCTCATAAATATCCAGCTCGTTCCATGGGCAGTCTTCAAGCTCGGCCAGGATCTCCTTTTGCAATTCAAGCAGATGAACGTGCTGTACTCTGGCATTCTTAGGGACCATGACCCATCTTTCCAATTGTTTCTGGAAATCTGCTTCAGGTTTGGTCTTATTCACAGGCCCGAGTTCTATATCGGATTTACCGTGTGAGATACGTGTTGTGGGCCTGAATATAACAGGCATCTGAACCTTGTTAGAAAATTCAAACGCATAGGGCATCATATCCTTTGCTTCCTGTGGCGTTGCAGGGTCCAGACATGGAATCAGTGAAAATTGTGAATATCTGCGGGTGTCCTGCTCATTCTGCGATGAGTGACATGAGGGATCATCTGCAACGATGATTACCATACTGCCTTTAACACCTGTATATGCAAGAGTCATCAGCGGGTCTGCTGCCATGTTAAGTCCCACGTGTTTCATGGTGACTACTGAACGCACTCCAGCCATTGCAGCACCGGCTGCCACTTCAAGTGCAACCTTCTCATTGACCGACCACTCTACATAATAATCCCTATCCTTCATTGCTGCCAGAGTACCGATGATCTCAGAAGACGGTGTCCCGGGATACCCGGATATGACCTGTCCGCCTCCTTCAACGATACCGCGTGCAATTGCAACGTTTCCCAGCATATACTCGCGTGTGCTCATGATAATCTCCTGCCAATCCATACTTAATGATTATTAATAAAGATATCCAAAATATGTCGCGTGTTAACACGCATCAAGAACAGCATGGTTTCGGCGAAATATACAAAACACTTATTACATAAATTTGTGCAATGTAGAAATCTGCCTTACTTAGAATCTGACTTTGCATTCTAAGTAAAGAATTCTTTACTTAGAATGGAAGATAGGATTTTAAATAAAGACATCTTTACTTAGAATGAATAAATAGTCCTAAATAAAGAATTCTTAATTTAAAAATTGAACACAGAATCTAATTAAAGGTCATTATCTATGAGTGAAAGAGCTGGAAAATTCGTACTAACACCGCATGGATACAAGTCATTCATACCCAAAGAGTTACCACCGGAACCTCCGATCGAGTATGATGATGAGCTTCAGTTGCTTCTTTCAAAAGCCGACAGAAATCTTGCAAGACTGGACGGCATAACATTTGTCCTTCCCAATCCCGACCTTTTCATTGCAATGTATGTAAAAAAGGAAGCACTGCTCAGTTCGCAAATCGAAGGTACACAGGCATCCCTTGAAGGAGTTTTGGAGTTTGAAGCCGATCTTGTTCCTAAAGAGGATATCAATGAGATTAAAGATGTTGTGAATTATATCAAAGCTTTAGATTATGGAATTGAAAGGCTTTCTGAAACATCAATGTCCCTGGAACTTATAAAAGAGATTCATAAAATACTGCTCGAAGGTACAAGAGGAGACGGACTAAACTCCGGCGATTTCAAAACGGTTCAGAATTATATAAGCACTTCGGGTGCATCAATCAGAGAAGCTATATTTGTACCGCCGACACCAGATATTACACTGCCTGCCATGGAAGGACTTGAAAGATTCCTCCTTGAAAAAGATAAAATCCCGATTCTTGTGAAAATTGGACTTATCCATGCACAGTTCGAAACAATCCACCCATTCCTTGATGGTAACGGACGTGTAGGAAGACTTCTTATCACATTTTACCTTGTCTGGAAGGAAATACTCTCAAAACCCCTGCTGTATCTGAGTTTTTACCTCAAGAACAACAGAAGCGAATACTACGATCTGCTCATGAAAGTCCGTACCGAAGGCGCATGGGAGGAATGGCTCAAGTTCTTCCTCAAAGGTGTCAGCGAAACCTCAGAAGAAGCTGTTAATACCGCAAGGGAGATCATCCAGCTAAAGGACGATATAACAAAACGACTTTATGAGAACTCCATCTCAAGCATACATGCAATCAGGCTGATAGACCTACTTTTTGAGAGTCCCCTTGTCAGCAATAAGGAAGTTATAGATAAACTTGATATGACACCTGTAACCGCAACCAAGCTCATGAACAAGTTTGAGGAAATTGGCATTTTAAAAGAGATTACCGGTAAGAAAAGGTATAAGAGATATCTTTTTGCGGAGTATGTTAATATAATCAGCAGAGGAACGGATAATTTGTGAGATTTTGTTTTCCCAGCATATAATCGCATGTGCTCATGATAATCTCCTGCCAATCCATACTTAATGATTATTGATAAAGATGTCTAAGGAAAAACAGAATAGTGTTACTGTATGACAATGGATGTTGATTTCAACAATATGCACATATTATTGTGCTATTCATAAAAAGAAAATATGGGCACAATAGCCACTAAATATTCTGAAATAACAACATAAAATATGATAGTGAACTGCTACAAATAGAAAATAAGTTGTAAAAATCATTCACAACTCATTCGTTTCTCTGAAACCACAATTTCGCCATTCTCCTCTTCATAATCATTAATTGCATCAGTTAAAGACATAAGTAACTTTTTTGCTGCTTGATTAGTCAGAATGACAAGACCATCACTATGATATACGGATTCATCCTTCGTTTCAAATTTCTCATTAAATAATTCGACACGGAAATCGGAGTCAGTTTTAACAACTGAAACATTAGTAGCATACGTCTTGTTGAAGAGTGGAGTTCTAACAATAGCCATCTTTTTGTTGCCACCGTCAGAAACCATATCATCCACACTCTCCTCAATTACAATTTCTTCTTCCATTAGTAATACCTCTTTTATGCGGATGCAGGAGTCGGTAGTAGAATGTCATCCCAACTTCTTTTCGGAACAGAGTTGTCACCACTTTCTTGATATACAACTTTCGGTTTTTGGAAAGAGCTTAATTTATATGAGCGTGGCGTTATACCATTGCCTACCAGACCAGATCCACAATAATATCTGCACCCATCACTATAAGAAATTGAACCTACAATCTCTTTTTTTTGCGAGATAACAATATTTTCATCTTCCCCATAATTTGAAACAAGGAAACCATTTTCGAAGACGGAACTGATTAATTTCTTTACAATTCCATTGTTTGCTAACTGGTAAGAATTTACATTGCCATGTGTTTCTTTGACATCTACAATGCCATTGAAAATTAATTCTGGCAATTTTTGGTTAACGCTTGTCCTTGATACCCCTAAGCATTTGCTTATTTCTGTTTGGTTATAAGAAAAAGCTCTGTTTTCAGCTAAAAAATCAATGATTCTAATTTCAACGGTCTTGCCTAAAAAGTCTTGCAATGACAATTATTATTCCTCCTATATAGACCGATTATAAGCATAGCACAAGTAAATCAAAGTTATATTCACACTATGCATATAATGTGTGTAATACGTACAATCATCTATAGTATAACATATTCTATTTAATCTTGTTGGAGTGGTGTTCAATACACTTAACAGCAAATATATAACTATCTAATACATTATAAATTCTGATGGAAATAGACTGGATGAATATTGATTTTAATGAACAGGAATTATTCTTGTTACAAAAATTTTGTTATGGAAGGAGATTCTGTAATCGACATATTCAGAAGGAAAGTATCCTCAGTGCAATTCCAAGTAACGAAATTAAGAAATACAAAAAAGCATTGAACAACTTATTGAAAAAAGGAATAATAGCTAAGTATAAAACACAAAATAGATATGATTTGTGTTTCCCACACAAAAACTATTCATCTTCAATAGAAGTACTAAAAAAATATGAAAAACAATATGATTTTATTGATACATGTTATTTTGATTTTTGATGAATTTTTTAATAACAACACACATTATGCTGATCAGTAACTTTAGCAGGGATTAAAACATCATTTGAATGTACATGAAAACAAACTGTAACTGTACACATTACCTTGGCAACATAAATAAAAATAGCCAACCACATTATAATCATACAGAAAAGTATTTTCTTAGAGTCTTCTTAACTCACCCACCAGAATCGACAAATATAAAACCAAAGAACTATGTGCAATACCACTATATTCTATAGAGACTTATAAAGAGACTTAAATAATACCTACATCACTCTTTTAAAAACCCAAGGTGGTTTATTTTATGGTTCTGGAAATTGAAGAAAAGGTCATTGAGGCAAAGAAGGCATCCATTATTCTTGCAAGTGTAAGCACTAAGATAAAGAACGCTGCTCTTGAAGCAATGGCACAGGCACTTGACGATAATCGCGATGAGATACTTGAAGCTAACCGAAAGGACGTTGAGACTGCTGAGAAACTGAAGAGGAAAGGAAAACTTACCCAGGCTCTTGTGGACAGGCTCAAGGTAAACGACAGCAAGATAAGCGCAATGATAGAAGGCATTCGTGATGTTATCAATCTTGAAGACCCGGTGGGTAAGACCATTGATGCACTTGAGCTTGACCAGGGACTCGAACTCTACAAGGTAAGCTGCCCTATCGGACTTATAGGAGTAATCTTTGAAGCACGCCCTGATGTAGTGCCACAGGTCATGGCACTCTGCCTTAAAAGTGGAAATGCCAGCATATTCAAAGGCGGAAGCGAGGCACTTAACTCCAATCGTGTTATCTTCGACCTTCTAAACCAGGCGGCAGAATCAGTCAAGGGAATGACAACAGGCGCATTCCAGTTAATGGAAACAAGGGAAGAGGTCAACGACATCCTGCGTATGGATGCATACATCGATCTGCTCATTCCAAGGGGCTCCAATGCATTTGTAAAATACATGCAGGACAACACAAAGATACCGGTTCTCGGACATGCAGACGGTATCTGTCATGTATACGTCGATGACGAGGCAGATTTTGGAAAAGCATACAATGTCTGTTTTGATTCCAAAGTCCAGTACCCTGCAGTCTGTAATGCAATGGAAACACTGCTTGTCAATGAGAATATAGCCGAAAAATTCCTTCCGAAAATGGCAAGGATGTACGATGAAGCAGGCGTAGAGATGCGCTGTGACGATGAATCATTTAAGGTACTGGAGCAGATAGACTTCCTTAAAAGCATAGTCAGAGCCACTGAAGATGACTGGAGAGCAGAGTACAACGATCTTACACTCTCCATAAAGATGGTCAGCTCAATGGAAGAAGCCATCGAGCACATCAACCACTATGGATCCCATCACACTGATGCCATTATAACATCTAACGATCTCAAAAAGAAGAGATTTACCGACCTGGTCGACTCGTCCAGTGTGATGTTAAATGCATCCACAAGATTTGCAGACGGCTTCAGATATGGAAAAGGTGCAGAAGTTGGCATCAGCACCAACAAGATTCACGCACGAGGTCCGGTTGGAATGGAAGGACTGCTCATATACAAGTACATACTTGTAGGCAATGGAGATATGGTAGCAGATTATGCTGGACCTGAAGCGAAGAAATTCACACACCGCAAGCTCAACAAAACAGCATCAAATGCTCTTTCCAGGTAATAAGGAGCAGAACAAGCGTACAGATATCAATAAGACAGGAAGGAAAACAGGAGCAACACTTTTGACCAACAGAAAAGAGCTCTTTAATGATGTGAACAAGATCGTCATCAAAGTGGGCACATCATCCATCAATACCGAAGACGGTAAGCTTAACCGGCAATTTATGGACAGCATGGCAGAACAGGTATCTAAACTGCATGAAGCTGGTAAAAAAATTATCATTGTAAGTTCAGGTGCAATTGGTATTGGGATAGATATACTGGATTTTGACAACAGGCCAAAGGAAATACCTGTCAGGCAGGCATGTGCTGCTGTTGGTCAGGGCTTACTAATGCAGGAATGGGGAAATTCCTTTGCAAAGCATAACCTCAAAGTGGCCCAAATACTCCTTACCTACGCATCATTCTCTAACAGGCTGACCTATCTAAACCTGAGAAACAGCATATCCACCCTGCTTAGCTACGGCGTTATACCTATCATCAATGAGAATGACAGCACGTGTGTTAACGAGATCGAAGCAACATTCGGTGACAATGACAAACTTTCCGCAATGGTTGCCAGCAAGATAGAAGCCGACCTCCTTATAATCCTTTCCGATATCAACGGTCTTTATGACAAAAATCCTAAACGTAATAAAGATGCGAAACTCATTAGTCTTGTTGAAGAGATCACAGCTGAGATCGAAAGCTATGGAGGAAATCCTACAAGCATGAAGGGTGTTGGCGGAATGAGAACCAAAATCGAAGCTGCAAAGATATGCCATATGTCAGGTTGCTATCTGATAATCGCCAACAGTGGTGTTGATAACGTTGTCACAAAAGTGCTTGATGGAGGAGATATTGGAACACTGTTCCTGGCAAACCAGGAAGTTTACAAGAACAGGATACGCTGGATACTGCTCTCAAAAACATGTGGTTCCATTGAAGTGGATGCCGGTGCAAAGGATGCCATACTAAGCAGCATGAGCCTGCTCCCTTCAGGAGTTATAAGCATACATGGTGACTTTGACAGAGGAGGGATAGTTGAGATCGTCTGCCAGGGAAAGGTATTTGCAAAAGGCATCACAGACTATACATCTGAAGAACTGGAACAGGTCAAAGGCAAGCACACAGATATGATAGCTGATATCCTTGGCTACAAAAACTACAACCACGTCATAAAGAAAGAGAATATAGGGATTTGCTGAATCTATTAACTAATCCGGTTTATTTTTTCCTAAATGTCCATTGATTTTTAATAATTGATTCTATATACATGTGTATATATATACATATGATTTAAAATTGAGATCTGAAATGACTTTGGAAGAACAGGTACTTGACAGGATAAAACCCAGTCCTGAAGAAAAAGAGAAGTTACAGGAAGTAGCTTCCCAACTGCTATCAAACGTAAGCACTGCTGCAAAACATCTGGGATTAGAAAATGTGACCCCTAAACTTGTTGGCTCTGCTGCCAGAAACACCTGGATATCAGGCACACATGATCTTGATATTTTTATTTCATTCCCGGAAAGTACCACTCGGGAAGAACTGGAATGCAAGGGACTTCTCATTGCCAGGGAGCTTGCAAAGGATGGAAAGAACGTTGAGGAACGCTATGCAGAACATCCCTACCTCAACATGAATTACAGAGGTTTCGATGTTGACCTGGTACCCTGTTTTGCCGTTGATTCCGCATCCAGAATCAAGTCTGCTGTTGACAGAACACCTTTCCATAATGAATTCATCAAGATAAGGATTCCCGGACTCGAAGACGATGTACTTGTTATGAAACAGTTTATGAAGGGCACCGGAACCTATGGTTCTGAGCTTCGGACACAGGGATTCTCAGGTTATCTCACTGAACTTCTTATAATACACTACGGCTCATTCCGCAACACAATACGCAACGCATGTAACTGGAAACCAGGACTCATCATCGACATGCTGGAACATGGAACAGTCAAGCACAAAGACCCTCTTGTTGTCATAGACCCCACCGACCCGAAAAGAAACGTGGCTGCTGCACTTTCCCTGAATCAATTTGCGCAATTTATTGAGGCCTGTAGGCTATACACAGAAGAACCTTCTGAAGATTTCTTTTTCCCTAAGGAAAAAACACCCATGAAGGAAAACGAGATCATCGACATGATGAGATCAAGGGGAAGTTCCTTTCTTGCTATTGTTTTCAAAGCTCCGGACCTTGTTGATGACATATTATACCCTCAACTGCATAAAATGGAGCACTCTGTCCGTGTCTTGCTCGAAGAATATGATTTTCAGGTATTGAATTCTGCTTACTGGACAAAAGAGGAGGCAATTATCCTTTTAGAATTAGTCTCATCTGAACTCCCCAATGTTAAAAAGCATAGAGGGCCACCTGTCTGGGTCAGTGAGCATGCACAGGGATTCAAGGAAAAATATCTGGATTCAGATGAACTGTTCTCTCTTTACATAGAGAATGGATTCTACGTTGCCGATATCAGACGAAAGTTCTCAACAGCAAAGCATCTCTTTACTGAGAAAATGAGAGCCTGTTCACTTGGGAAACACCTTGGAGAAGCAGTGACTGAAGGATTCACAATCCTTGAAGGCAATGAGATAACAAAAATAAAGGAAGCTGATTTCAGGAAATTCCTGAGAAAATGGGAACAGAAAAAGTAGTTTTTTATCTACTCTGTAGAAAAGCTCACTCTTTTAATTATCTTATGCAAAAGAAAAGTTGAGATCAACAGATCATCTTATTCATCTTTTCGGATTCTGCAGGCTTTGTCTTACCCTCAGGAATGGGTTTATAAACAAAGAATAATACGACCATCCGCCGCAGGCGGCACGTTCCTTTATTATAAGCCTGCACACTATTGAAAAAAATAGACTTGTTGATGTTTGCTGAGTTAAAACTTGCAATTAATAGATTATTTTTTCATCTTTTCGGACTGCACCGGCTTCGCCGGACCCTACGGGACGGGTTTATAAACAAAGAACAATGCAAGCATCCGGCGCATGTGCCAGCCTCCTTTGCTCCTATACTAAAGAGCATTGAAATAATGCAGTTATTGAATAACACTGGGTTTTAAAATGGATTTTAATGGATCTCTATAGAGCTTATTATCTGTTTTTAAATTCAGAGCCCTTCAAGTCTTTTCTGATAGAAGAAATACTGCTGTGCATAGCCGCAGTATTGTCCAAAATACATGCGTCCCCAGTTAGCAATCTTACTTTTCGTAGCATTTCCGTCGAAGAATTCATGATTACCATAGACTGTCTTCACAACCTTTTCAACATGAGTGTCTACCGGAAAAGACTCCATCTTATCAAACGCAAAAAGGAGAATGCAGTCGGCCACTTTCTCCCCTATGCCTTCTAAAAGCATCAGTCTGTGTTTTGCTTCGTTGTAATCCAGCTCAAAGATCTCCTCAAGAAGCAAATTCCCATCCTCCACATGTTTTGCAGCCTTTATCAGACGGCCTGACCTGAAACCAAGTTTGCAGCTACGAAGGTCATCATCACATGCATGGACAAGTGAGTGAGGCTTTGGAAAACTGTAGTAGCCCTCCTCAATTTCTTCCCCGTAATTACTGCAGATCATGGAAATACCTCTTTTGATGTTAGGAATACTCCATGCAGTTGCAAGCATATAGGATATCAGACATTCCCATGGGTCCTGCCTGATAAGACGAAGCCCCATGTATTTTCTTATGGCCTCATCCATAAATTCATCTTTATTGACCTCTTGCAGGATGGCTTCAAGGTCGTCATCAAAACGGAAATAATTCTCAAAAAAGCTCTTTGGCAGGGCTGAATCCACCAGTACCTCACCACTTTTACTGTCCTGTTGCAGGCGTGCAACATGACCATTTACAACCCCGGTCCACCAGCCATCGACATAATCCCAGCGGAATACCTGACCACAGTCAAGGGTGTAGTTCAGGTTGAAGTTCTCAGAGAAAAGAGTGTACATATCAGGAATTGAGTTCAAGCTCCCTTAAAAAAATGGCGGCTGAAATAGTATCTCCAAGTCCCACTGTAGACACAGGTTCAGCACATATACGAGTGGGAACCATTGTCACCAGGTAAGACATATGCATAGCACATATATTGCTGCACTTAAGCTCTTTATCCATGTGTTTTGCAAGTTTGGAGCATTGTGCCTTTCCAAACTCGCTTTTATTAATCCCTGATGCTATATCCAGCAGAGTCTCCCTGTCAGCCAGTTTCCCGGAGCACGCAAAAGCGGCAGCACATCCCAACCCGAAATTCATTGCTTCAATTGTTTTTTCAGGGTCATCATCTTTCCTGCATGATACAGAGAGGACAAATTCCCTTGTATGCACAAGCATTCTGCACAGTCCGAAATCACTGCAAAGCTTTATGGCCGCCCCTGTAATGGCCACTGGGTCCATTTCAAGTATGGGTTTTGGGTCCATGTTGTTGATACGGGCAAGCATGGCAAGTTCATCCTCATTCATTCCTATACGGTCGACAATAGGAGAAAGGATCTCAAATGCATAAGATGCTATTCTGTCAGATGAGAAATGCCCGAATTCTGCATGGATATGAAGATCGTTATTAACCATTTTCCAGTTTTGAAGTGATTTTAATGCCTCATTCAGTTTTTTCTTATAAATGTCATTTTCCAGAGTTCCTTCCTGCAACATATGAAAACCGGAAACAATAGCACCATCCATTTCCACCGCATGTTTTAGGGAATAATCACGGAAGTGTTCATTGGTGTAAAGCTGGAAATTTAAAGGGTCATATGTTGCTATAAATCTGTTTTCCCTTGGAACTGAAATGCTTTCACCTGAAAATCTAATCTCATCTCCCTTTTTAAAATCGAACACGAAATGGATAAGTTCAGGATTGCCAGCATCCTCTGGCAGGACAGTTGAAATTTCCCTGTTTGTGTACAAGCTTCCATTGAACGGATGGAAAATAGCCTTATCAGAAAAAAAGGATGACTGAAACTTTGATAGACTGGCAACGTTTGGTATCACCTTTGAAGCCCCAAGTTCAGAGAGGACGTTGGCCATTATTCCCATATTGCCACCCATCCTCATAAGAGAGTCTCTGAGGAAAGTCTGCCTGAGCCACTCAAAGATCTCCCTATCATCGATCATCCATTCAGCGCCTACACCATCCCGCATACATATTAGCAGACCTGCAAAGAAATCCGATCTTGAGGATATAAAACCAGGTGGATCTTTTAATTTATCCTGAAGTCCTGTGACCTCTTCAAGCATACAGGAAAGTTTTTGACCTTCAATGTGAGATATGGAATCTATGTTGGCATTGTAGGCGCAGAGAATCTTCATCCGACTACTCCGTTATTTTGCATATATTGATCTTGGGCATCTTAGCCAGAAGCGCAATAAAAGCACCTGCTGAAATGGTATCACCTATTCCTACGGTTGCAAGGGGTTCCTTTACTATTTTTGTGGGAATGATTATAAGGTCATGATCTGAAGCACTTATACATCCATCTTCGAAATCCTCTCTTGTACATAGACCCCTTCTGACAAGGTATTTCTCAAGTTTTAATAAGCCATCAAATCCATCACTGCAGACAGGTACTCCCATACCAGTGGAAATATCATCAATACTGCTGATGGAACCAAGTGTTGCCTGTGTTGCTGCAAGTGCTGAAGCAAAAAGCAGGGCCTCTCTCTGTGCCTCTGCATCAAGGGGCTGGTCTTTGGATACCACACAGATATAGTAGCCAAGGGAGTGGATGTGCACTCTTTGCAGTTCAAGGTCCTTAAGGAGCTTGACAGCACCTTCATAGAGGGAAATGATGCTGTCCTCACCCCTTTCCATTACAGAGTAGGCCAGTTCCTCGTATCCAAGTACGTTAAGGGCATTTGCAACTTCCACAGTATCAAGTCCAAGAGAAGTGACATGCGTTTTCACGATCTCAGTAAGCAGAGCCTTACGGATGAGCCTGTTCTGTATGGATGTGAATTCCACATGTATCCGCATCTGGGGATTGCATCCTTTAAGGCGCTTTATGACATTAACAGACCTCTGCACATAATCCTTGTATGTTGTACCATCATCATATTCTTCTTTGATCATCTGGTATCCGGCAAGTATTGCACCATCTATATCTTCTCTGAGGTCTATGAGATGGTCATACATCTCACTGCTCATGTCTATACGTATCCACTTTGGTCTTGAGGATATTATCAGACGATTGTCCCTGGGGACCACATAATCTTCCCCTGCACAATTGAATTTTATACCTTTGGAGAATTCTATCACCCAGTTGATCTTGGGTTTTTGCAGTGGATTATATGCTTCCTTTGGATGTTTCAGGACCAGTTTATCATTTTCCAGAACAGGATGCTTCAGGTTGGGAGAATCTACAAAATACTCTGCCTGTTCCTTTGCAAGCCATGGTACATAACTTATCACATTCCTGATTCCAATGTTTGCCAAGAGATTGGATATGATGCCAGCCTGACCACCCATCCTTGCAGAATCGTACTCAAGGTGCTCCATTAACCAATCATGAATGTCAGTGGTATAAGTTGGAACTTCAGCAGCCTTTCCATCCCGCATTGCTATTACAAGACGGGCCATGAAATCCGCAGGATCTTTTATCTCACGGGGGTATTCCACGATCCTATCCTGTATCTCTTCACAGCCTATTATTTCAATTAATTTATGTATATCGTCTTCGTTGATATGTTTCATGGCATCAACATTACTGTTATAAGCCACAAACACACCATCCACATTCCCAAGCTGACCCACTACAGTAGAAACAGCTTCATCATAACGTTTATCCCAATTTGCAATATCCATGATAGCACCTTATAACTGTGAATAATGTTTATAGAGTATATATGTACTATGGGTGAGGCCTGCTGCAATATAGTATGAACAAAAAAGGCGAAGAGGGATTACTCCCTCCATTCAATAACAAAAATTAAGTCGTGTACTCGGCATTGATCCTTACGTAATCATATGTCAAATCACAGCCCCATGCTGTCGCACTCTCATGACCCATACCGAGATCGGTTATGATGAATATCTCATCCTGTGCCATGATGGACTTTAGCTGAGAGAGAGTTGCCTCGTCATTACTGATCACTTCACCGTTTTTCACCAGTTCGACTACCTCGGTTCCGGCTGAGATCGAAAGAGAGATCTTCGTCTGGTCCATGTCTGCACCGGAATATCCGGCTGCTACTATGATACGACCCCAGTTGGGGTCCTGGCCGAATATGGCAGATTTGACCAAGGAAGAGCGGACTATTGCCTTAGCTGCAAGACGGGCATCATGTTCTGTGGCTGCACCGGTGACCTTGGATTCTATGAGCTTTGTAGCACCTTCACCGTCCATGGCTATCATCTTTGCAAGCTCGGTGAGCACGTAATCAAGACCATTCTGAAGCTCGGATAGCTCGGGGCTTATGCCGGACTGACCTGTAGCTGTTACCAGTACCATATCATTGCTGCTTGTGTCACCATCCACAACTAGCATATTGAAGCTCTTGTCAACGGAAACTGTAAGGCATGACTGCAATAGATCCGGATGCACCTCTGCATCGGTGTATATAAAAGCAAGCATGGTACCCATATTCGGTTCGATCATACCCGAACCCTTGGCGATACCTGCTATACGGATGCCACAGTCCATCTCAATGGCAATTTCCTTGGGGATCGTGTCGGTTGTCATGATGGCACGGGCTGCACTCATGCTGGCATCAGCATCCTCACCCATTGAATTGAGGACACTATCAATATTGGCACTTACCCAGCCGGTGTTAAGTTTGCGTCCGACAACTCCTGTGGAAGCCACGCCTATAAGCTCCTCGGCAACACCCAGCTTTGATGCCAGGGTTGATGCCATGATCCTTGCATCAACAATGCCCTGCAAACCGGTGAATGCGTTGGCATTGCCACTGTTCACGATTACTCCGGCCAGCATTCCGGTCTTTAAGATATGTCTTCTGGTGACCACCAGCGGGGCTGCAATGACCTTGTTCCTGGTGTAGACGCCGGCAGCACTGCCTTCAGCCTGAATGACCGCCAGCCCCATCTTTCCGGACTTGATGCCACCAGCACGCACGCCCTTTATGGCACATATACCGCCTTGAATGTATTTCATAATCTCCCTCTTAGAATAAAACGTATTATAATCTTCCAAGACCGTCTATTATATCACCACGTGTGATGATGCCCACAAGATTTTCATCCTCATCCACAACTGGAAGACGGTTTATCTTGTGTTTGGTAATGATAGTAGCGGCATCCTCAATGAAATCCCTGGGACTTGTTGTGTAAACGTGTTTTTTCATTATATCTTTGACAGGTTTGGAACCCACATCATCAAGCATATCCTTGGTCTCTTCCCAGCTCAGGAGCTCACGTATAGGCACTTCGATAACCTCAAAAGGACTTGGAAGCCAGAGCCCTCCATGTTCGGGGACCTTTAGTAGTTTCAGTATATCTCCTTCGGAAATTATACCAACAACCTTGCCTTCATCCACAACAGGAAGGCCACTGATATTTTTTTGCTTCAAGAGTTGTGCTACTTCACGTATCGGAGTCTCCGGAGAGCAGGTAACAACATTCGAATTCATTACATCTTTTACGTCCATGATCATACCTTACTTTACTATAATATTTCAGGATTTGCACCTTATGGGAAAGTTGCAGCATTCCAGAGCCCATCAGTCTCGTTAAAACCGCACATGAGATTCATGTTCTGTATAGCCTGTCCTGATGCACCTTTCACAAGATTGTCAATGGCCGAGACTACAACTATACGATTATTATTTTCATCGACCTCAAAACCGATGTCACAGAAATTGGAGCCACGAACTGCACCAAGAGTAGGAATGCCCTTGATAAGCCGTACAAATGGCTTGTCTGCATACATCTCTTCGTATAGTGACCTAACATCTTCCAGCGTGAGTTTTTCCTTTGTGAAGATGTGGGCTGTGGTGAGGATTCCCCTGCATGATGGAACAACATGGGGTGTGAAGCTGATGTTTGTCAGGGAATTGTCCAGACGATTGAGTTCCTGCACAAATTCTGAAACATGTCTGTGTGTGGTCAATTTGTATGCCTGCACATTCTCAGCCATGTTAGGATAATGTGATGTCTGTGAAGGCTCAACTCCTGCACCGGTGATGCCTGACTTTGAGTCGAAGACCACTGAGCTGATAAGTCCAGCCTTTGCCAGTGGAGCTGCAGCCAGTATAGCACCTGTGGGGAAGCATCCCGGATTTGCAATGAATGTCTGTTCAGCAACTTCGGGATGGAGCTCCGGCAGACCAAACACTGCTTCCATGGGACTCTTATGCTCAAGATTATAGACGGATTCAAAGACATCTGTCCTGAGCCTGTAGTCCGCACTCAGATCTATGACCTTTGTTTTCCCATCAATAAGCTTTGGCACTATGTTCATTGCAGTACCATGTGGCACAGCCACAAATACCACATCGCAACCTGAGCTTACCTCTTGCGGACTGAGATCCTGGAACTTAAGGTCCAGAAAACACTTAAGATGAGGGTGTCTTTCACTAATATCCACTCCTGCAAGCTTCCTTGAAGTAGCTACTGCAATGTTAACCTCAGGATGGTTCAGAAGCAAGCGCATAAGCTCCCCACCTGTGTATCCCGATGCACCGATAATTCCTACGTTTATCATGATCCTCACTGTAAATTCATTATTAAATATAGAATGGAGAAGTGCTTGTAATACTATAATGCTTGCGCTTTGGGGGGAGAGAGATGAGTGCTTATAATGCTTCATCTTTATCATTTTCATGAGAATCAAATGTCAAAGCAACATTTACTTTATTTAGCAGGGGTTTATTGATCGATAATATCAATTTATTTACAGTGAAACATTATATATTGAGTAAATATATAATAATGATCATCAATATTGGACTTCAAACATAAATTATAGTAATCATTAAATAATTTTTTCTGAATAGTTCACTTTTGAAATTATAATGATGTTATAATTTAATGTTTCATTATAAATTTAATAAAGGATATGTTATATATTTACACAACTAATTATAATATGCCGATTGAATAAGGTACGTTTCAATCGAGTATATTTGCGGGTTGGGAAATGGGAGTTTCTCAGACAAATGGAGTGGGATTTTCGAAAATGTTATCTTTCTCAGAAAGGTACGTTTTCATGAACATGTGTACATATTTTCGGTGGTACACTATAAAGAGGCAGAGTGGGTTTTCCACATCTGCCTCTTTCTATAATCTCCACGATTTAACTTAAGGAGTAATAAAAATGGGTTTATTAAAAAAATGTCCGCAGTGCAACAATGCACTCCATAATAATATAAGAAATGTACAGCTTTGTAAGGTATGTGGGTACTGGACAAAGAAAAACACTGTAAATATGGATTTTGTAATGATGTGTTAATATGAATGTAACTATTCAGCCTATCACAATCTGCCTATTGGTGCTGATTTCATCGAAATGGAGATATCTGCCCACTAACAATCTAACAATCTAACAATCTAAGAATCAAAAAAGCAATCAATAATAACAATCAAAATAAATGTTCATAATGAAATTTACATTTTAACTTTTTGTCAAGATTGTTATAGATAGCGTTTTTATCAGGCTGAATAGTTACATATGAATAAATTAAAAATAGAAACAGATGTAAAAATGTCCTGCACATTTTGCAGCAACTCATTAAAAAAGCAAAAATTAGGCTCGAACTGTGTATATTATTGTTCACATTGCAGTAGCATGACCAGCTCAAGTTTGCTTTGAAAATCAATATGCTATTGCAATACCCTTTTTTCTTTTTTAAAAATTAAAGATCCTTAATCTCACATTCCGCAGGTCGACAATAAAAGTTCATCATTTTGCTTGGTAATGATTTTGATTATATGCTCTGGAAAATATGTTCTGCTTGTTCAATAA
>JAVEPM010000061.1:0-20406 GCA_034008115.1 Methanolobus sp.
GAAGGATATAATAGTATATTCAGGCACTTTCTGGCAAGGTTAAGAAGAAAGACAAAGTGCTATTCCAAAAGTCTTGAAATGTTAAAATATTCTGTTCTTCTCTTAATGAAGTACAGGAATAAAGAGAGAGGTATGTTTAATTAACAATGTTATTTTTTTTTGTTTCCAGGTTGGTAGGTTCATAGTTTCCTCAAAACTTCTGATACTTCTATTTTTTTAGTTGATGTAGCTGTTTTTGCAGCAAATCCAATTAACTCACTATTAGAATCATACAATCCGGAGTATACATATTGCTCTGTTGGAGTTACTCCATAAAAAGTTGACTTGTTGAAAACTTAATCTTTGTTGACTCTTTTTCAATAGATGATGTACCTATCATAAAACCAGCTGGTATATCTCTTGTAGACGGTTCAGTATCAATTGATTGATCAATTACATCAGATGAATTAAACCATCCTTTTTCTTGTTGATAATATATACTAGTGGCTTTGCTTGGGTTTTCATCATATAACTCAGGCAATGCTATTTTAATAAATTCGTCATTTGTTATATTTGTACCTTCTAATTGAGCAATTAATTCTAATCGCTCTTCATCATTTATTGTTACTGACTTTTCATCAGATGCACTCGCAAATCCTGCCATCAAGATCAACAAAGCTAAAAATACAATACTTATTCGTTTCAGATCCATTATTTTTGCTCCTTGTTTATTTTACATTGCGCAATAATGAATTTAATTGCATAATATTTCATTATCTTCACAATGTAGCAACTTCCCAATGAAGTTTATCGTATATATATATGTATGTATTAACAGTGTAATTAGGTCGCTTGATTGGGGTTCTTTGTTTGGACAGAGAGTTTAGCTCTGTTGTTTATGGGCTTAACTGGAAGTCTCGGAAAATTAGCACGTTCTATAGAAGAAGTCTTCATTCAGAAAAAGCATTTTACGATTGTAAAACAAAGTCCTCAAACAATTGATGGGGATAGGTTCAGGTTTGACAGATTTATCCTGTTTGTTGAGGAATGGATCAGAAGAAAGTTAAGGGTTTAATTGGTAGTGCGGTGTTTGAGGTAGATAGATAGCGGCAAGGAGAAAAAGGAGGGAAAATTAGTGAAGTACTGAATTTGTTTTCAAAAAATACTACTTAGTTGATAAATCAAAGGAGCGAAGACGCAGGCTTAGTGCAAATACAAGGTAAATAATAAGCGCAGATACTATGAATGCTCCTTTTCCTATTAGTTCATAGATGAAACCGCCTCCGATAAGTCCCAGAATACTGGCGATGCTCATAAAACTCCCTGAAACTCCCTGGACAAGCCCCTGGTTTTCATTTCCTGCGAGTTTTGATAGCATGGACTGTATGGAAGGCCACATGAAACCATTACCAACTGCGAAAAATATCGCTGCCACATACGTAAGTAATGTGCTGCCAAAGGCCAGAAGCACAAAATTGCTTCCCAGTATCAGACTTCCTGAGATTATCAGAAACACGTCCGAATATCTTTTGGAAACGTATGAGAGTACCGGTCCTTGGACTATCACAAGCATGATACTCAGGAAAGAAAAATAGAATCCAAGCTCCGCAATACTCCACTGAAGATCATTTGCTGCATGTACCGGAAAAGCTGTGTAGAATGTATTAAAACCAAGGAAGATGAGGAAATAGATAAGGAACATGTAAGGTATGTGTTTCAATTTCAACACGTCCCTGAACTTCTGCTTTTGTATAGCTGTGGCGTCAACACATCCACCCGGTTTATCAGGCATTGATGATAATTCCGCCGGAATCTTGTTCTTTAAGGCACATCTGCGGGACTCAGGGACATAGAGTGCTATCATTATAGTACCTGCAAGGGATATGAGAATGGCTGCAAGTACCGGCAGAGCTTCACCATATATGGTCACACTGAGAATTCCGGCAAGTGCAGGCCCGACTATGAAACCAAGATTTGAGGAAACCGACATTTTACCAAAATTCTTGCTTCTGTCCTTATCCTCAGTAATATCAGCAATATAGGCGTTTGAAACGGAAACATTGCCTCCGGTAAGTCCGTCAAATCCTCTTGCAATAAAGAGAAGAACAAGTGGAACCGTTATTACGAAAGTTCCCAGTATCCCGGAATTTACAGGCATTAGCACGGCTACCGGCACAAAAAGAGCAACGAAGAAAATGATCCATGATAAAAGGGTGCCTGCCTGGCTGAGAAAAAGAATCTTTTTTCTGCCATATGTATCAGACCATCGTCCCAAAAGTGGAGAGCCTATTAACTGGAAAACAGGGTACATTGAAGACATAATACCATATATCAGTGCATTGCCACCGAATCTTTCAACAAGAAATATGAGAAAAGGCAGGACTAAACTAATCCCCATGGTGCCGATAAAATTCACCAGAAGAAGAGGATAGAGAGATATTTCTTTTTTTTCTTTGTCAGGCATTTTCTCAATGATTTTAGGGTACAGCTAATATATTATGCTTTTGTGACCTTTGTAGAATATCCAAAAAATTAATCATGGAAAGCAGCTTTATCTGTATTCATGAATGAATTATATCTTACTGACTGTTACCTGAAAGAATTCGATGCAACGGTTGAGAGTGTCAAGGATGACAAATTTGTAGTCCTTGAGAGTACAGCATTCTATCCAAATTCCGGTGGTCAACCACATGATACAGGAGTACTGCTCAGAGATGATGGGGCTGAGTTCCCTGTGAGCTATGTGGCAAAATCCGAGGGCAATATCAGTCATGAGCTTACAGCAACAGGATTGAAAGCAGGAGACAGGGTGAAGGGAATTATCGACTGGGACAGAAGATACAGGTTCATGCAATACCACACAGCCTGCCATATATTGAGTGCCATAATTCACAATGAAACCGGTGCTAAGATATCAGGCAACCAGCTTGGAGAAGAGAAGACACGTGTGGACTTCAATCTGGAAGATTTTGACAGGGAGCAGATAAAGTCCTATGAAGCTAAAGTCAATGAGATAATAGATCGCAAAATACCTGTGAGTATTGATATTATGTCAAGAGAGGAAGCGTTCAAGATCCCTTCTGTAGTTAAGCTAAAAGATGCATTCCCGCCGGAAATAGAAGATATTAGAGTAATCAGCATCCCGGATGTGGATACTCAGGCATGTGCTGGTACTCATATTGCAAATACAGGTGATATACCCCACATAAAGATAATTAAAGCTGAGAATAAGGGAAAGAACAACAGGAGGATATATTTCCGATTAGCGGATAATTGAGTAAAAACCACCAAGCTGATGACATATGTTAGCAAGTATTTCAAGTTCAAAAAGCAAAATTGTAATCTTTCAAAATAGATTGAAGTAACTTGAAAAGAACTAGGGAAGCATATGGTGCTATGTGAACAATTATAAAAGAGATGATTGTATTAATCCTTTAGCGCATAAATCAAAACGCGTAATTTATATTGCATTTATCTGCGGAGATATACAAAATGAAAGTACTAGTTAGTGATCCATTATCAGAACAGGGATTAACAATACTTCAACAACATTTCACAGTTGATGTCCTTACAGGACTTTCCGAAGAAGAGCTTGTTGAAAAGATACCAGAATATGATGCACTTGTTATCAGAAGTGGAACACAGGTTACAAGAAAGGTCATAGAGGCAGCTGGCAAGCTGAAGATAATAGGCAGGGCAGGAGTTGGAGTTGATAATGTAGATGTGGTGGCAGCTACGGAAAAAGGAATAATAGTTGTCAATGCACCTGAAGGAAATATGCTCTCCGCAGCAGAACACACCATTGCAATGATGATGGCGCTTGCAAGGAATGTGGCACAGGCCAACGAGTCACTTAAGTCTAAAAAATGGGAGCGCAGCAAGTTCATGGGAATAGAGGTCAATGGTAAGACCCTTGGTGTGATCGGGCTGGGCCGAATTGGTGCTGAGGTTGCAAAAAGAGCACAGGGACTTAGCATGCATGTCATAGCATACGACCCTTTTGTCTCAGATGAGAGAGCAGAGGAAATGGGTGTAAGAATGATGTCTGTACATGAAATTGCGAAGCAGGCTGACTTTATTACTGTTCACACCCCGCTTATCAAAGAAACCAGAAACATAATTGATGCTAAAGAGTTCGCTATGATGAAAAGCACTGCCAGGATCATCAATTGTGCACGTGGTGGGATCATCAATGAGGAAGCACTTGCAGATGCATTGAACAGTAATAAAATAGCAGGCGCTGCAATTGATGTATTTGTCAATGAACCTCCTTTTGACAGTCCCCTTATTGATTGCAAAAACCTGATAGCTACACCACATCTTGGTGCTTCGACCAAGGAAGCACAGATCAATGTCGCTGTGTCAGTGGCTGAAGAAATAGTATCTGTACTCAAAGGCGGACCTGCGAAAAGTGCTATCAATATACCATCGGTCAAACCAGAGGTAATGACCATGCTTGCACCTTATATCCAGCTTGCTGAAACAATGAGTAATGCATGTGCACAACTTCTTGGTAAGAACTATGAAAAGATAGAAATATCATATAACGGGGATATTTCTGAAAAAGACACACGACCGATAACTGTTGCTGCACTAAAAGGTATGCTCCAGGTTGCACTTGGCCCGGCTGTTAACTATGTAAACTCAAGCTCCCTTGCAAAATTAAGGAAGGTGGAAGTTGTTGAAAGTAAATCTGAAACTGCAGATGAGTTAACTTCAACAATAAAGATAGAGATCATAATGGGTGAAGAGAAAGTATCTATCACAGGTACCGTAGCTGGTGGCAAAGGAAAGATCATCAACATAAACGGAGCAGATGTTGATATAATACCATCTGGATATATGATAGTAGCAAATCATATTAACAAACCTAACGTAATTGGACCCTGCTGCATATTGCTTGGAAAGAACAACATAAATATATCTGGGATGCAGGTTGGAAGGGCAGATGTTGGCGGTACGACCATAATGGCACTTAATGTTGATTCAGAGGTTCCTGACTCAATATTGAAAAAAATGAGATCGGTCAAAGGAATAATCGATGCCAAACTCATTCACTTATAAGTCAGACAAGCAGAGATTTTATTAAAATATAAAGGATGGTAGCAGTTAAAATGATGCGAAAACGCATATATCATCGGTTTCCCCACAGAAACGTGGAGTTTGAACAGAAGTACCGCTACCATTCGGACCTGCCTTTTTTTGTGAAAGTGATGGCAAGCACGAACGGAAAATTCGGCATGTTTGTCACCGAATCTGTTACTCAGAGGGGACATCGCATACAGGCAAAGAGGGAAATTGCTGTGGAAATAGTAAGCAATGGTATCGATTTTTCTCCACTTAATTATGATACTGTGGATGAGGTACTGGATACCATTGAAAAAGAAGGAATAATGGATTTCAGGGTTCATTTAAGGTATAGTTATCTTGATGGGAAGTATAATCGTGTACCATTTAGAGGTGACATATATCTTGTGAGAGCCATTATTGAATACGAACTACTGGTGCTTCAAATAAAACATATGGATGGTCCAAAGAGAACAGAATGTGGCCGGGTTGCTGATACTATTATTGATGAGCTTCGCAGGGGTTCATAATGGATGAATTGATGCTTGTAGCTGCAACTCCGTTCAAAAGAAATAACAAAAATTCACTTTCTATCAAGGATTTTGAATTTGTACTTTCTTTTGATCTTAAGTGGATGGCACCCGATCTTGCATCAAAGCTAAGAGACAGGGCTATAGCTGCCCAGCTGTTAGAATTTAGCGGGACAGAATTAACTCCTAATTTTGACCTCAATGCAATAGAGATACCACATGGTTTCAAGCCACCGGAATCAATTTTCAAAGAGAGATCGACTATTGAGGATATAATAGCCCTGATAGTTGCAAATTGCGGAAAAAGCACAAGGGATACAACTGCACTTATCAACAAAAAACAAGAAAGATTCGATGATCTTATAGATATAGAAGTTGCCGGCCTGTTAACAGCAAAAGAACTGGGATGTGACATCGAAGCAATATATGATAAAGTGTATCAAAATGTTTTTAGCAATGATCAAAAATCCACATAATCTTTATGTACTATTAGTGTTATTCAAGAGCAGTCTGATTCTACAGACAACTCATGTTCTTACTTAATTAACACCTAACGGATGTTCGAACGCATATGGTGCGTGAGTGAGAATACTCTTGCGGAGGAACAATATGAGCAAGACTACACAAGTCAAAATTGAAAGAAAGACAAACCCTCGCACTCCTGTGCTTATTGCAGCACTGAAGAAAGGGTCACGTCAGAACGAAGCTGCTATCTGGAGAGATGTGGCAAAGAGGTTGGAAAAGCCAGGAAGGAATTACGCACAGGTAAACCTCAGTAAGATCAACAGGTATGCAAAGGATGGAGAGACTGTCCTTATTGCAGGCAAGGTACTTGGATCAGGACTCCTCGATAAAGCAGTTACAGTTGCAGCATACAATTTCAGTGTAACTGCAATGGAAAAGATCACAGGTCTTGGCGGTAAATGCCTGACAATTGAACAGATTTTAGAAGAGAACCCAAAGGGATCTGGCATAAGGATCTTACAGTAGGTGAAGAAGATGACGATTATCGATGCAGACGGACTCATAATGGGTAGGCTTGCAAGCACTGTGGCAAAAAAAATACTTGCAGGTGAAAAAATTGATATCATCAATGCTGAAAAAGCAGTAATTTCTGGTTCAAAGTTCACTACACTAAAAGAGTATGATGAGACTCTGAAAAGAGGTAAACCCGAATACGGACCCTACTTCCCAAAAAGACCAGACCGGATCCTCAAAAGAACTATAAGGGGAATGCTGCCATACAAACGTGCAAGAGGAAAAGATGCAATGGGTCGCCTTAAAGTGCACGTAGGTATTCCAATGGAATTCAAGGATAAGGAATGTGTGAGAATTGCTGAGGCAAGCATGGACCGCCTGAGCTCAAACAAATACCTCAGACTTGGCGATGTCAGTGTAAAACTGGGTGCTAAGTTCTAATAAGGAGGATGATTATAATGTCCATTAAAGTAGTAACCTCATCAGGTAAGAAGAAGACAGCTATTGCACGTGCAACAGTTAAGAAGGGAAATGGAAAGGTGCGCATAAACAAAAAGCCACTGGAAATCTACGGCCCTGATTTTGCAAAGTTCAAGATCACTGAAGCAGTAATGCTTGCAGGTGAAGTTGTAAACGGAATTGATATAGACGTTGTTGTCAGCGGTGGCGGAATAATCGGCCAGGCAAGTGCTGTAAGGACTGCGGTTGCCAGAGGCATTGTAGACTGGACCAATGATACAAGCCTTAGGGACACATACATGGCATACGACCGTAACCTCCTGGTAAACGACGCCAGGCAGACGGAAACCAAGAAGTTTGGTGGACCAGGTGCACGTGCCAGATATCAGAAATCATACAGGTAGGCAATAGAATATGTTACCAGTTCGATGTTTCAGCTGTGGAAAGGTAGTCTCAAATTGCTGGGAAGAGTACAAACAGCGTGTAAATGAAGGTGAAGACCCGGCAACAGTGCTCGATGACCTTGGAGTCACTCGCTATTGTTGCCGAAGGATGATCCTTTCACACGTCGAGCTAGTAGATACGCTTGCCCCATACCAGTAAGGACTGCAGGGTAGTCTGGGCCATACTTTAACTGGCCCATGGCACCTCGTAGACTACTGTTCAGGACGAGATACGACCAGATTCGGAGGGATTCCGAATAAATTATTTATAACAACTATCATTGATCCCATTAATGGCTATCCATACAGGAACACTTTTTTGTAAGCAATAGGATTAGCTGTCGATAAATGGACTATTGATATTTTCATTATGATTTTGATAAGGTGATCTATTGACTACAGAACACTATACCAGGTATGAAAAGGCTAGAATTGTTGGTGCCCGAGCACTGCAGATCTCAATGGGAGCTCCAGTTCTTATAGATGACCCAAGTATGAACTCATTATATCTTGCAAAAAGGGAGTTTGAACTAGGGGTTACCCCGATTACAGTTAAACGAAATAAGATTATTAGGTGATTTTATGGATTCAACAGATGAAACGATTATCAATGAAGCGACAGAGGAAGTGCACGAAGAAGCAAAAACAACATCTCTTGTCCCTATAGATGAGTACCTTGCAGCAGGTGTACACATTGGCACACAACAGAAGACCGAGAACATGATGAAATTCGTCTACCGTGTAAGGACAGACGGCCTTTATGTACTCGATATCCAGGCAACAGATGAAAGGATCAGACTTGCAGCAAATTTCCTTTCAAAATATGACCCACAAAGAGTCCTTGTTGTCTCTGCAAGACAGTACGGCCAATTCCCTGCAAAAATGTTCGCAAAAGCCATCGGTGCTAAGTCAATGGTCGGCAGGTTTATCCCGGGACTTCTCACAAATCCGAAAATTGAACAATTCTTTGAGCCTGATGTAGTAATTGTTACTGACCCAACCGGAGATGCACAGGTCATCAAAGAAACTGTAAATGTTGGCATTCCAGTTGTTGCACTTTGTGACACTAACAACATGACATCTAACGTAGACTTTGTTATCCCAACCAACAACAAAGGAAGAAAAGCACTTTCCCTTGTATACTGGTTGCTTGCAAGAGAAATAGCAAAGGCCAACGATTCAATGTTCACTTACGAACTTGAAGACTTTGAAGTAGGGATCTGAACTGATAACTCTGTGTGAAGCATACTACAAATATATTAAAAGCCCTTATTAGTATATGGGGTGATAAGTAGTATGAGACAGACAACCGTTGCCGGCCAGTTCTATCCGAATAATCCGAAAAGTCTTAAAAAAGAGCTTAGCAGGTGTTTCAAGGATCTGGTAATTTCAGAAAAACCGATTCTTGGTGCTGTTGTACCTCACGCCGGATACATATATTCGGGTGAGGTGGCAGCACATGCATATGCTCAATTACCTAAAGCAGATACATATGTCCTGTTTGGACCAAACCATACAGGATACGGTTCTGCTGTGGCAATGTCGCAGGATACCTGGATGACTCCCTTTGGAGTTGTTGAAACAGATCGGGAAATTGGGAAGCTGCTTGCAGGAAGCATAATAGACTTTGATGAGCTTGCACACCATTTTGAGCATTCTATTGAAGTGCAGTTACCTTTTTTGCAACACATGTTTGCTAGTGATTTCAAGATACTCCCTATATGTATGGGTCTTCAAGACGAAGAGACCGCAATAGAAGTTGGGCAAGAACTTGCAAGGGCTGTTAAGTCCTCAGGAAAGAAAGTGGTGTTCATCGCATCAAGTGATTTCACCCATTACCAGCCTGCCACAATTGCCAGCGATAATGATCATTATCTTATCGAGTCAATACTTAAAATGGATATTCCTGAATTTTACAGACGTAAGGAAGAAAGGAATATTTCAGCCTGCGGTTTTGGCCCGATAGCAGCAATGCTCGCAGCTACAATGGAATTTGGTGCAAAGAAAGCCTCGCTGTTGAAATATGCAACTAGCGGAGATGTGACCGGGGACATGTCGGGAGTTGTCGGATATGCGGCAATCACTCTGGAATAAATACCAATATCAAAAGGACATTCTATGATCACATGCTCTGCACCTGGAAAAATTTACCTGTTTGGTGAACATGCGGTAGTCTACGGCCAAAGCGCCATCTGTTGTGCAATAGAGCTACGCACAAAGGTCCATGTCCAGAAAGATGATGACATAATAATTGAATCGGTCCTTGGGAGCACCGGACTGGATTTTGAAATACATCCTTATGTATCCCATGTGATCGAAAAAATGCGTCAGCATGCAGACATAGAAGGGATTAGAATAAAGATAGAATCCCAGCTCCCTGTGGGTTCCGGGCTTGGATCATCAGCCGCAGTAAGCATTGCCAGTATACAGGCATTGAATCTCTTATATGAATGCAATCTTTCACTTGAAGATGTTGCCAAGACTGGACATGAAGTAGAAAAGATGGTTCAAGGCAATGCAAGCCCCACGGACACATATGTAAGTACCATGGGCGGTATTGTGATGATACCCCAACGAAAAAAGCTTCAACTTATTAAGTGTCCAATTGTGGTTGGCAATACGAACGAGTTCTCCTCAACAAAGGAGCTTGTAAAAAATGTTGCTGAGCTTCGCAGCGGATTTCCTTCTGTTATCGATCCAATACTTTCCAACATTGGCCAGATGTCCATACTTGCTGAAAAATTCGTTGAGCAGAACGATTACATGGCCATAGGCAGGCTCATGAACGTGAACCAGGGACTTCTCGATGCCATTGGTGTTGGAAGTGCGGAACTTTCATCCCTGATATATGCAGCACGCAAAAATGCTGCCATAGGTGCTAAAATAACAGGTGCTGGTGGTGGAGGATGCATGGTTGCACTTGCAGAGAACGAAACTGCGATGGCCATTTCAAAAGCCATTGAGAAAGCAGGCGGAGAATCTGTTATTACTAAAAATACAGAAGAAGGCGTACGACTGGAGTCATTGAATGGATAACAATAGTATCACCATTTTAAAGGTTGGTGGCAGTGTCATTACAGACAAAAGTGCTGATGACGGTGCTGCAAAGTTGAATGAAATTGAGCGTATTGCCAGTGAAATTGCAGATTTTAACGGTAAACTTATCATTGTACATGGGGCCGGTTCATTCGGTCATCCGCAGGTCAAACGCTTTGGTCTGACAGGAAAGTTCGATCACACTGGCTCGATAATAACACACATGTCCGTAAGGGAACTAAACACCATGTTTGTCAAAGCCCTTAACTCTGCAGGGGTTAATGCATTGCCAATACATCCAATGGCCTGTGCGATATCCGAAAACAGCCGAATAAAGAGTATGTTCCTTGAACAGATAGAGGAAATGCTTGCAAACGGTTTTGTTCCTGTGTTGCATGGAGATATGGTAATGGACACGGAACTTGGGACTTCGGTCCTTTCAGGAGACCAGATAGTTCCATATCTGGCAATCCAGATGAAAGCATCAAGAATTGGCATCGGGAGTGCTGAAGACGGTGTACTTGATAATAAAAATGAACTGATACCCCATATCAGCAATGAGAACTTCAATGAAGTTAAGGAATACCTTGGAGGCTCACCCAATACTGATGTCACCGGTGGTATGCTGGGAAAAGTACTTGAGCTTCTAAATCTTAGTGAGCAGTCAAATAGCACTTCTTATATATTCAATGCAGTCAATTCAGGGAACATATCTGATTTCCTGAAAGGAAAGAATATCGGCACCGCAATTTCTGGTGTCTGAACAATATAGATCTTAAGGTATTATTATGAGCACTTCCAGAAGAAAGATGGAGCATCTAGAGTTATGCGCTGCAAGCCCGGTTGAATCAAGGAATGTTGGACCAGGATTTAAGGATGTAATGCTGGTACACAGGGCTTTGCCTGAGATGGACATGGATGAGATCGATCTGTCGGTCCGTTTTCTGGAAAAGGACATGAATGCACCTTTTATGATAGCATCTATAACCGGTGGACATCCGGATACAATACCTGTTAATGCTGCACTTGCAGAAGCTGCAGAAGAACTGGGGATTGGAATTGGCGTTGGAAGCCAGAGGGCAGCCATGGAAGATCCTTCACAGGAAGAATCTTTCAGCATTGTCAGGGATAAGGCACCCAGTGCCTTTGTATATGGGAATATTGGTGCTGCACAAATACAAGAATATGGTGTTGAAGGTGTAGAGAAGATCATTGAAATGATCGATGCAGATGCCATTGCAATTCATCTGAACTTCCTTCAGGAAGCAATACAGCCAGAAGGTGACAGGGATGCTTCCGGAGCACTTGAGACTATAAAGGAAATATGTTCACTGGCAGTACCCGTAATCATTAAAGAAACAGGTGCAGGCATATCACATGAAGACGCATTGATCCTCAAAGATGCAGGAGCATCTGCCATAGATGTAGGTGGCGTTGGTGGTACCAGCTGGTCTGGTGTGGAAGTGTATCGTGCCAGGGAAAAGAAAGATCTGGAATCTGAATTACTTGGGGAATTATTCTGGGATTTCGGCATACCAACCGTCCCAAGCATAGTGGAATGCAGCGTGTTTTTGCCAGTAATCGCAACCGGTGGACTTAGATCGGGACTGGATATTGCAAAATCACTTGCACTTGGTGCATCAGTGGCAAGTGCTGCGCTTCCTTTTGTTGAGCCGGCACTAAAAGGCAAAGATGAGGTTGTAAGCAGCATTCAGCATATGCTGAATGAACTCAAAGTAGCAATGTTCCTTTGTGGCTACCAGGATGTGAAAGACCTGCATCAGGCACCCACTGTAATCAGTGGCTGGACAAGAGAATATCTTGAAATGCGTGGCTTTAACGTAAAAGACCTTGCTCTTCGTTCAAAGAACACTGATCTTCAGAGAGTTTAACATTCATCAAATTAGGGATATTTAAATAATATATATAATAATTAAAGAGTAATACATATGACTGAAATAGGAATTATTGCAGTTGGCGGCTATAATGAAATGGGCCGTAACATGACTGCTATTAGGATCAATGATGATATAATCATCGTTGATATGGGCCTTCGTCTGGACAGAGTCCAGATACACGAGGACGTAGAGATCGACAAGATGCACTCACTTGAGCTTATTGAGATGGGAGCCATTCCTGACGACACCATCATGAAGGAAGTCAACGGCAATGTACGTGCAATTGTCTGCACACATGGTCATCTTGACCACATTGGTGCAATATCAAAACTTGCACACAGATACACAGCTCCTATAATAGGAACTCCTTATACGACAACCCTCATTAAACATCAGATAGAATCCGAGAGAAAATTCGGAGTAAAGAACAACATAGTGTCAATGAATGCCGGTGGCACAATGGAGATCACAAAAGATATTTCCATCGAATTTGTCAATACCCAGCACAGTATAATTGATACTATTTTCCTTGTCGTCCATACAGTAAGTGGTGCTATAGTCTACGCTTGTGACTTTAAGCTTGACAGGACACCCACACTTGGAGAAGCACCTGACTTTGACAGACTCAAGCAACTTGGAGAAGAAGGAGTTATTGCACTTATTACAGAAAGTACAAATTCTGGGCGTAACGGAAAAGCTCCATCTGAGATGATAGCTCATTCAATGCTAAGGGATGTACTTATCGAGACAGAAGAATCAGATGTAGGTATGGTTGTAACAACCTTTGCATCACATGTAGCCCGTGTGAATTCTATTGTTAAATTCGCAGAAGAGATGGGAAGAATCCCTGTACTTATGGGCAGATCCATGGAGAGGTACATTGCAACTGCACATCAGATGGGATACATCAATCTTCCTGAAACAGTAGAGATCTATGGAAACCGCAGGGAAATAGACAAGGCTCTTGCAAGAATCATGGAAGACGGGAAAGATAAGTACCTGCCAGTGGTCACAGGTCATCAGGGAGAACCTGGTGCAGTGCTTGGAAGAATTGCAAGTGGGGAGACACCTTTTAAGATAGACAAGGGTGACAGGGTTATATTCTCTGCTAATATAATACCAAATCCAATGACACAGGCAAACCGCTATGCACTTGAAACAAAATTGAAGATGCGCGGAGCCAGGATATATGATAATGTCCATGTTTCAGGACACGCATACCGCGAGGACCACTGGGAACTCCTCAAAATGCTCAAGCCTGAACATGTGGTTCCTGCACATGGAACTATACAGATGCATAGTGAGTACATACAGATGGCAGAAGATGCAGGATACATACTTGGAGATACTCTCCACCTCCTGAGGAATGGAGAAGAACTCTACATTGAGGAAGAGTAATTGGTTTAGAAAGGGATCTTTATGGATTTGAACGAAGAGATTAAAAAGCGCTCAATGCATGTCGATAAGGGTATCCAGGATTACCTTCCTATCGACAAACCACATGAGCTTTATAAGGCAGCCAGATACCTTCCAGATGCAGGAGGTAAAAAACTACGTCCGGCAACAGTCATCCTTGCGGCAGAAGCTGTGGGGTCTGATCTTGAAACTGTTCTTCCGGTTGCAGTGGCAGTAGAGCTGGTCCATAATTTCACACTTGTCCACGATGACATAATGGATAGGGATGATGTACGCCGCGGAATGCCTGCAGTCCATGTCAAATGGGGAGAGGCAGGAGCCATCCTTGCTGGTGATACTCTTTATTCAAAAGCTTTTGAGATACTGGCACATGCATCAGGAGAGCCTAAGCGCGTCCTTAAATGTATCGCCATACTTTCCAAGACATGCAGAGACATCTGTGAAGGCCAGTGGCTTGATGTGGAATTTGAGGGACGTACAGATGTTACAAAGGAAGAATATCTCGAAATGATCGAGAAGAAAACCGGGGTACTCTATGCAGCTTCCTTGCAGATAGGTGCCATCTTGGGCGGTGCATCCAAAGAAGTTGCCGATGCATTTTATGAGTGTGGAAGATTAATTGGTATAGCTTTCCAGATATATGATGATGTCATTGATATGACAAGCCCTGAAGAAGTACTGGGAAAGGTAAGAGGCAGTGACCTTCTGGATGGAAAGAAGACGCTTATTGTCATACACGCCCTGGAGAATGGTGTGGACCTTAAAATATTTGGCAAAGGAAAAGCCACACAAGAAGAGATCAATGAAGCTGTCCGCCAGTTGGAAGAGGCAGGATCCATAGATTATGTAAGGAATCTTGCACAGGATTATGTGGATAAAGGTAAAGAGCTTCTTGATGTCGTTGAAGATTCAGAGGCAAAGACCATACTTCTGGCAATTGCAGATCATATGATCACAAGATCATATTGATCTAATCCTTATTTTTTGAAGAGCTACTCTCTTCATATTTATTTATTTATTTATTTATTTATTTGTTTATTTATTTATTTATTTGTTTATTTAAGACGAGGATGCAGCAATTGTAGGTGTCCTAACATATAAATATTCTTAGCTTAGGCTAAGAATTGAAAATAAAGCTTAAACTTAAAAAAGAAAAAGTATTGAAAAATCAGGAATGATCCTGTTTTTCAATTGCAGCCTGTGCAGCTGCAAGTCTTGCAATTGGTACACGGAAGGGTGAGCAACTTACATAGTCCAGTCCGACGTTATATCCAAATTTCACAGAACTTGGCTCTCCACCATGTTCCCCACATATACCAATTTTAAGATCAGGTTTTGTGGAGCGTCCTTTTTCAATACCGATCCTGACAAGTTCACCAACGCCTTCCTGGTCAAGGACTGCAAAAGGATCGTTATCAAGTATGGAATTTTCGACATACAAAGGAAGAAACTTACCTGCGTCATCCCTACTGAAACCAAAGGCTGTCTGTGTAAGATCATTGGTTCCAAATGAGAAGAAATCTGCTTCCTTTGCTATCTTGTCTGCGGTCATAATAGCCCTTGGAAGTTCGATCATTGTGCCTACAAGATAATCCAGTTCAATACCGTTTTTGGTTATTGCGGCTTCTGCGACTTCAACCAGATTCTTCTTGACAGAACGGAGTTCGTTGACGTGAGATATCAGAGGTATCATTATTTCAGGAACTATGTCCATTCCCTCTTTTTTCAGTTCACATGCAGCTTCTATTATAGCCTGCACCTGCATTGCATAGATCTCAGGATATGTGATTCCAAGACGGCAACCACGATGTCCTAGCATCGGGTTTATTTCTACCATGGATTCAACACGTTCCATCAGTTTTTTAATATCTTCAATGTTTTTGGCACTGCCACCTTCTGCTTCAAGTACCCTTAACTTAGCTGCAAGCTCTTCGTGTTTTGGGAGAAACTCATGCAAAGGCGGATCAAGAAGGCGAATGGTTACAGGATAACCTTCCATTGCTTTAAAAATACCTATGAAATCCTCTTTCTGCATTGGAAGAAGCTTATCAAGAGCAGCTTTTCGCACATTAACATCTTCAGCCAGAATCATATCCCTTACTGCAGGGATGCGTTCTTCTCCAAAGAACATATGTTCGGTTCTGCAAAGTCCGATGCCTTCAGCACCGAATTCCCTTGCAACCTGAGCATCATGTGGTGTGTCTGCGTTTGTCCTGACACCCATGTCCCTTATTTCATCTGTCCATGAAAGAAGTGTGTCAAGTTCACCACTTACACTAGGCGTGATCAGATCGACTTTTCCAATTATAAGGGCTCCAGTGGCTCCATCCAAAGTAACGTAGTCTCCTTCATTCACAGTAATATCTGCAACTGAGAATGTTGAGCTAGCCATGTCAATAGTTATTGCCCCGCATCCGGCAACACATGGTTTGCCCATACCTCTTGCAACAACAGCAGCATGAGAGGTCATACCCCCTCTTACTGTGAGGATTCCCTGCGCAGCATCCATCCCACCTATATCCTCAGGAGAGGTTTCAGTACGGACAAGAATGACCTTTTCATTCTTCTTTGCCATTTCTTCAGCATGCTCTGCAGTAAAAACGACTTTACCAACAGCGGCTCCCGGGGATGCAGGAAGACCTGTGGCAAGAATTTTATATTCAGCTTGAGAATCAATAGTTGGATGTAAAAGTTTATCGATCTGCTCGGGGGTGACACGCATAATAGCTGTTCGTTTGTCAATTAGTCCTTCATTTACCATATCAACAGCAATTTTCAGGGCTGCAGCAGCAGTTCGTTTGCCTGCTCTTGTCTGGAGCATGTATAATTTACTATCTTCAATGGTAAATTCGATGTCCTGCATGTCCTTGAAATGGTTTTCCAGTTTCTTATAGATCTCTTCAAGTCTTGCATAAGCTTCAGGCATTGTTTCTTCGAGGGTTGCTATTGATTTAGGTGTCCTTGTACCAGCAACGACATCTTCTCCCTGAGCATTTATCAGATACTCACCAAAGAAGCACTTATCTCCTTTTGCAGGATCTCTTGTAAATGCCACACCTGTGCCAGAGGTATCACCCATATTACCATAGACCATCGACTGCACGTTTACAGCTGTACCCCATTCACCGGGGATGTTGTTAAGACGTCTGTAGGTAATCGCACGCTGATTGTTCCATGAGTTGAATACGGCATCAATAGCCATTTGGAGTTGCTTGCGTGGATCCTGGGGGAAATCATCACCTGTTTCATCTTTTATTATACTCTTGAAAGTCTCAACGAGCTCTTTAAGAGACTCTGCCTTAAGTTCCGTATCAAGAGTTGCACCGAGTTCCTTTTTCTTTGCACTTAGAACAGATTCGAACTTATGGTGGTCAATATTCAGTACAACATCACCAAACATGGTGAGGAATCTGCGGTAGCTGTCATAAGCGAACCTTTCATTGCCTGACTTCTTTGCCAGACCTGCCACAGTATCATCATTTAATCCCAGATTTAGAACAGTATCCATCATACCGGGCATAGAAACCCGTGCACCGGATCTGACTGAAATAAGCAAAGGATTTTCATTGTTTCCGAACTTCTTGCCAGTTACCTTTTCAAGCTTTAATATTACATTGTTTATCTGGTCGATAACTTCGGTTGGATAAGCTCCTTTATCAAGATAAAGTAAACAAACCTCAGTTGTTATGGTGAATCCTGGTGGGACAGGGATTCCCAGATTGGCCATCTCTGCAAGGTTGGCTCCTTTGCCACCAAGCAGGTCTTTCATACTATTTTTACCTTCAGTTTCTTCGTTCCCGAAAAAGTATACAAATTTATTATCTGCCACCGAATTTCCTCCACGCATAAGAATATATGATGGTCATTTAAGTATAATAATTCAAATTAGTGCTGTAAATCGTGCCACAATTGTTTTTTTATCCCTTTAAGCTTGTGGTCTGCAACTAAGATAGTAGTTTAAAAAGAATAGGTATATTTTTGTATTGAAAAAAACAAATATTTAAACACACACCATATCTTTATATACTATGAATGTCCCTTATAGTATAAAATCTAAATATAATTAATCTAACTATAATGAATGAAAGCATATGAAAAGATTAGGTAAAGTACTGCATATTTCAAAGCAGAAAGAAATCGTTGTCAGAGGGGATGTGAAACAATTTTCTGGCTCAATGAAGGAGATACCTATAATTAACATTTTTGTCTTGGACAAATCCATTAAGCCCATTGGAAAAGTTTCTGCTATATTTGGTCCTGTTGACCACCCCTATTTTACTCTGAAACCTGATAAGAGAACAATAGCTGCCGGATTAGAAAAACTTGTAAATGAGCGTGTTTACGTTCAATGATGGATTTCATTGGATCATACATAGTTACAATACGAGTGACTAAAATGATACTTGTCAAATATATTTTCTTGAATGTTTATTGAAGGTGATTGAATGGTTGAAGTTGAAAGGGTACGATATTCCGATACTTCCGAAAGGGAGAAGATACGGGCAATGATAAAAGCACGTAAAGAAAAGGATAAAAATCAGGATGTAGAAAAAGCAAAGGTCCAGTGCCCCGAGTGTGGCAGCCGCAACCTTGTGCAGGATTACGAGAGGGCAGAACTTGTCTGTTCAGAATGTGGTCTTGTAGTTGACGCAGAGTTCGTTGACGAAGGACCAGAATGGCGTGCTTTCGATCATGACCAAAGAATGAAGCGTTCCCGTGTGGGCGCACCAATGACTTACACTATCCACGACAAAGGTCTTTCTACTATGATTGATTGGAGAAACCGTGACTCATACGGTAAATCCATTTCATCAAAGAATAGAGCTCAGTTGTACAGGCTGAGAAAATGGCAGCGTAGGATAAGAGTAAGCAATGCTACGGAAAGGAACCTTGCGTTCGCATTATCTGAACTGGATCGTATGGCATCTGCTCTTGGTCTACCAAGAACTGTTCGTGAGACTGCTGCTGTAGTATACAGGAAAGCAGTTGATAAGAACCTCATCCGTGGAAGGAGCATTGAAGGTGTTGCCGCAGCCGCATTGTATGCAGCATGCCGCCAATGTAGTGTCCCAAGAACGCTGGACGAGATCGGAGAAGTATCAAGGGTAAGCAGGAAAGAGATTGGCAGAACATACCGCTTTATCTCAAGAGAACTGTCCCTGAAACTCATGCCAACATCACCAATAGATTATGTTCCAAGATTCTGCTCAGGACTTACTCTTAAAGGTGAAGTACAGTCAAGGGCAGTTGAGATTCTCAGGCAGGCTTCCGAGAAAGAGCTTACCAGTGGCCGTGGTCCAACCGGTGTAGCTGCTGCAGCTATCTATATTGCATCCATTCTTTGTGGAGAACGCCGCACACAACGTGAGGTAGCTGATGTTGCAGGTGTGACAGAAGTCACCATCCGTAACAGGTACAAAGAACTTGCAGAAGAGCTTGACATTGAGATCATTCTCTAAGAAACCGTTCTATTTTTGAAACAAAGGAAGATTGTAGCACTTTTTCCTTTGTTTCAGATACTTTTTTTATATTTTTTGCCAAATTGTTTTAACATCTGAGGGATTAAGCAGTATAAGCTATGCTAGAATTTCTTGAGATGTTGACAATTGGGTTTGTCGTTGGTATGACAGGTGCGCTAGTACCCGGACCAATGCTTTTCGCTACAATAGATACTTCCTTGAAGAAGGGATGGAAAGCTGGTCCTGAGATTTTCGTCGGCCATGCAATCCTGGAATTTCTGGTCTGCATACTGATAATATTCGGCATCACCGCAGTGAGTGACAATACAATAGTGGCAATATCCATCTTCGGAGGAGTCACCCTTGTTGTGTTCGGGATACTGACCATGAAGAACGCAAAAGGTGCTGCAAGCTCAATGCACGAACACGATAAAGCAACATCAAAACCTGTTTTAGCTGGAATAGTAACTTCGGCATCAAACCCTTATTTCTGGTTATGGTGGCTTGCAGCTGGAAGTGCACTTATTCTTCAGGGACTTGAAATTGGCATTATTGCAGTAGTGATGTTTATGGCAGGGCACTGGCTTGCAGACCTGGGATATTTCACCTTTGTGTCCGCATCATTCAGCAAAGGGAAAATACTCATGTCCCCAAAAGTTTATGAAAGGGTACTAATGTCATGTGGACTGTTCCTTGTCCTGTTCGGGTCATGGTTTATCATAGGTATGTGAGTGTTACCTACCCCACGCTGGCCGCTAGTGCTGCCGAGGATGGAGCTTTTTAAAGCTCTGGTTGACCAGACCACTTGTTAAGGAGAAATTATCAAAAACAAGTAGACGATAGGAAAGAGTGCGACAAGAAGATATTATATGAATTGCGAAATCGCTACCCCCACCATTTGGGATAATCCTACTATGGCATGCGCTGATGGCAACGTTGGGGTGTGAAGCCCATAGAACAATGTGGAGAAATTCGAGAATCTAACTTGGATAATCTGCTAGGATAAAAGTACTATGAAGAAACACATGTTGAACCATCACAAGGATCGTCAATCGTAATGAGCGAAATTAGATTGATACGCTCTAACCAAAAGGGTATAGAAACAGACCATTATGGCTTCTTTCACATAATGGAAATTGAC
>JAVEPM010000002.1:0-90697 GCA_034008115.1 Methanolobus sp.
TCAGGAAAAGCTTGTTTTGGTTGCATTCTTATTGAACAAGCAGAACATATTTTCCAGAGCATATAATCAAAATCATTACCAAGCAAAATGATGAACTTTTATTGTCGACCTGCGGAATGTGAGTTAAAAGCATCATATAAGACTTAAAAGACCTATCCCAGTCAATGTAACAACACTGACTATAATTCCGGCTATAAGTACACCTGCAAAAATTGCCAGCAAAGAATGCCTGAACTTAATTCCAAAAACAAAGGCTGCCGCACACCCGGTCCATGCACCTGTAACAGGTAACGGGATTGCCACAAATAAAGTCAGTGCAAGAATACCGTATTTTTCAAATCTTTCCGAGTGATTACGCTGAGTTCTTCCAAACAGCCAGGAGAAAAATCGATCAAATATCGTATATCTCCTTAGGTAGTTTGAAACAGGATCAAGATAAAGAAGCAGTGGAAACACAGGTAGCATATTACCCAGCACTGCAAAAAAGTAAGCAGCAAGCGGATCCATATCATATACACCCAAAGCAATGGGTATGGCTCCCCTTAACTCAAATACAGGCAGGGCACCGATTATGACCGTTGCAAACCAGTGAGGTACTGAAGAAAGTAAATCCAGTACAAATGCTTCAAGACTCATTGATCTTCCTTTGCAGATAATGCAAAATGTGCCAGCAGGGATTCAAGCTGTATTCTTTCATTTGCCCCTTCCGTTAGCCGGAAATCGATTTCACCTATAACATCTATAAGTTCGACCATCCTTTTTTCAGGAATTTCAATTTCAAACATAGCCCTGTATATCTGTCCGACCACATCCTCACCTGAAAGACCCTGTTCAAGCAGAAGAACATCAAGCTGTTTTCTGGCAGCACTGAAATTACCCTCCAAAGCGGTCGTAATAAGTTCACGTACCTGCTCAGGCCTGGCTGTTGCGGTGATCTTGTATATCGCATCCTTATGTATGGTCTCTTCAACAAGAGCTGCGGCCTGAAGGGCATTTATCGCTTTTCTCATATCACCCTGAGCAATGTAGGTGATGGCATCCACACCATCATCGGCGATATCCAGACCTTCTTTCTCTGCCACAAAACGGACACGTTCAGCAACAGCATCGTCTGAAAGCGGGCGGAACCTGTAAACAGCACATCTGGACTGGATCGGTTCTATTATCTTGGACGAATAATTGCATGAAAGAATGAAACGACAGTTATTGGTATAACGTTCCATAGTACGCCGCAGGGCTGACTGGGCATCTGATGTCAGGGCATCAGCTTCATCAAGGAAAATGACTTTGAAATCTGCACCCCCAATTGGTGATGTTTTTGCAAAATTCTTGATCTTTGTCCTGACAACATCAATTCCTCTTTCATCAGAAGCATTGAGTTCTGTGAAGTTCTCACGCCATGAATCTCCAAAAAGCTCACGTGCAATGGACACTGAAGTTGCCGTCTTTCCAACCCCAGGAGGACCTGAGAAAAGAAGATGTGGAAGGTTCCTTGTTTTTACGTACGATTTGAGCCTGTCTATTGCCTCTTTCTGACCGACCACGTCATCGAGCTTAAAAGGCCTATACTTTTCAATCCATATCTCTTCTTTAATTTCAAACCCTCCGCATAAAAGTGTATATTTCTGCAATAATAGGAAGATGTAGTTTTTTAAGCTTTCGTAAATAAAAAAGATACAGGGTTTAATGCCAGATAAGGCATTTCCTGTATGACTTATTGATTGATCAGTTTGTAAGCATATCCACCCACAAGAGGAAACTTTAACAGAATTCCCCTGTATGCGATTATTGCAAATATCAATATCAAAAAGAGTGCAGCGAATCCAAGAAAATCTGCAATTATCCAGCCAACATATGGAATCCATCCCACTATAAAAATCAATAATGAAACTGGAAGGAATATAAGCAGTGACTGCATTGCATGGAACCTGACGAATTTATTATCCGGCTCTATCAACAGGAAGATTATCCCTGTTATCCAGAACCCCAGATAACCAAGTGCTGCTACGATATTCTCATCCAGGCCTATCTTTGTTTTATATGTCATATGATCACCTGATAGCAATTGTATTCTGTGGACATTTTTCCACACATATTCCACATGCAGTACATTTCTCCTGATCGATCACCGCAAGGAAATTAGTTACCGTTATAGCCTCTTCCGGACAGTTCTTCTCACATATCTTACATCCGATACAACCCACATTGCAGGACGCTTTTACAGCCTTGCCTTTATCGTGTGACATACAAAGTACATGAACTTTTTCAGATTCCTTTGCAAACACCAGAATGTTATTTGGACATGAAGCAATACATAATCCACAGCTGGTACAGAGATTCTTGTTCACATGGGGTAAACGGTCTTCACCAATAGAAAGAGCATTAAACGGACATGCGCGCACGCAGGTTCCCCTGCCCATACATCCATAGTTACAGCCTTTTTCCCCATCTGAGAGCAACATGACAGCTTTACAGTCCTCTAAACCCACGTACTCGAAACGGTCAACACAATTAATACCACCGTTACACCTGACAAAAGGATACTGCTCTTCACCTACGGAGATGTCCTGACCGAGTATACCACCTATTTCCTTGGCAACTTCAAAGCCACCAACTGGACAACCATCGATAGGAGCACCTTCGTTTACCACACGTTCTGCAAAGTCAGCACATCCTGCATAACCACATGCACCACAGTTAGCCCCCGGAAGAACATCCACGATCTCATCGACAAGTGGATTGGTCTCTACCTTGAACTTCTTTGATGCCGCAATGAGCATAACACCAACAGCAAGCCCAAGACCACCAAGGATGCCTGCGGCCTGTGCAAGTAAAGTAACTAGCTCGCTCATATAGGAATCACCCAGAAGTAGTTAACAAAAGCCATAGAAAGCATGGTTGCAATAAAGAATGCCTGTGGCAGTCCTTTGATAAATGAAGGAACGTTCACAAAGGTTGAACGCTCCCTGATAGCAGACATCAAAAGCATGACAAGGGTAAATCCAAGACCTGCAGAGATACCAAAAACAACACTTTGTATGAAGTTGTATTCGAAGTTCACATTAAACAATACAACTCCCAGAACCGCACAGTTGGTTGTTATCAGTGGCAAGTAAATACCAAGTGAGCGGTAAAGTGATGGAATGTTCTTCCTTACAACAAACTCCACCAGCTGCACAAGTGCTGCTATTACAACAATGAAACTGATAAGATCAAGGAATTCCATCTTTGTCGGTACGAGGATGTAGGTATATATCAGATATGACGCAGTAGATGCCAGCGCCATAACAAAGACCACTGCTCCGGACATTCCTGCAGCACTCTTGACATCCTTGGTCACGCCCACAAAAGAACAGAGTCCAAGGAATTGGATAAGCAGGAAGTTTTTAATGAAGATACCATCCATAAAGATGGCAAATAATGCTTTTTCTACCATTTTAACCACCCTTTGCCCTCTTCTTTTCTTTCTGATAATTCACAATTCCCATTAGTGCCCCTATTGTAAGGAAAGCACCCGGTGGCAATATCATTGTGGTCACTGACGGATTGATAGGTAGGTTGATCAAAGTATAGCCAAATGTTACTATCTCTCCCGTACCTAGAATTTCCCTTATACCACCGATGAGCACCAGTACCAACAGGAAACCTGTGGAAATACCAAGACCATCTATGAAAGAGTAGAACACATTATTCTTGTTAGCGTAAGCCTCAGCACGTCCGATAATGATACAGTTTACCACAATAAGCGGTATGAAAACACCTAACGCTGCGTACATTGGTGGGAAATATGCCTGCATTATCATCTTTACAATAGACACGAAGGTCGCTATAATGATAATGAAGATCGGAAGTCTTACAGCCGTAGGGATCTGTTTTCTCAGGGCTGAAATAAAAACGTTCGAACAAATTAACACAAATGCAGTACCTGCGGACATACCGATCGCATTTTCGACTGATGTGGTCACTGCCAGCGTAGGACAGAGGCCCAGAACAAGTCCGAAGATCGGGTTGTCTCGTGTAATACCACGAATATATTCACTTAAAGGATCCATAATATCACTTCTCTGCCTCTTCTATCTCAATTATTTTAGAATTAAGTGCATCTATAACAGCCTGGGAAGATATCGTTGCACCGGTAATAGAGTCAACTGCTCCACCTGAGCTGGAAAGACTCAGTGAGTCCACTGGAATATCATTGAACTGACTCCTGAACTTATCTTCTACTATCTTTGCACCCAGACCAGGCGTTTCTTCATGACTTAAAACAGCCATTCCGCGAACTGTTCCAAATGAGTCATCGACAGCACCTGCTATAACCAGCGGACCTTGAGAACCAGTCTGCTCTTTAAAGAAAGCATAACCAATGATACTACCTGAAGAATCCTTTGCACGGTAGTAAAGAACATTACGGTTGCCATCCTCATCAAGCACATCGCCTTCAACAGCTTCGAAGTTATTGCCGGCTTCCGGAATGAGCTCACCTAAGATCGCTATCCGGGTATTTTTCTCATTGACCTTTAACTGCTCGCTTGTAGGAACATAAGTGATGCCTAACAAGACAGCTGCCACGATTGATATAAGGACTATTTTACCTACAATTACAACCGTTTCCTTATTGGAATCACTCATTTTTCATCACCTCGAATTTTAGGGATGCAGGAATCTTGTCCATGATATTTCGGTATATTTTCTCCGGAAGTGACTTTGTTCCGAATGATTTCGGCATGGTATTGAACTCTATGAAAGAAGCTACACAGTTTGCAAGGAAGATGCCGTATAATACTCCATCAACATAGTTGCTGAAGTAACCATATATGAAAACAAGTACACCGCATATAATGCCGTATATGATACGTCCACTTTTAGTTACCGGAGAAGTTGGTCCGTCAGTTGCAAGGAAAAGTATACCAAAAAAGACAATCCCTATCATTGAATATGGTAATTCGGGACTCATTTCAAGGAAAGTGAAAAACTGTGACATATACATCAGTGGGTTCATGACACCATCACGAACTAGAGTAACTACACCTGAAATAAATAACATTGTTTGTGGTAATGCTATCATTGTTACAAAGAATGCCAAAGGAATTCTCCATTCAACATATCTCTTGTAAATAAGGTATACACCACCGATAAGCAGTATCGGAGAAACATCCACCATCAGACCTGCACCATTCTCAAGTATAAAATCAGAGAATTGACCTGTATGAGGGACGGATAAAGGCACCATATAAGAGGACCATGCACTTCTTATAAACACCCAGGCCACAAGAACCGGGTTAAAGATATAAGAGCCGATTCCTCCAAAAACATGTTTACCAACTGCTATTGCAAAAAAACCACCAAAAACCGCTATCCATAAAGGAGCTTCAGGCGGGATCAGAAGTGCAAGCATAAGTCCTGCAAGAGCTGCATGTCCGTCAGCGATCGTTACTTTCTGCTTGGCCATTGTCTGAATAGCAAATTCTGTTGCCACAGCCGCCAATACACACGCAATGATAATCCCGAGTGCAGGAATACCAAAGAAGTATATCGCTGCAAAACATAAAGGGAGCAAAGCGATTATTTTACTTATATTTAGTGTCTTGAAATCAAATCTTGTTTTCTTATGAGGAGGAGCTGAAATCGTATATGTCATTTTACTCGCCTCCGCAGCCACAGCCAAGTTTCAGATTGGATGATTCCTTTGAAGGTAAGTCTTCATAGGCCATCTCTATTGCATCTTTTGAATATCTTATAAGCTGTAGTATATGTATTTTTGATGGACAGACTGCCGCACAATCACCACATTCGATACAATTCTGAATATGCATTTGCCTGCATTCATCAAAACGACCCTGGTCTGCCAGAACAGCAAGACGGCTTGGAATTAGCTCAACCGGACAGACATCCACACAACGTGCACAATGGATGCATGCTATCGACTCATCCCGAATAACCTCTTCAGGCTTCTGCAGGGTTATTCTTGTAGTCCCTTTTGTCACAGGAACCATGTCAGTGTACTGAGCCACACCAGTTCTTACACCGTTGGCAATTATCTTTCCAATATCACCAGTAAAGCCACAGGCTTCAATAATATCCTTGAAGGGGGTTCCAATTCTTACAAGAATATATTGCATCTTATCTGAAACACCTTCAAGAGAAATAACTGTGTCATAAAAAGGCTTGCCTTCATGAACAGCATCGTAAAGAGCCTTGCCAGATTTGATACCACAAACTGCAACTCCGACATCTGTGGGGTCACAGCCTATTTTAATCTGCCTTCCTGTTACATTATAAGTAAAGAAATTCAGGATTTTTTTCCCGTAAATATGTTTCTGAGACAGGACAACAATATCAGATTCCTGCTCATGAAAATAGTAACCTATCTTACGGCCACCTATAAGAGGAGCAACTCTTAGTTTTTTATTATTGACTTCAATGCCTTCAAATGCTTTGATGGACTCATTATCATCATTCCTCAATACAATAGCTCCCTTTTTGGCACCGGCTGCTTTCATAAGCAACTTGAGGGAATCAATTACCTGGGACGCATATTCTTTGGGAGTGGCAAATGTACCACCAATCCATTCGGATGATGTCGCATTTATAAGCACTGTATCTATATTCTTGCCAGTTGGTTTAAGAACAGTATGAGTGGGCATCCCGTAATGCTCCACAATACCAGATTCCTTTATGAGTCCTGCAAGTTTTTCAGGTGTTAGTTCCTTGTTGGGAGTGAATGCAACTGCCTCATTGCTGTCTTCCGGCTGGATAATAACACTCAATACCTTGTTACCATCAGGATGGGCAGCCTCTTCAATGGCAATGACCTCACCACAGACACTTGAGTGGACTGCAGATGAATAATATTCTTCACTATCACCTATCTTTTGTCCAATAAGAACCCTGTCACCTTTCTTCACAAGAGGTTCACAGACAGCACCCCTGTGCTGTCTAAGTGGAATGATTATTTTTTCGGGCAATTTATCCAATGTTTTGATTTCCACATTACCAACTCCTTAGAATGCAGGTTCCCTTTCTACTTCAACCGGCTTTGCACCTGGAATTGTCACACTGATCGTCTTAGCGGAGAAATCAGTCGCCGGATCAGTCTCTGCCGGATCACTATCATAACCCAATAAATTCCAGTTGATCACAGGCACAGGATCATGACATTCGGAACAATCTCGCACATTATCTCCAAAGTGAACATTCTGAAGTGTATCTGAAGCTGATACTCCATGGCAATCTGCACATTCAAGCGGTTCAGCGAGACCTACACTGGAACTGACAATATTGTGGCTTACCTGATAGTACATATCCACATGCCTAAGAACTGCATTTGGATAATCCGGACTACCATCCATGTCACCATCATATGATCGGATCTCATCTTCAGATACAATACCATCGTTGTTCATATCTGCACTGAGCACATCTGCAGGAGTTATCGGAGCACCAATTAAAGAACTATTATCAGGATCGTTGAATACATCCAAGTCAGTCCCTTCATCCCACCAGATACCAGTGATAATATTGAATGGTTTTAGGACTGAGTCCTCTTCACGTTCCTGTGCTATTGGCAGGAGATCGTAGTAAACACCCCTGGACCATGCAAGCGTAGGTGTGAACTCTGAATCATATGTGACATCTTCACGAACCCCATTCGCCCAGCTGAATTCTTTAAGAACAGGAGTTCCTGTGACATCACTACCTGGAAGTGATGGAATGTGGCATGACTCACAATTTATGAATTCGAGGTGAGCATCAACCATTCCACCATGCGATATACCTTCGTGACAACCTGATGAATCACAGTCCTTTACACCTACTTCTGTTTCCATATGTGTTGGTCCTGAAGCAAACAGGTGTTCACGGCTACCAATATTATGGTCTTCTGTTTTGTGGCATTCCTGACAACCAACATTAGCGTGTACATCGTAAGAAGCAGAGTCATCAAGTGTCCATGCAACAGCTGTTGTTGCGATATTACTGGTGTGGCAGTTGCTTCCACAAAGCGCCTTGCTTGGAGCACCATTGACCTTATCGTGTATTTCAGTTACAATTGGGGCAGGTACCAGAACATCGATCATGTAGCCTGCCGTATAAAATGCCCCTTTCTGTAATTGGGCCCTGGATTCTTCAATTGCGGCTTCGTTGGCGTTCTCGAAATCACCAGCAGCTATTCTCTCTGCACGTGCCTCAAAGTCATAACCACCAACCTGCTCATGACAGATCATACAATCAATATCTACTCCGTTGTCTGCCATGTAACCACCACCTGGGTGAACCTGTCCGTATGTTACAGACATTCTGTCTTCGTCAATATCATCAACTGCAACACCATGTTCCATGATAGATGACCATTTATTCAAATCCTGTCTAACATGAGATGACTTAGAAACCTCATCGTACATACCTATATGACAACCACTGCACGAACTGTCAGACCATTTCTGCTCGGTCATAAAATGAGTTGACATAGCCTCATTTCCGCTGTAGCCAATAAAAGCATACACGCCGGATGCAGCGAACATCACTACGAGGATACCAATAAGAATAACATTTAATTTAGCCATGCTTGCCTCGTCCTCAATCCTCTGCAACTTCCTCAAGCTGTCTGATGACAACTATAATATCGTTTCTCAAAAGCTGCTCATTTGTTATTTTCATGTCATTTGAGACGTATTTATCTATCTCATATGACTTGCGCACTACGCGTACATTAAAGTCAAAAACTTTATCAAGAAGACCTTTTTCCGGAGTTGCTCCTGAAAAGTCCACATCCATGCGATTACCAAGTACATTAGCTTTGAGTTCAATTTTATCAAGAGCTGATCCGGGTTTTACATAAATTATGTGGTGTTTCACAAAACCAAAGTGCTTCTCGATGCCTCTCCAACCGTATTCCTCCATTAACTGATGAAGGGCGACAACAAGATATTTGTCCTTGCTTGAACTTGTTCCCTTTCTTGATCCTATGCTGGGATTGCTCATTCTATTACTTCCTTCAGATGAATATAGTAACCAAAATAGAAAGAAATTGCTTTCCTTCTTTCCACGGTACATAAGTTTAATATTAATTATCTCTGTTCATACAGCATGAGGTATAAATCTATTGCCATTGGACTGATAGTGGTTTTAACAGTATTATTAATGATAGATTATGTCGCTGACAAGAACACCGATAGTATCATTGAACAAGAAAGCTACTCACAAACCAGAAATCTGATGGATACTACAGTTAGCATATCAGTCCTAAGTTCCAACGAAACATATGCTTTGGAAGCCATTGAACGTGCTTTTAGTAAAATGTATTATGTTGACAATGTAATGAATAACTACGACAACAATAGTGAACTAAGCATGCTTAATGAGAAGGGATTTGTGAATAATGCAGACCTTGAACTTGTCTATGTCATTGAGAGATCAAAATACTATTCCCAAAGGAGCAACGGAGCTTTTGACATATCCATACAGCCCATTCTAGACCTCTGGGCAAGCAAATACAGCCCTGGTGGAAGCTACGAAGATCCAACACCTGACGAGATCAATGAAACACTTGCACTGATAAATTATTCTGCTATAGTAATCGATGGGGACAAGATCACCCTTAACAACAATATGAAAATCACACTGGGGGGAATTGCAAAGGGATATGCTGTAGACATGGCAATAGACTCACTGATCGAAGATGGTATTACTTCAGGCTTTGTAAATGCTGGTGGTGACGGCAGATACATTGGCAACAAACCGGATGGAAGTTCGTGGAGAGTAGGATTGCAGAATCCGGAAAAAAGCGAAAATTCTGTGACGATCATGAGTATTAAGGATATGGCTGTTGCAACAAGCGGCAACTATGAGCGCTATTTCAATGATACTGCAAGAGTTTCCCATATAGCAGACCCTCGAACAGGTTATACATCACAGAATCTTATAAGTGCAACTGTAATAGCCAGTTCTGCAATGGATGCAGATGCATTTGCTACTGCAGTTTTCATTCTTGGAGAAAAAGATGGCATGAATATGGTCGAAAACCTTGATGGCATAGAATGTCTGCTCATAACAACGGATAAAAGGATCATACGTTCCAGTGGTTTTTCCAGTTACGAGAACAATTAAAGATGAATAAAAGGAGTGAAACTCATTTCAGGCTGACCTCATGCAAGGTCTCATAAACAGGACCATACGGGGTCAGCGTACTTTTTTTCAGTTTTACCGTATCAACCTGCATTGTCCCAATATCTAGGTCTGCCAACTCCTCAAGCAAGTCCAAAAGCTCTGTTTTTTGCTTTGTTGACAAGTACTTGACTCTGGCAATAGTTGCATGGGCAATGAAACGAGGAGTATTATTTTTAAACTCAAAGGAAGAAAGTAAGTTGTTTATCAATTCATATAACTTATCAAAATTCCCGCTGCAACCCAACCATATGACCTTGGAGGACTTTGGTTTTGGGAATACACCAAGTCCTCTGATATGTGCTTCAAAAGGTTCACTGTTTAGCAAATCAAGGGCGTTTGAAATCTCTGCTATTTTATCATCGGAAATATCACCCAAAAATTTCATAGTAATATGTACCATATGCGGATCTACAAATTTGAAATTGAAATCTTCGAACTTTGACTGGATATCAGTTATTTTATTGTGCAACTCCGCAGGGAAATCTACTGCAACAAAAGCTCTCACCAAATCTATCACCTATTTTTATTTATGTTGGAAACCTAAATAAATATCACTAGCAAACAGATTCTATTTATAAAGTAAAAATATATAATATATTACGAATTAGTAATTGTATCTTTGATATAAACAGAGGGGATAATTTGGACAGTACAGAAGTAGTTGTCAACACTGCCATAAGGCTTGCAGAAGAGCTGAAGTCTACTGCTATCATACTATCAGGAGACATTATTTTAGAAAAACCTGAGACATCCATACCTGTTTATTTCGCAAGCCGTAAACAAAAAACATTAATAGATCACCTTGTGGCAAGCAGCAAAACAAAAGAAGGCCGATCAAAGTTAATTTTGGATAAGATCAACCAGCAGGCTTCCGGAAAAACAGAACTTGTGGAAAATATTTCTGCTATTGAGTTCATGATGGAAGAAATTGAAGAAGGTACTGTGATAGGGGTAGTAGAAAATAGGGATTCATACGCAATCATAGTACATAATATTGCTGATAATCACATAGTTAAAGTTTTCAGTGGGTGTGAAGAAAGGATATCATCTGAACTATTGCGTGCAATACTAAAAGTGGCTTTTGACATATCCAACACCGGACGAGAAGGAAAACAGATAGGTACAGCATTTATAGTAGGTGATGTTGAAGAAGTTATGATGCGTTCACATCAAATGATCCTGAATCCATATACAGGACAAAATGAAGAAGATAAGGATATTCTGGACAGAAGGAACTGGGAATCTATTAAAGAATTTGCCCAGCTTGACGGTGTTTTTGTTATATCGGAAGATGGAAAAGTGGAAGCTGCAGGAAGATATCTGGATGTGGATGCAAGAGATATATCCCTTGAAAAAGGTCTTGGTGGACGGCACGTATCGGCCGCAGCAATTACAAGAGATACGGTATCTATCGCCATAACAGTATCCGAATCAGGTGGTGTTATCCACATATACATGGACGGAAAAGAGCTGTTGAATATAGAATCTACTGAAAGAGCTATTCGTATTCAGTGATACTAAATAACAAATAAATGACATCCAACCCAAGTAATTTTAGAACTCTATCAGATCTTAAAACGCAGGAGAGCAGCGATTCCACCAAGCGCAAGTAGTTTTTGACCTGGCTCAAATATTGTACTGAAAACAACTATTTTTCCCTGGTTGTTCTCAACATTCCTTAAAAATGAATCTATGCCACCTTTTTCACGCTCTATCCTCAACATTTCATCTGCAACAAGAAGAGTTGCAATAGCTCCATAATCCAGAGCCTTCTTCACTTCTTCCAAGCCATAGGCGACTTTGCCATCAGTTGATATTTCCTTAAGTAACTCATCCATAAGACGAGATTCACGAGCTATACGTGACTCTTCCATTATCCTATCAACAGCACCACGCCTCAAAACTTCCTGAAAACCAGACATACCTATTGAAGAGATATCTTCAGTAATGACCCTTGATGCCAGTTCCGGCTCTTTGTCCAGTAAGTATTTCATGAAATCCTCTTTTGTAAATCCAGGCCCTGCAACAACAATTGCCTCAGACTCAGATGCTGCATGAATAAGCTGCCCGGTAATTTCCTGGAAAAATACTTCCCTCAAAGTACCTTCACCTTTTCCTGATGATTGGGTAATATGAGAATAGGTCTCTATACCATAATGCCGCACAAGACCAATATCAGCATCACCTTCTTCAATAGCTACAATTACAACCTTGGGACGTTTTGAACTTGCTTCGGCCTCATCAATGCGTTCAAGCTGGTCCTTTTTCCATGATTTTATAATAGAAATATCAAGACCTTCCTCTACATTAAAAGTATGATAATGACCTGCATCCATCCCATGCTCAATGGGACCATGTACTCTCAGCCTGTTTGAGAACTTATGAAACTCAAGATCTTCAACCCTGACACCAAGCCTTACTGTCTTTTTTTCCACTTTTTCCGGGCGAAGCTTATCAGCAACTCCATCGGCTTTCCTTTTGGACAGAGCAAAAACAAGATCACCCTTCTCTATAATATACTTCAGATGCCAAAGGTCATCCAATGTTTCAGGAACTAGTGCGATCTCACCTTCTCTTCCTTTTAATATTCTTTTTTTGACCCTCATTACAATATCCTCCGACCAGTACCATTAATCAATACAATATTTCACAATAAGACCAGGAAACAAAAACCCTTTCAGTTCACCTTGATATCAGATTCCCCCGGAGGGAGCATCTTTGCGATTTTATCAGGAGAAGCTATTTGCTTTACAAAATTGGTTTCTTTCAATTTATCAACGTATATTTTGTATATCTTTTTCGCTACATCATTCTGATTGAACTTGCCCTGAACGACTTCAACAACATGTTCCCCATGTTTACTAACAGCGGACAATGGACCACCTATAACCCGGGTACTGCTTTTAAGTTGAAGTGCCACAGCAGCACCTACCTGCATGTCCCGGAAATAATTTCGCTCACCACGAATAACGAACGAACCTTTCTTAAGATACTCACCGGATTCCGGTGTTTTTGATACCTGTTCAGGTTTTACCCAGTAACAATCACCACTAAACTGACCGGATTTCCATACACTCGAATATGAAACCACAAACTGTGCAGCTTCCTTCAAAGTTTGCTCCGGCACATCTTTGCCTTGTGTCTTGATTACTGTAAATGGAGCACCCGGAACCTGTGTATGGAATACGATATCCCTTTTTTCCATGTACTTCTTTACAATCTCCTCATTACTATCTGCGTCCCTGCCAGCAATTACAAGGAAATCATCCGAGGACATGAACCATCTGTAACGCTCATACCAGTATTTCTTTGTGTTGACCTTTCGTTTATTGGATACTTTCTTTTCTCTTTTTTGCATTGCGAGCTTTGTATCCTCTATTGCTTTTAAGGCTCCCTCTCTTTTCCTGGTAAGCTTCTTTGCCCTATCATAGTATACCTGGGCATTCTGCGGAACGGTCAATTTAAGATCTATCGTAGCATTTACGCCATCAAGATCAAGGACGATGTTTCCGGATGCAGAGTCGATATTCAAGATCCATTTTGAAGCCGGCACCTTATCCTTTGATTTTTTGAGTATGGACTTGATATCAGACCATGAATAACCATTTGCACGGGCTTGTTTCAGAACATCTACAATCTCTTCTATTTCGACATAATGAGCATATATCTTTTCTGCTATCAAGGTCTGCTTATCAGAATCCTTGCCGAATTTCTTGATAGCATCCTGTTGTTTCTGGAGCCTGCGTTCAAAAATATCAACTTTCTCCTTTTTGACTGCAGTTACCTGCTCCTGCACAGATTCTGCAGACATCTTCCCGAAGAAGCCATCAAGTGCAGCATTAAATGTGGGGAAAAACTCTTTTTCATAATCCCTGTAAATATCCAATTCAAATGGAAGAACATCAAATGCCTGTAATTCCCCTTTAACTTCTTTTTTAACCAGGCACGGATTCAAGTTTCCTGAGAGAAGAGGAGAGAAGAGATCCTTAAATGCAGAAACTATAGCCTTAATGCCATCCAGACCAATATCCTTTGCAGCTTCAGCCTTGTTGATACCAGACTTTGCACACACCTCTTCAGCAAGGACACCACCCAGATTAAACCTTGTGGCAATGGTCCTTACAACATCCACATCAGACTGGGAGAATATTGTTTCAATATCCTCGACTCCGGCATCCACTGGACTTATCTTAGCTTCAGGGTATTGGTATACCTCACCACTGCGTATCCTTCTTCCCTTAAAGGTCACAGGTTTCATTGGTAAAATTATCTTTCTTTCTGAATTTAAAAGAACGATGTTTCCAGGAGAAAATAGTTCAACAACAAGTATGGTATCCACACCACCACGTACAACACCAATCTCCAATATCCTGTCAAAATCATACTGTTTGACAAAGGTAATACGTCCAGCCATTATGTGCTTCCTTAGCATCATGGGGAATGGTTGAGGAAGTTTTGGGCTGGGGCGCAGATGCTGGCTCATATGGGCACGCTTTCCTGCCTCAATGACAAGATTGTCTCTGCCTTTATTATAAATAAAAAGATTAATTCGTATCTCATCAGTCGCAGGTTGGTATATTTTGGCTATTTTTGCATCTATGATAGATGTCTCATCAGAGCTAAGCTCAAGTGCAAGAGTAGCCACATCAGCACTTGTCATTTCCTTCTTCATGCTGGAACTATTATGTGGATGGTGACTATAAGGTTTATGACGCATTAAATAGATTTAATAGCAAACCATGATTCTCAGCAAGGAGACACAGGCATTAGATGAATGAGAGTACAAGACGATATTTAGTATCTGCATTCCAGAATTACTACTCCCAGGCAGAAATAAGACTGCCACCTGAATTCACATCAAGGGAATGGGGATTTATCGAGTTTAGCAGCGGTAAGGATACTTTCATGAAAAGACATCGCGCCTTTGGCTCCGAGGGTGAGCTATATGATTACCTCAGAGGTATAGGTCCGGCACATGCATACTACTCCGTGGCATACTACGAATACCCCGGTGCCCCAAAGATGAAAGGGAAAAACTGGCAAAAAGCAGATCTTATATTTGATATTGACTCCGATCACCTGCCCGGTGATATAAAATCATATGCTGATATGCTTGAAAAAGGAAAAAGAGAAACATTGAAATTGCTTGAGTTCCTCATAGATGACTTTGGATTTAGCGAAACTGAAGTACATGCTGTGTTTTCAGGAGGAAGAGGGTACCACTTCCACATCAGCGAGGAATCCGTCCTTTCACTGGGAAGTGCAGAAAGAAGAGAAATAGTTGATTATGTCAGCTCAAAGGGCCTCAACCTGGAAAATATATTCTCCAAAAGAGAGATTACAGGGGATGCAGGGACTGAATCTGCTAAAATGGTAGTGCTTCCTTCAGAGGATGAAGCTGGATGGGGCGGAAGAATAAATCGCTACCTAATATCATATATATCCTCCCTGGCCAAAGATGAGAATGCTATAAAGATACTGACAGGATTCAAAGGTATCGGGAAAAAGACCGCAAATAATCTTGTAGAGATATTCCAGGATGATTCAAGAGTGATGTCACTTCGAAAAGGCAAGATGGATGCACTTGGAGGAATCAAGAAAGAAATTCTGGAAACAATTGTGAAACAGGGGGTTTCTCAGATGGCCGCATGTGTTGATGAACCTGTCACCGCGGACATAAAGCGTCTGATACGCCTTCCCGGTTCGCTCCATGGTAAATCTGGGATGAAGGTCACAGCTCTTGAGATAGAGGAACTTGAAGGATTTGAGCCATTAAATGATGCTATTGTATTCAGCGACAAGTCGGTAAAAATAAAAGCGATTAAACCTTTTGCTGTGCAAATGAAAGGAAAGGACCTCATGATTGAGGAGGGCATACAGGAAGTACCTGAATATGCCGCAGTATATCTTATGTGCAGAGGTGTAGCGGAATATGGATCACACTGAACTTAAAAGCGTGCTCAGGGAAGAAAGCAGTTCAGCACTTAAGTCACTGCATCCAAGCTTTTTCCCGGACGTGGAAAAGTATGTGAAGGAGCTTGAAGAAGAAATACACAGAATAAACAATACACGCTCCGTTGAAGCAAAGATGCTTGATGCTGAATTACAGAGTGCGCTCACAGATATAGAAGTGATATTTATCCGCCGTATCAGAAAAATAATAACCAGTGCCACAACAAATGCATTTTCCAGCAAGTCCCCGTCTCAGGATATGAGCAAGTTGCTTCCTGAAGAGAGAAAAGTATACGATGCTGTGCTTACAGCCATCAATACATCACGCAAGGAACTGATCGAACCAATACTTGACCCACAGGCAAACAGAAGCAGAGAGAATACGTGTTCAGAAAATGACGAACTCGATCCACAGGAAAAGGAAGAGCTGCAAACTGAGCAGCATGAAGATGGCCAGCAGATAACTACAAATCCAAAGAATGAACGAAGGAATAAAGATGAGATAGGCAAAAGTAATATAAATAAGGAATTCGTTGTTGTGCGAATACTGGAGGACCTGCCTACTTTCAAGGCTATGGACAATCGCAATTACACTTTACATGCCGAAGACGTTATCGTGTTACCTGCCCTGAATGTAAAAGGGCTGATAAAACGTAATGTGGCACAAATCATCATATAAAAAATATCCAACTTATCAAGGTGAAGATAATGAAGATTCCAAAGAGATTCAGAACACATTGCCCTTTCTGTAAAAAGCATACTGAGCATGTTGCAGAAAGAGTAAAGAAGGGAAAAGCATCATCATTGACGCACATCGAGAGACAAAAGAAACGCCAGACCGGAATTGGAAACAGTGGTAAATTCTCAAAGGTGCCTGGTGGAGACAAACCAACAAAGAGAGTATGGCTTAGATACAGATGTTCAGAATGTAATAAAGCACATCAGAGACCATGCTTCAGAGCAAAGAAATTCGATTTTGCAGAGTGATTTTTAATGAACAAACCAATAAGCAGATTCTTACGCGTAAAATGCAATGATTGTGAGAACGAGCAGGTAATATTCGGCAGTGCAAGCCGCAAGGTAACATGCCTTGTATGCGGAAGGACACTCGCAGAACCTACCGGCGGAAAGTCAACAATCACAACACACATACTCGAAGTACTCGAGTAGATAAAAGTGATTTAGAATGGATGAGAACATTTGGCCCGAAAGCGGGGATTTTGTAGTCTGTACCGTAAAGAACGTTACGGACTTTGGTGCATACACCTCCCTTGAAGAATTTAGTGGAAAGGAAGGATTTATCCACATATCAGAAGTCAAGGCCGGATGGGTCAAATATGTAAGAGACTATGTACGTGAAGGGCAGAAAATTGTATGTAAAGTACTTAATGTGGATCCTTCACGCCGTCACATAGACCTATCCCTAAAGGATGTAAACGAGCATCAGAAGCGTGCAAAGATACAGGACTGGAAAAACGAACAGAAGGCAGTCAAATGGCTTCAATTCGTTGCAGAAGAGACTGGCACCAGTGAAGATAAAATGGATAAATTAAAGCTCAAATTACTGGAAAATTTTGGCAGCCTTTATTCCGTATTTGAAGAAATTGCCATCAATGCAGAGGATGCTTTAAGAGAAGTAAAGATGGACAAGAAGCTTGTTACAAGCATCGTCACTGTCGCTCAGAATAACATCAAATTGCCTTTTGTGGATATTGCAGGATTTGTAGACCTCCATTGTTATCTCCCTGATGGAATCGAAATTATTAAGCAAGCACTGGATGCTGGAAATAAGAACGATGAAGAAGGAGTCAGAGTTGAGATCAGTTATACAGGTGCTCCAATATATCGCATAAAAGTGATAGCTCCTGACTATAAAAAAGCAGAAGCAGTATTAAAGAAGTCTGCAACGGCAACCATCAACACCATTGAGAAGCTTGGTGGAAAAGGCGAATTCCACAGACACAATAATACTGTAAAGGCGTGAGATCTCTTTGGGACAAAAGATATTCAGATGTCAGAAATGTGGCAGATATACCCTTGAAACTATTTGCCCCATATGCGGTTTGAAAACTGTTAGGCCACAACCTGCAAGATTTTCCCCAAAAGATCCTTATGGTAAATATCGCAGATTAGCAAGAAAAGAGGGAGATCTATGCAGGAAATAGAAGTAATTCGTATCAAAGAAAACGTTCATTTAAATAATCCGGTACTTATTGTAGGACTTCCCGGAGTTGGCCATGTTGGCAAACTTGTTGCAGAACACCTGGTAGAAGAACTCAACGCAGAAAAGATACTGGAAATCTATTCCCAGCATTTTCCACCTCAGGTCCTTGTTGATGAGAACAGTGAGACCCACCTGGTCAATAATGAGATGTATGTATGCAAAACAGAAAAACATGACATTATTGCACTTATAGGAGATCATCAAAGTTCTACAACAGAAGGACATTACAAACTCTGTACACTTTACCTTGACATTGCCCGTGAGTTCGGAGTACAGAGAATATACACACTTGGAGGATTCCCCACCGGACAACTGACCTATTCAGAGGAAGTACTCGGAGCAGTAAACAACCTGGAAATGATCGAAGAACTTAAGGAATACGGAGTTAATTTCAAGGAAAACGAACCTGGTGGAGGAATTGTTGGCGCTTCCGGACTTTTGCTTGGTATGAGCAAATTAGAAAAGATAGATGCAGCATGCCTTATGGGGCTTACTTCCGGTTATCTTGTTGATCCGAAAAGTGCACAGTCACTGCTAAAGGTCATATGCAAGATATTTGAGCTCGATATTAACGTGGGCCCTCTTGAAGAGCGTGCCAAAGAAATGGAAAAGATCGTTGCAAGGCTTAGGGAAGTAGAACAGCAACAGAAAGGGATTCCCGAGATGAGTACTGTCAATGATGATGACCTCGGATACATTGGCTAAAACAAGATGTTAATTAATGCCGACCTTCACCTTCATTCCAAATATTCGATGGCTTGTTCGAATAAAATGGAACTGCCTGTAATGGCAGAAGAAGCGGCGAAAAAAGGTGTAGACCTGGTTGCAACCGGGGACTGCACACATCCCGAATGGTTAAAAGACATAAAAAAAGCAGCAATTGATGATGAGACTATAATCATCGGGAAAACAAATTTTATAATCACTACTGAAGTGGAAGATAACAGTCGAGTTCATCACTTACTGATCTTACCATCTATATCAAAAGCTGAAGAGCTTGCGAAGAGATTAAGCAAGTATTGCAACCTTAAGGCTGACGGAAGACCTACGCTCAGGCTAAATGGATGCGAGATCGCCGAGATAGCAAAAGACATAGATGCAATGATAGGCCCATGCCATGCATTCACACCATGGACCGCATTGTATGCGCACCATGATTCACTCGAAAGCTGCTATGGCGATATGACAAACTACGTTTCATTCCTTGAACTTGGTTTGAGTGCAGACAGCGACTATGCAGACAGGATAGAAGAACTTCACAGGCTGACCTTCCTTTCAAACTCAGATGCACACTCCCCTTGGTCCAACAAACTTGCACGGGAATTCAACCAGATCAATGTCCCTGAACTTTCCTTTGAAGGATTGCGAAAAGCGATAATGAGAGAAGATGGCTATGGAGTAACCTATAATGCAGGATTCTACCCTCAGGAAGGAAAGTATAGTGAATCTGCATGTATCAAATGCTTTACACATTACAACTTTGAAGAATGTCTGGCAAACAACTGGAAATGCAGTAAATGTAGTGGCCTGGTCAAAAAAGGTGTTAAAGACAGGGTAAATGAGCTTGCGGACTTCGATGAGCCAAAGCATCCCCCACACAGACCACCTTATATACACATGATGCCCCTTTCGGAGATAATAATGACAGCTTTGGGCCATGCAAGCATAAACACCAAAGCTGTGCAGACTGCCTGGAACGGACTGATGGAAAGATATGAAAATGAATTGAATGTTCTCCTGAAAGCAGAGCTCAGCGAAATGGATTTCCTGGACAAGCGTGTTGCAAATGCAATTCTTGCTTTCAGAGAAAAGAAGCTGATAATCCACCCCGGTGGCGGTGGTCAGTACGGCCATATAGAGATTCCACAGAACATAAAGAAAGAAGAGCCGGCCACCCAGAAGAAGAATCAGAGTTCCCTTTTTGACTTCTAAACATTAGCTCGTTACCTTTTTAAGATATTAAGACCTTCAGATTCAAAGTGCCATGTGCCGAGGTGGCAGAGCGGACTAATCCGCCGGCGATAACCGCGGAGTCCATACGCGACCGGCTCGAGACCGGTTTCTCCGGGAGGAGTGCTTGGGTTCAAATCCCAACCTCGGCGTAAAAACTATAGTTAAAAGCCCAACACTTTCACCCTGCTTATTTTCATAATATATGCAGGGAAGAGGAAGTAGTGGATATGGGACTATACAACTATAAGAAAAGTATTCAAACTGCTGAACAAAGGATAATAGAAGCAGATTATTCACAAAAGAACAAGGACACTATTTTTGCTTTTGTGAACGTATTGTACGCAGAGGGTCTTTCCGATGCAAGAATTCTCAAATATCTTAGTCAATTGAACATACTCAGCAAGAATTTTGACAAAGATTTTGATCAGATTACAATGAGCGATATGTATCGCTTTTTGGCAGAGCTGGAAAGATCTGATAAGAAGCCATGGACTAAACAAGGCTACAAAGTCACAATCAAACGTTTCTTCCGCTGGCTCAATGGTGGGAAAGAACCAGAAATGACCGAGTGGATTAAGACTCCTATCAAACAATCTGACCAAATGCTCCCAGAGGAACTACTTACAGAAGAGGAGTGTATGAGTATGATTGACTGTGCCAACCACCCACGAGATAAAGCAATTGCTGCAAGCTGGTATGATGCAGGAGCTCGTGTTGGTGAAATTGGTGAAGCGAAAATAAAGCACGTTGTCTTCGATGAAGTTGGTGCCTTTGTGATGGTTAAAGGAAAAACAGGCATGCGTAGAGTAAGATTGGTTTTCAGTGCACCATACATTGCCAAGTGGCTGGACATTCATCCTCTTAGAGACGACCCAGATGCTCCACTATGGGTGAATATTGGTCATAGAAACTTCGGAAAGGAAATGAAGTATGGAGCTATCCGAATGGTTATCAAAAGGACAGCAAAGAAAGCAGGCATTAAGAAGAGGGTATACAACCATCTTTTTCGACATTCCCGAGCAACCGATTATGCAGGCTTCATGTCACAGGCACAGCTTGAGATGCATATGGGATGGAAACACGGTACAAGGATGTCTGGAACATATCTTCATCTTCAGGGTGCTCAGGTTGATAACACTATTCTTGAACACTATGGACTGAAGGAAAAGCAGGATAAGGTTTCGGAGCTTACTCCTCGAAAATGCTCTCGTTGCAAAACCACTAACGGGCCAACTGCAGATTTCTGCAGTAGTTGTGGAATGGCTCTTAATGCAGCTGCAGCAACAAATATCGATGGAATGCAACAACTGGGTATGCAACTGCTTCTTGAGATTGGTGCAAAGGATCCAAAGGATGCTCAGGAATTACAAAGTTATCTGGGAAAATTGAAGGAAGCACTATCCGATAGCACTTCAACCTCAATAAGTGACGAGTGAATCAACATGAGCCACTGACTTACAAAGGGGAGCCTTCCAGAATTGCAAGTTCTGGTTATCCGGGTTCCCAGTGGTTGCATCCACTGCTGTAGGTGTTCCGTAGCCTTGTAGCGATATGTTCGTCACCTTCCCATCTACCTTTACTATCAGGTGCCTCTTGTCGTAATATGCCTCTTTTACGAATACCTGATAGAATCCTGTGTCTGCATTTACCGCACCCATCGTGTCCCTTCCAAAAACGTATGTACTCTCAAGGATTACCTTCACACCGTTCAGGATTGCCTCGTCATCCTGATCCACCACGTATCCGGACATGACCACTCCTACTGTGGACTCAGACCACGAGGTCTTCATGGGTAGCAGCCTAAGATATAATTCTACATATTGCAGCACCTTGATGTAATGGAAGATAGGCGTGTACCTTCCATCTGATTCAAACAGTATCTTCAGCTTGTAGTACGTGCCTGCATAACCATTCGTATCTACCGGAGTGAAACCTGCCTGATAATAAGAACTTGAAGTACCGTCAGGCCCAATCCAGCCGGTGTTCGTATCCCCGTCACCTATCAGCACCTGTGCTTTAATATTGCATCCTGTTGCATCTGTTATCGACATCTCAAGAGTGTCCATGCTAATGGTGTGCCTCCTGTACATGTACCAAGGCATCTCTATACTTCCCGTGAGCGGGTACCGGGTCATTTTGATATTGCTTACCTTGATGTAGTTTGTCCAGTCTGCCGGAGATGTATAATTTGCCTTGCACCTGAGTCTGAACTGCCACCTTGTTGTGGTCATGGATACTACCTGACCGGTGCCTGATGCTGTACCGTTTTTGCTCCATTTCACCGTCCCATCAGCATCCACCAGCTCCAGTATGAAGTAACTGCTGTTGATACTCACATCATAGTCAAACTCTATACTTGTGAAGCCAGACTCCTCCCAGATAAAGGAATGGTTCTCATATTCCGAGTCTATTACTGAAAATTCAGTCTCTGCTGGCAGCGTTATCGACAGCTCTTTGTTTCCTACATCTATGCTAGAAGTGCATGACAGGAACCCGTCATCGTCATCTATCTCCGTGCCATAATCCGGTTCTACTTCCTCTTGCTCAAGTTCCCAGGTGTTGCTATTGTACACCACTCCATCGAGATAGCAAGCATAGATAAAGTCCAGTGCCTCAAACAGATCATACAGTATCCTGTAAGTCTGTATCCCCACCTGACCTGTTTTGTTCTCTGTCTGCTCCTGCGATATTTCTACGATGTTGCCTGCTATCGGAGATGAATCCATTTCCCTCGCTGATGTCAACAGTGGGTGCGAGTCCGGCTGATTAGACTCTGACTTTACCCAGCCCAGTGGATGAAATGCAACCGGCACTACTTCTGCAGACGGGTCTGTCACTGGTACCATAATCTGCTCAAGGTACTGCCATAGGTCGAAAGTGTACTTCAGCCAGTCAAAGGTAGGCGAATACTTACCATCTCCTGTTAGCCAGACCTTCGTTCTCCAGTACTTGCCTACAGCTCCGCCTGTATATATTTCATTAAAAGTAGTTGTTAGATAGTAAGAGCCTGCGCCAGTTGGTCCTACAAATCCTGTAGTCGAACCAGTGCTGTCACCACAGTCTATCTGTGCCTTTACACCAGTATCTTCCGGCTCAGTGGCTCCTATATGGATTAGTCTCAGTTCCTTCATGTACTCCCTATACATATAGGTGTCCTGTTGGATGTAGCCGGATGTCTTGAACCTGTCAAGGACTACATTGCCTATATACATATGATTGTCCCAGGGGTCTACTGGTGACGTATATACGCTCGGTGATTCCGGAGATATACACCTGACCCTGAATAAGCAATAGTCGTCCACAAAGTTCACTACCTGCCCTGTTCCCGAAGCTGTGCCAGACTTGCTCCACTTGACATTTCCTTCGCTGTCCAGCAGCTCAGCAATAAAATAAGTACTATTCAGCACCACATCATAATCAAACGTAATCTTAGTGAAGCCTGATGCTATTATCTCGAAACCCTTGCTCTGATAGTTCTCGTCTATCTTGTAGTAATCGGACTCGTCTGCCAAGTCCAGTTTCATGGACATGGTAGTGTTGTCCAGAGTGAACAGACCCGGAAGGAAACCATCATCTGTGTCTACCTGTGAACTATTCTCCGGATATATCTCGATCTGCTCTGTTTCCAGAACAAAGCTGCTGCCATTATATTCTACATTCGATGTGGTCACATCATCCACGAACTGCAGAGCATTCTGCGCCTCGTTCTCTATAAGAATAGCCTGTGCATACTCTCTTATGCCCTGAAGTCCAGTGTTAGAATATGGCTGGTCTGCGGCTGTGCTGCATACTTCCAGTGCCCCGCCCAGACCCTCATTCCAGCTCTCAAGAGTGAACTCATCACCTGCTGTTCCTCCAGTGACTGTAACAGCAGACACACTCCGGACTCCGGTATCTCCTGCATTCAGTGCTATTTCTATGTGATTGCCTGAAGTTTCTCCTGCTTCTACAGAGGTACTCACATCTGCTGTTTGCGAATTACCAAATTGGTCTACATAAGTTATGGTCACATCCAGCGGTGCATCTCCTATGGTAGCTTGTGGAACGATAAAACACCTGTAGCCTCCTGTCGGGATTGAATCCCCTACAGTAAATCCTGATCCTACCACATATGTTCCATACACAACAGCATCAAATGCCATGCTTCACCTCATGCCACGTACTTCATAGCATAGTTGATCGTAGTTCCTGAATCAGGAGAGGAAATCATCTTCACAAGATACTTGGTCGTTTCTCCATCTATTGCTATCACGTCCCCATCAACTAATCCCGCTCCTGTAGACACTTTGAAGAACAGTTCACTCTGGTATATTGGCGTTTTTTCATCCGATGTGTTGCAAACTATCGGTTTCATGAAATACACCTTTCCATTCCCGTTACTCTTCAGTGCGAACTTTGGGTCGCTCCAGAACTGTACACCATCGTTATAATCTTCATATGAGAACGGCCTGAGCACGTAGAATATCTCAAAACCACCACTGTCTGCTGTGCTTGATGCCCTGTAGTTTAGTTCTTGGTAAAAGTAGAAATTGGTCAGGCCATCTGAGTATTCTTTAGTGCCCATGTGCTCCACGACTGCAATGAAACTTGACTGCCTGTTATCTGCTTCTATTGGTTCGGGTACACCCATGATTACAAAGCCGGAACTGTCTGTCCACAAGAAGTAATTGACCTGCAACGTTTCCAGATTGCTGTTTGGGGTTGTGTCGTTGTATTCACTTTCAAAAGCCACGAAGGACTGGAATGGAGTGCCCGACCACGTATTGTTGACTGAATCCCACCCTGATGAGAATGATACCCTTAATCCTTTTGCATAGTAAGTATCGTGAACCTTCCTGCTGTTTGAGTTAATGGCTTCCAGAGTTAGCCAAATATCTTCTGTATCTCCTGTGTACTTCAGGCACCTTCTTGCGTTATCATTTCCTGTTGTCCTGTCATCGGTGTCCCATGTTGAATCCCCTTCCACCCAGTTCACCGAGCTTGCAATCAAAGAATCCGCGATCTCGTCTATAATGTCTCCTAGTACCTTTGCTCCACTTGTAAATCCCATTTCATCACCTCATGCCACGTATTTTATCGCGTAATGTATCATCTGTGAAGAATCCGGGCCTGCTAATGATTTACATAGGTATTTTGTGGTTTCTCCGTCTATGGCTACCACATCTCCGTCTACCAGTCCTGACTCTGTTGAGTACTTAAAGAACAGCTCACTCTGGCCTATTGGCATTGTTTCTTCCACGTCATTAAATATCAGCGGCTTCATGTAGTACACCTTGCCATTACCTGTGCTCTTGAACGCATACCACTTATCCTTCCAGAACTGGATTCCAGATTCATCATACTCTGTATAGGCAAATGGCCTGAGCATGTAATTGACCATGTATCCGCTTGTAGGGTCGCCACCCTTCCAGCTATCCATGTCTGACCTGTAATCTGTAAAGCAGAAGAAATTAGAGAATCCATCGCTGTATTCTTTGCTTGCCAGTCTCTCAATTACGCAGATAAAGGGCGACTGGTACGAGTCTCCTGCATGTGCTTCTGGAGTACCCATCAGAGCAAAGCCTGCAGCGTCTACCCAACAATAGTAATTCACCTGCAGCGTGGACATGTCTGCTGTTGCATTTGCATCCGCCTCTGCTTCAAAAGCGACGAAGGTCTGGGAATTTGTAGAGCCATATGTGTGATTTGTTGAGTCCCAGCTTGATGAAAACGTGACCCTGAACCCTTTTGCTCTCTCGTTCTCTGAATTGTCAATCTCCTTCCCCTGTGCATTTATTATTTCCAGCGCCAGCCAGATGTCTGCACTGTCGCCTGACCACTTGAGACAGCGCCTGCCGTTGTTCGCCTCTGTCCTGTCCGTGGTTGTCCAGGTAGTATCTCCGTCTGTCCAGTCAGAATCTTCAGCTATCAGCTTGTCCACTATCGTATCTATGATGTCGTAAATGTTGTCTGCTCCACTGTAAAATGCTCCTGTCATTTTTTCACCTCAGTCATCCACCTCAACGAACCAGGCACCGTTTAATATCCGGCCTCCGTTGTTCAGTCCATCTGCTTCCCTTGAAATGTTCTTCTCAACCGTGCCTACCATGATTTTGCCAAGTGGAGAGCCTGACTTTACTGTAGTTTCTCCGCTGTCTACGGTGTCACCCACCACTGCTACTGGTCTTTCCACTTCCGTATCTTCGCAGTAACATATCTTGCTCATGAATGACTTTCCTGGCAACGTTCCTCCATCCTCATAGGCTCCACCAAACGTAGAGCCATCGAACAGATACAGCCTGAATGTGCTGTTACCTCTCCAGACTTCTATTTCCCAGTAATACGAACCAGCAGGCACCGGATCAAACACCCAATGGAGTACCTGATCCTGGTCTACTTCCGGGAATATCGTTTCGTGGTACTTGACATTCTTTGCTGCAGAATCCCACAGAGTAACTATAAGCGGCTTGCCTCCCGCATCCTTTACTGCAATCTTTATCCTGCCAAAATAGTGTTCAGCTGTGAACGCCTGTCCATAGTTCGCAGTAGTCTCGTCCCATGTCTGAGTGCCACCTGTCTTTGTTTCCAGTATTTCGCCTGTCTCAGGTCTGGTCTTGACATATGCCAAGTCTTGCTGTGAGCTTGTTATCTTGCCTACGCTCATTCTTCAGTGCTCCTTGTGAAGACTATCTTCTGTCCAGTTGGTACTTCGAATGTCAGATCCTTGCCTGTGCTGGATGTCTTTACCTTAAACCCATTCATGTCCAGGTCCTCTTCGGCAGGGTTACTGAAACCACCGCCACCACCAGATACAATTACACGTTCATTGTTGATGGGGAGAACAATGCTCTCATCAGAACCAAGCACTTTTGCAGTGATGGTACCTCCTCTGTTTAATGCAACAGATGCCGAGGACCCAGATTCAGTGAGTGTAGCCACACCAATCTCTGTAGATGCTTGTGATGCCAGTACATCCATGACAATAGATTCTGTAATGTCCACGCTATTGGGTGATACCGAGTAACCTTTCAGTCTGCTGTGGCTCAAGTCTCTGTCCGGAACGCACACAATGTGGACTTCAGAGGACGTGGCGGTTTTTACATGGGATATTTCAACAATTCGAACCCAGTTTACTCCTGTCTGTCCCACCGTATAGAGTACATCTGTATACTCGACCCACCCATCGAATTTGACAAGCTGATACAATTCAAGGTCATGTCTTTTTGCGAGGGTTGCAGAGATCCTCTTAACAGGAAAATTGAACAAAGCATAAATCTCAGATGCACGCTGGTCTGCACTGGCCTGACTGATAACATATGGAGAAGGATATTCCATGTACTCTCTGGGCTTTGCTGTTCCGTTTGTGACATTGGGACTTTCTACCACTCCTGTGTACCAATTACCGGAGGAATCGCACCCTTTGGCAATGATCCTGTTGTACTTGTCATCGGAGGAGTTGGCCACTGTGATCTCAAGAATATCATTGTCCGTTTTCTCCAGCACTGCAGGCAATGGCAGGTCCAGACCATCTATATCATCGTCAATCTCTCCAGACCTGATGAAATAGGCACTGGTAATCCAATCAGGAGATTGTTCGGTTCCTGCATTTCGCCATTTGACTTCGAAAATACAATTATAGTATTCTGCAATCTCTGCGATAGCATCCAGTTTTGAAGTATCTGGATTGAATACGAATTCCTTTTTTGTAATGGCAGGATCAGGAGTACGTATCTTATATGGCTCCACGCCTGTCACTGTGGCCCAATTGCTTCCACCAAGCAAGTCCTCAATATAGCTGATGATACTGGCTGTATCGGCCAGTACCAGTTGTGACTCTGGCACAAACTGACGGGATAGAAACCATCGGAGGTCATAGGCATATATGTCAACTGCTTCTTCCACAAGTTTCAGATCATATGATTCATCAGGGGCTGTTATGCCACAAAACACAGCTTTGTTGTTTCCGAATTGGTCTTCCAGCTCAATAAGCACATCTGAATAGTTGACCGGGATGGAAACATCTACTATATGTGATTCCAGTTGCCAGAAAGCGTCCTTGATGGTTTTTGAAACTTTCAGGGATTCCAGAGGATATGTGTTCAAATCAACCATTATGCAGTATGCCTCCCAAAACTGATTGTGTACGTATACTTTCCACTGCCCATGATCAGTTCCTTATACTTGAGCGGAGGAACAATGTAGCAGCTGGTGTACGAATCGGAGTCAATTACCAGTGTACCTGGCGAGCCTAGTTTTCCCAGCAGAGTGGATATCTCGGAAAATACCTCTGTGTAGCACTCAAAGGTCCTGGCAAACTTCTGCTCAGGAGATGCCTGGATGTACGTTTTCCCGGAAAGCAAGGTCGTTTCCTTGAAAGGAGAATCAACCGAAATTTCCGTATCCCTTATCACAGATACAGGTGAACCATCGAAAGTAACAATCATATTCCATACCCCCGTTGAACACGTTTTTGCCTGTTGTATTTCTCCAAGTCATGGACAAACTTCTCGAAGGGGTAATCTGCAGAGAGGTTGACATTCTGGACCACGAACTCATCTCCTGCATATGTATTATTAGTGGTACTTGTGCTTGTAGAGAAAGATCCAGCTACATTGGTTAAACCCGAGGCCAGCACTCCATCCATATTTCCAATGGACTTTTTGAGAGGAGATACAAAGAAGGCATCCCAGTTTGGCAACTCGGATAATGGCCCAACTTCTGCAGGACTATGTGGGAGATATCTGGAAATGCCGGAAAATACGTCTGAGACCGTAGATGTCAACGGATTTACCATCGACTTTATTCCGTTGATGAAATTCTGTATCAGGTCCTTTCCTGAATCATAGAAGCTGCTACCAGCGGATGAGAATATCGAAAGTATGGGCTCAAATGCACTTGATATTATGGAGTACAAGAAATCCATACTATTATTAGCAATATTCTGCAATGTCTGCCATGCACCTGCCCAATCTCCCGTGAGTATTTGTGCAAATAATAGAATTAGGTTGAGTATCTGGCCAAGAACGTATTCAAATGTTTTCAGAACCAGTGGCATCCAGACCATCACATTATCGACTACATGGTCTGCAATGTATGATACCAATGTCCCGAGAGCAGATACTATAACAGCCACCGCAGATGTGATCGTATCTCCGTTCTCTGTCCACCAATTACTTATTCTGTTCATGCCATTGGACACAAACTCCTGTACAATGGAAATGAGCGGTTCAACTGTAGTACGGATGTTTTCCAGTGTATCCACTACCACTGGAGATACTTTGTCCCAGCTCTTCCATATCAGAATAGCACCCAGTGCAAGAGCAGCAATTGCTATCCCCACAGGTCCTGTAATAACCGCAACCAAACCACTCAAAGTTCCAGCCAGACCGGCACCACCGAGGAAGGTTGTTATTGTTCCGATTGCACCGATAGCAGAACCTGCTATTATCAATATCGGGCCAATTGCTGCAGCTATGGCTGCTACTGCTACAATGACCTTGAGTATTGGTTTTGGAATTCCAGATACAACGTTGAGAATCTCAATGAAGGCACTGACCAGTGGCATGAGCCCTTCTGCGATCACATCACCGAAAGTTATCATCACGTCCTGAAGTGCGGATTTGAGCTCACGTATAGCTCCTCCTGGTCCACCTTCCATTTCCTCTGCCATTTTAGCTGCAGCACTAGCGGAGTTCTCGAGCAATTTTGTTTGATCATGAATAGCATCTGACCCTACGGATAACAATGCAACCATACCAGGCCCTGCTTCCTGTCCAAAGAGTGACATGGCATCTGCTGTGGACAGACCAACATTGCTCAGTCTGGAAATAATATCCGTGAATGACTGTGTGGTGGGATCCACGTCTGCAAGGGTTAGCTGGTATTTCTCCAGCACTCCGGCAACTTCAGTGGTTGGATCTGCAAGTCTTGTCAATGCACCTCGCAGTGCAGTACCAGCACGGCTTCCTTGAACACCTGCATCTGACATCTTTCCGATGATGGCAGCTGTTTCTTCCATGGATATCCCCATGGCAGATGCGAGGGGAGCAACATAGGACATTGCCTGTCCAAGTTGAGTGATATCAGTATTAGATGAAGCAGATGCTTTGGCAAGGACATCTGCTACTCTTCCAGCTTCTGTTGCTTCTAGATTAAAACCCGTAAGAACATTCGATGCAATGTCTGAAGCAGTACCAAGGTCAATGGCCCCGGCTGCAGCAAGGTTTAGCATATCGTCTATGGATCCCATGACCTCAGAGGTGGAGAAACCCGCCATTGCAAGATACTGCATACCTTCGGCAGCTTCACTGGCAGAGAAACGGGTTGTGCGGCCAAGTTCCCTGGCAAGGTCTGTCATCTGCTCAAACTCCTCACCTGTAGCTCCAGAGATGGCTTTGACCTTTCTCATGGAATCATCGAAAGAGGAAGCAGTATGGAAAGCCACAGCTCCAAGACCCAGAACAGGAGCTGTAACATATGTGGAGAGTGTTTTCCCGGCAGAGGTCATCTGCTTGCCGGTTTCCTGGAACTTCTTTCCCATTTGACCGGCCTGTGAACTCACCTCATCAAATGCTTTCTTGATCTGGCTCACATCTCCGATAATCGAAACAATGAGTTCACCGATGGAAGTCATATCAACCTCTTTTTATCTTGTTACCGTACAGCTTGTAGAATCGTTTCAGGTCTGGTTTTTCGCCAGAATCCGTTTCTGACACTTTTTCCTGTCCATTCAAAGCCTCTCCAAGCACACTCCAGAAAACCCTGGCCTGCATCTCAACTGCCTGTATTCCTTTTTCGTAGTAGAGCATGACCTGGTCCGTGGACATTTGGTCTAGAAGATGGCTAGGGGTGGCCCATGAATACATGATTCCCATCTGGGCAAAGATGTCCCCGATGGTCACTGACAGTTTTTTTCTGTATCCTCTGCAGGCTTGATCTCCTCCAGTTTCTGGATGATCGGTTCCAGGACGAACTTTGAGAACTCAACGAGGGTGAACATATCCACATTATCCATGAGCCAGTCTGAGGTTATCTTTGGATTTGAACGCTGACAAGCAGTTGCAACCACCTCGACAAAACTTTCGATGTTCTTGCCGTTCTCGAGATTTTGTATCTTCTCAGGAGAGTCAGTCATATCGATGAGCTTCAGGGTTGCACGTGTTGAGAATACTGAAACATCAACTTCCTCTCCTCCTATCCTTGCAACCCGCTTCACCGGTGCAATGGTATCGAAGTCCTTCATGATATCAGAGCTCATGTTCAGACCCCCTGCTCATCGTAGATCTCATACAGTTGGTCACCTGCTGTTCTGCTAACATCCAGCACTCCTTTCATCTTCAGATGTGGCATTGCAGGATCATCGCCGTCATCTGCAGGGAACTCAATGTTCTGACCTTCATTGACCGTGGCCTTGTAGAGTGTGATGCGGAAGGTCTTATCGTTCTCATCGGTATTGGTGATGCGAACAACGCGATCTGAGATTGAGGTTTTACCACCGCTTGTAAGGGTTGCAGCAGAGCTGGGAGTATAGGAATAATCTACCTTGATACCTTCACCGTCAGAGATGACGGTAGAATCTGATATCCTGGCAATGCAGGTGTATCCATCGGAATCAACTGCTACTACGTAGTCGGTGTTCCTGACAGCTGCATTGTCTGATGCATCGGTGACCACAATGCTGGAAACTTCAGTCCCATCTCCATTCATGTGATCGAGCTTTACAAAATCAGTGCCTTCAAGAGTATGTGTTTCATCTGTCACAGATACAGGAGTTCCTGCAACCGTGGAATATGTGTCCAGGTCACCTCTTATAGTGTTCAGGTTCTCCAGGTCCACTTCCATCATATCGCATTCGATATATGCGACGTGTTCCTTGATGCCAACCTTCACAATACCAGCATTGTCGGACTTGACTTCCACATCTTCCCATTCTTCCTTGAACACTGCATTACGAATGGCGCCGATATTGACAAGCGATCCGATGGATGTGCCTATCTCCAGTTTTCCGGATCCAAACCGGATGGCATTTGAGTTCTGTACGGTTGTTTGTGCCATGTTATTACCTCATGTGTATGATCTTGAAATCTATCGGAATGTGAAAAATGCCAGAACCATCCTCTATAGCATCATGCGAATCAAGGTATGCTATTTGCTTGATGGGATTCCCGTCGGCCACACCTTTGTACCGGTTCAGACATTCGATGACGGCATCTGATAACTGCTGTACCTGGGCATATGTCCCGGACCAGCAGGAAAACTGATACCTTGGAGTTGCAAAACCGGTCACATGATCGATTGGATTGCTTATCTTGTGGATGGATATCGCTGGCATTTGACAATCAAGCGGCAATCTCAATGGGTATATCCTGTTGCTGACAAGACCTGTCACTGAACTGTCCTGCAATAGCAGATTTCGAAGAGCTCCATGAACAGATGTCATTTGTACTTCCTGATCACTTGCTGAAGCTTGAGAATGATTGCCTTTTCAATCTCATCGGTGTTCTCATCCAGAGCAGGCCTGAGGAACGGTCGTGGTTGCTGATGGTATCTCCGTCCGAGAGAATCGGTATCGTTGAATCCCTTCTCAAGACGCATTGCATAGTTCATGGTGGAGCCGACCATCACCTCACAGCGTTCGTTCGACTTTTCAACAGATACAGGGTTGACCTCTGCGAGATTGCGGAACAGGTTACCTGTTATCCTGTGTGGGAAATCATCACCTCCCTTTCTGGAATTCTCCTGGGCAGCCCTCACAACAACATCTCCCCCTGCAAGCACACTTTCCTCCAGGACGTCGGCAATGTCTTTGCCCAGCTCCTTCAGGTTCTTCTGCAGCTTTTCCATTCCTTTGACCTTGAACTGGAACATATCATCACCTGATTATCTGCACCACGATCCCTGCCAGCTGCAGGACCACAACCACCGCCAGGCCTAGGAAAGCATTCCTTCCCAGCCAGCGGTTCTGTCGCTCTTCCAGCACACGGATCCTTTCTTCATGGTCCTCGATGGAACACTTCTCAAGTACGCGGATCCTCTTCTCGTGGTCATCAAGCTGACAGCTCATCTTATCAATGCCTGCACGAACGTGCTTGACATCGTTGTGGGTCTCAATTATCTTGTCATAAGTGTCAGTATCAATCTCCATTATTCCACTGCCTTGAGCTTGCATTCGTAATGATGAACTGTAGAGTTGAACAGCTGGGTTATCGGTTTGACAGACAATACATCATAAGAATGGGAATAACCAGGAACCGTGCAGCTTATGGTATCACCTACTTCCACAACAACATCAGAAGGCAGTATCACACAGATCTCTGAAACACTGTGCTCTCCGCTTTCAAGAACGTCTATCTTGCCCTGATCATCAGATGTCAGAAAACGACACGGTGATACGGTGCTGTTCTCTGCATAGATAGAAGAACCGTATTCGTCTGTCCCTGTCTGGGTCCTTGAAATAATGGTGCATTCGTGAATCAGACCAATGTTATGGATGGTCATTCCTATTCCTCGCTGTTCACCGTTTTGATACCACTTCTGCCATATGGGATTGAGAAAGCCCGGTGCTTGTATCTGTTGATGTATGAAGTGGCCTTCTCACGATGCATTTGTATGTCAGCATCAACATCGTTTGACTGCTGTTCTGACCCCAGTTTGACCTGCTTTGCAAGTTCACCGGTGTACTTCATTCGTTCCAGAACGGTTGCAGCTGACAGATGTATGCAGGCTATGTTCAATGCAGGTTCCGTACTCTCCGTACTCGCACCGGTTTCGAGAGATATCTCTGCCGATGTGTGAGTTATGATGGCAAGGATATCATCATCCGTTACGGATTCCGGAGATACGATCGTTTTTACTTCTGACACCGAGCACAGCATCTAGGTTCACTTTCCGGCTGCTTTTCTCTTTGGGGTTGTTTCTTCTTCGAGTACCACAAGGGTATTGCCCATTCTTTCAGCCCTTTCAGCAGGAACATCGAACATATCTCCCTGCCTGAACTTCATTTCCTTTCCATCGATGTCGATAGCAAGGTTTTTCACGTTGACCTGGACCTTGACCATGTTCTCACCTCAGATAGCACTGGTCTTGCAGATGGCTACATCCTGTTTTATTCTCAGGATTCCTGCACTATAGACACGACCGTTAAGATCGCCTGTGTCTGGGTGTTTTGAGTCCACCCCATGCTCTGTCTTGAAATCTGATGTCATGTAGAAGTCAACATAAGGTTCTCCGACGTTCTCTGTTGGGCATACAAAACCTGTGCCTGTTGTCAGTGTGTTGGTACCGAATACCTGTCCGCCGTTGAGCATGTCCAGGATATCCGGCATTTCCTTGATACCATTTGCACTGCGGCTGGCCATTAGCTGCCTGCGCTGTGTGGTTGCAAGTACCCAGTTGAAGGAAAGGCTGTCAACAGGAATGCCATCATCATCCATGAGCTCATAGACACCTGCCAGGGCATCTGTGGCATTACCATAGTTTCCAAAGTCCTTGCTTACGGCATAATCGTTACCTGCTCCCTGGTAAAGTCCATTCATATCATAATTCGTACCGTCATTGCTGACACCCATCATGATAGCCGCATTCTCCGCCTTTGCTGCCTTGTATGCTGCAGAGATGGAAGATGCTTTATCGACATCCACTCCGCTTCTAAGCCAGCTTTCATAAATGCGCCTGTCAACTGTGTAGTCCTTCCAGTAAACAGGTATCTTTGAGTTGGTCAGGGATACTTCGATCTTATCTTCGTTCCCGTCCCGGAAACCATATGACACGTATCCGTCACTGACGTCTGTTATTCTACCCCAGTCAACGGAAGTTATACCAAATCCCTTCTCCGAGGTCACATGTACCAGTTTTCTTCCGATAAGTGCGTTCCTGAGAGCAGGGACAAGGGAGGAGTCTATTTCTTTTGAGAATGTTGCGAGTGCGTTTGTCATGTTTTTCACCTCATATGAGACTCAGTACCACAATATCCGCAGCAGCTGAGGTCGCATCCACTGATTCTTCAGCGATTGCCACGATCTCGTCTGTTCCAACAACACCGGCTGCAAGCTCTCCATCAGCAGCTGCTTTAAGGCGTGCACCTTTGGTCACGTTCTGACCTGATGCAAGGCTGCCAACGATCAGGAAACTGCCTCCATAGAGGACAGCAGCCACGTCATCCAGTGCATAGATTGTGTCGACGTCAGTGGGCATGAATGCCGGATTTGTCTGCTCGTATCCGAGCCATCCCAGTGTAGCACCAGCTGCGGTATTCACAACCACATCGTCATCGTTGGTACCTTTCTTGACAAGCCTTCCAGGGTACATGCTCGTGGCATTTTCGATCTTAAGTTCCTGTTCCAGAGGACTTCCACCAGCCATTATCTTGTTTGCTGGCTTCACAACACCCGAGTATGCCATTATTCCACCACCCATTCATTCTTGGTGCTGTCCCATCTACCTACAGTACCCATGCTTGTTGAACTGGGATATTTGACATTCTCAGCCGTTGCTCCGAGCTTTATGCTTCCCAGGTCTTCTGCAAGCTTTTCGATATCTGATGCTGTCAGATGCTGGTAATCTTCTGTTTTTGTCTCGAGGTTCAGATTCTTCCTGGCAGCTGTGAGGCTTTCCATTGCATTGTCTCTCCTCTGCTCTTCCTTGTATGCCACTATCTTGGCAGTGGCGATCTCATCGGCTTTGCTTGCCACAAGCTCCTGCACCCTTTCCAGAGGAACGGATGTGGCCTTGTCCTTTTCATATGAAGCGACCACTTTTTCGAGATCATTTACCTTTGTTTCAAGTTCTGTATTAGCAGCTTTCAGGTCCTCGATATCCTTATCTTTGGCTGCATTGTCCTTTTCGAGCTCAGCAAGTTTTTCGTCCGGTGAAGGATCTCCACCGCTGTTAGAATTGTCTTTGTTATCTGTCACAGGATCACCTGATGCGATGATTTTGAATTGATGAATGTTATGTACTGCTACCTTTCCTTCCTCGGCAGCTGCTATGTTCCAGGTTGCCTGTTTCCACGCAGGATTCTGGACAAGTGTCAAGGACCTGGCCTGGACTCCACTGGCCCAGTTATCATCGATAGAATCTGCCAGAGAATAGATACTCCAAGCGTTTTCCCAAGTCCCATCCTGAATCTTTCTCTCTGCCACCGAATCAGTTACTGCTGCTCTTGCTTTGATCTCAGATCCTTCACGCCAGGCATCGACAATCCTGCCAATCTCAGCATTCGGATCCTCAGAAAAGTCACATTCGTGTGGAGAATCCCGTGGGCAAATCCGAAGCACAGAATCTTTGAGAGAAGAGATGGCATTCTCTGCTTCTGAAAATGGAATTCCCCATCCGTTTTTGTTTATCTCGCCGAGTGGAAATGCAGTACCTTCAATAGTGATAGCCATCGACGTTAAAGTACAAATACAACGGGTATAAAAAGATTATACAATTGAAAAAGCAACAGAAATGCTGGAAGAGGAAATAGAAGCTAATGTCCAATTTAGGTCACATGATATATACAATACGTGAACGTTTTTACACATAAAGTTAGATTCCCGGTAGGGCGGGTTAAGTTTTTCCTGCTCAATCTATCTCAACCAGAATTGCCCGGACAGAATCCTTTAAACCAATCAGACGATTGCCAACAACATCCCACACAATCATATAATCGATTCCGAAATAACCATGAGCTAAGCGGTCTCGCATACCGGCAATCACCCGCCACGGAATGTCAGGATAACTTGCTTTTATCTCGTCCGGCACATTCTTAGCGGCTTCACCAATGATTTCGATATTCTTCACAACTGCCTTCTGGGTTTTCCTATCGTTGAGAAATTCAGTGAAGTCCATCCCTGAAGTAAACTCTTCGATCTCATCAATCGCTTCAACAATATCAGTTAAAAATAACTTGTACTCACGCATGAAAACCGCCTCATGCGTGCGCATAAACCACTTCTGAATAAATCCTGTTCTTCAATTCGTCCCTAACGGCACGTTTCGAGATGATATCTACCTTTGAATCGAACTCGTCTTCAAGAAAAATTCCAAGGGCTGAGAGATCAAAAAGATCCGCACCTTTCTCAAATTCAACAAGGAAGTCAATATCGCTGCCGGCTTTGTATTCATTTCTCACTACTGATCCAAAAAGGCCAATTTCCTTTACCTTATAGTTCCTTTTCAACTCCGGAAGCAGCTCATCCAGTCTTCCCAAAATAATATCCTTTTTGATCATGTTGATTCCCTTTTGAGACCTCTGATACACATTTTGGAGGGTCTTTTTATATTATTGCTTTGGTTGGCATTGTCTTACTACCCCCCATGAGTTCATTCATGAGAGAAGTCAGTATTTTAACTATTAGTTTAATAGATTTTAACAGATTTTAATAGTTTAGATTTCACTTTACTATTTGTTTTAGTCCGTTCTCCATCATTAACCTTTTTTCAATATCTTTATCCAGAATGAACTTAGATATCCGATATTTCTCATTGAACCTATCAATGTTCTCAAAGGCTTTCTCCACAACCCTATCATCAACTAATTCTTTATGGAAATTACCTTCTTGATTCATTTGATGAAGAAAATCACGGTTTTCGAATTCTGTATCAGGATTTATTTTTAGGGTAGTCGGCACAAGTTTTAAACCGCTCCGGCAGCTGTGATGTAGCGGAGGACGATACAGATCCACGGAACCATTTGATAGGTTGAACACTGTTCCGTGCAAGGCCCTGCATTGATTACTTGTTCTGTCATCAAGTTCGGCATCGAACTCAACATATTCCACACCTCGCTGACGATACCGGTACACAGTTGTGTTGGTGGCGACATCTGCAGTAAAGGTCCTGGCAAATCTCACTGCCTTGTATCGCTCTCCTTCCCAGAACTCTTTAATTCTTTTAGGCAGCTGGTTGGGATGTGTTGTATAGATAACTTCATCCTTGAGTATCTCGATAATCGATTCCACAACATTATCTGCTAAGTCTGTGGATATCCTCACAGCTTCTTCTGTCAAAACGTATGAATCTTCGATTGCAGCCGCAGAAATCTCCTTCATTTGAGAATCAGCGTACAGTAACGATTGCTTGATGATCTCAGTGATGATATTGTCTAATTGCTTAGCATAGGTCTTGGAGCCAAATTCTCTGTGGACATTGCGGACAAGCTCTCGCTTATAGTCCATGGTCTTTACTATGAATGCTCTCTTTATCGTTCGGTCTAGAAGTGAGATAAACTGGTTCTCGACCCGGATCAGTTCTGGAGATTTCAGGAGTGACATCCTTTCACCTGATTATTCTCCTTCTACAGGAAATCCACCCCATTTGAGAAGCTGCTCTCTTGTGAGAACCCCACTATTGTACCATTCTATCACATCACGGGAATCTAACTGCGGCCTGCTCAGCTCCTCGAACTCTATCCACACGGAATCTTCCGTCTTGTTCATGAGACGAAGGCGCATATTGATGGCACTGTTTGCGATGTTCCGAACAATATGCTGCAGGCCTTCCAGGACGACCATGCGGTCCTCTTCGGATACATATCCGGCTGCATAGGTAGATCCTTTTGTATCTCCCATGCTGAGAGGGGATTGCAGCAAACCTATCTGGATATCTGTTTCCAGTGATTTCTTGAACGACATGACATCCAGAGACCCTTTTGCATCAACAGGAATAACATCAAGGCCCACTGCAGCGATATCCTCGTTCTCAGAGAGGTACTTGTGTTCGTCAAGCCAGGCGTCTATGACGTTCTGAGCATCCTCGATGCTGACAATCTCCTGCTCAACCAGCTTCTCTAGTAGCTTGAAGTCGATAAGATACCTACCATTGCCGTATTTCTTGACGAAAGAAACATATCCGTGATTGATGTTCAGCAAGTTCCGGATACTAAGCTCAATAGGTTCCATCATGGAAGCACCATAAATGCCGTATGTATCTCGCTTGAGAGGATCTCTCTGAACAGTATCCCATGCATTATAGGAGCCGCAGACCACATCACTGATTTTCAAAATCTTTCTTTTGGCCTTGTCATTTTCATTGATAACAATAGAACCGGTTGGAGGAGTAAGGATTTCTTTAGGGTTCATTTCGCCCACAGTAAAGTCTTCAGGAAGGATAGTTGTGTTCTGCATGAGAAGGGGTATCAGGGAGAAATATTCTGCATTCCCGTTGGGTAGTGCCACATATGTTCCATCCCGGCAGAGAAGCCTGGCAAGTGTCTGCACCTGCTCAAGGAAGTTGACCTTACTGGACCATCGCTCAAAATCTTTAATGATCTTGGAACCGGTTCCATCAAACTGCATGCCTTTTACCAAGGAAAGTGCCAGTTTGTTCAAAGACGTGGAAACATGTGGTGTGCAGGTTGAAAGCTGCTGATAATATTTGAATCGGTTATCAGTGTCAAAGTTCTGGTATCCTCCAAACTTGGTAGATTTGTCTGTTCGTTTCACACCTGCAGATGCCATGAGAGTAATAGGCTTAGTATATGAGTCATTGATTGTGGCATTCAGACGGACCATAGATGCCTCACAGGTGATTCTTGAGTAGAGCCTTCGCTTCTGCAGCGGTGATCTTACCGTCTTCTAGCGACTGTAAGACTTCGTAGACAAAGGACTTGCGCTCTTCTGCGGTCTTTTTCTTCCACCAGAGCTTTGCCCTTATAACTATGCCTGCACCAATTCCTATCAGAAAAGTAGCTACTTCAGTTGAATATGATTCTATCATGGTTTACTGCTCCTCGGTTCATGTTGGCCACACCACTCATCGGAGGGAACTACTGGAAAACCAATCTTCGCAACTGGAGACTCGCGTCTGCAAAAACCGTATGTAATTGCCGTTGGTTTGAAAAAAGTGCATGTAGAACAGGTATCACTCATGCACTGAAATCAGAATGCTGCAACTATATAAGTTTAATACACTTTGTCTGGAAAGATACTATGCAACTCATTGATGGGTAATTCTCACATAAGGGAAATGTTGGAGATGTGGAATGGGATCTGCGCAGCTAATTTGATTGGGAGACTGACAGATGATGATCTTGGAAGGCTCATTCACTATGAAGGGTGAACCTTAAACAGTCACTTTTCTATACTACTGGCACACAATGTACATTTATCTAACCTTTAAGTATATATTCAGGAATTAATATCCTCTTAAAATGAGGAAGAAAATGCCTGTATTAAGCATATTAAGTTGTAAAATACTTCAAGATGAAATAATCTGGGTTTTCGAAAACGATTTCCAGATCAAGAATATCCTAATTGTACAAAATGATAATATCTCAGAATTTACTGAAAAACTTGACGAACAGCAAATTTGTTACGATATTGTTCTTTTTGAAGAGCTGCCACAAATGCTTAAAGATGTTGATCAGGATGAACTAACTGTTGTAGTTAACATACTGGAGCTTGGACTTCATATAGTACCAAAAAAATTGAAGTCTGAAGTTTATCAAAACATAAGAAAAATGACACACTTTTCCAACGGATTGCTCCTTTTTTATGGTCTTTGTGGTAACGTTCTGGGTAAGGTGGAAGAAGATTTCTGCCTGGAGAAAGATGGTTGTGTTGTGAGAATACTCAAAGATGATGAAAGGGTTGTTGATGACTGCATAGGAGCAACAGTCGGAGGTTGTGCAAATTACTTGAAATTACTAAAAGAACATAGTAAAGAACCTGCATTCTTTTTCACACCTATGTATGCCAATTCATGGAGAGAATTCGAAGTTTCAGGTATTGATTATAATTCTAATCCTGAGGAAGCATTGAAGATGGGAAAAATGATCAATGACCTGGCCGGATACTCAAGGGTTGCAAAGGTCAATACAGGACTTGAATACACAAAAGATATTGATGAAAAGATTGAGGAATATGCAAAGCTATTCGGATATAGCATCTTCGAGATATGTGGTAGTCAGGAACTCTTCGAGAAATGCTATCATTCAATAAAGGATGAAATAAAGAACAAGACCGTGTAATATAGGAGAAGCATGCCAATTTTGAGTATAGTTGCCTGCGAAATGCTTGAAGATGAATTAGTTAATGTTCTCTCAACAGACCCTGGAATTAAACATTTGTTTGTGGTAGAAAACAGAAACATTTCCCGATTTATACAAAAACTTAGATATGAGGATCTCAGGCCTTTTGTGTTTTCTTCTGATAGGCTATACCCTCTTGTTTCAGAAAGCAATAGACGTTCTCCTGATACTTTCATGAGGATAGTTTCAAAGATTCCATGTTTCAGGCAAGCAGGTGATTTGTTCAATCAAAATAAACAACAGGAATTAACGGTTGTTGTTAATCTCCTGACAAAAGATTTGCATCCATATCCTGATAAGTTGCAGTCTGAAGTATATCTAAATGCCAGAGAAATGTCACAAATATCAGATGGCATCCTAATCTTTTATGGGAAATGTGGCTATAGTTCTGAAAAAGTGCAGAACGATTTGCAGAGGCTAGATTGCCCTGTTTATTTTCTGAGAGACAATGAAAGAAATCTTGTTGATGACTGTATTAGCGTAGCACTTGGCGGTAACGATGCGTACGGAAACAGCAAGGAACTGGGAAAAGGCAAAGCTGTCTTCTATGCGACCCCAATGTGGCTTTCCGATATGAATAAAGGGAACTTCAAATCTACGCTATCTTATGATGAAAATGCTAGATATCTAAGAAACCCTGATTATGCTTTTCTTGTCAAGATCAACAATCAAATTTACAAAGATAATACTTACCATGAGAACGCTTCAGAATTTGCAAAAGAGTTTGACATGGAGATCATTAACACCAGTGGAACGATGGATATAGCCATCAATTCATATGCGGAAACTAAAACAGGTATTTCCGATAGTGACAGTTGTTAACGAAAGAAGAAACAATCCCGGATAATCCCCATGACCAAATACTCACCCCTCATTGCAGCAAAGGCTGTCTGGCAGATGCGAATAAGAAAACAACCCTTTGTATTATCACACGCCATCAATTCCAGATGCAACATGAAATGCTCTTTTTGCGAATACTGGAAAACAGAGGGAGAGGAGATGGAGCTCACAGGTATATTTAAACTCCTTGATCAGGCAAGGGCTTTCGGGATACTTGTCTATAATGCATGGACCGTAGAACCCCTTTTGAGAGAAGACCTGCCTGAGATACTGGCCTATGCGAAGCAGCTGGGAATGGTGACCTCGCTCATCACCAATGGCCTGCTACTTGAAAAAAGGATAGATGAACTGAAGGACCTTGACTACCTCTCAGTTTCTGTGGATGGGACATCCAGCTACAAGGACATAAGAGGCATCAGTCTTGACAGGATCATGCCAGGTATCCTGAAAGCCAGAGATATGATCAGGAAACCTCTTCTGTTGAACTGTGTCATCAGTGGTAAAAACCTAGATGATATTGAAGAACTCATAACCATGGCTAAGGAGCTTGATGTCAAAATATCATTCGAGCCCATGTACGAATTTAAGGGAATAGATAGGGATACTTGGGAAAACATGGGGATAAGGGATACTGAGAAGTACCGCAAGACTGTGGGCAGGGTAATGGAACTGAAAAAAGAAGGTTATCCTATCATCAATTCCTACACATACCTAGAAATGATCCGTGACCTCAGGACGGATTTCATCTGTCATGCCAATGACATAATACTGAACGTAACTGCAGACGGAACTATCGAGAACTGCAGAGTGCATCGAGCACCAATTGGTCATATCGATGACGGGATTGCAAATGTATGGAAGAATACGAGGGAAATTAGAAAGGACATGGCATACAAATGTAAGAAATGCCTTTTTTCTGGTTACGTTGAGAACAGCCTTATGTACAATTTTAACCTGGAAGTTGCGCAACACTATGAATTGATGTAGAACTGACATTTTTCATCAGGCAACATATTTGAGAAGTGCTATAATTCCGTAAAGACTGAAATAAAGAACAACTAAACGAAACTATAGCTTGAAAGATGTTTCATTTACATAATTTGGAGGAGATTTCATATGATTTCATGTGAACTATTATTTTTATTACAAAAAGAAGCTGCCAATATCTTTTCTGAGTATTTAGCAAAGGTTAACGAAAAAGAAACAGGAGATATTAAGGCTCCTCGTGGGAGTCTTCACTATAATCTTGAATATCTTGCAAGATATAACCGTAAGAAATTCTCAGAGCTAAAGAAAAGAGATTGTTCAGAAATATCTGAGGAAATCGATACTGAAAAGCTTGAAGATTTTAGTTTCAGGATCAACAGGTATATGGATGAGTATGCATCCGGTCAAAGTGATTTGAAGGAATATACTCGTATTATTTCCACATATCTGACTTTTATAGTGAAAGAACCACTCCATCCACCGGGAATGTACATGAAAGAAGATCAGACGATTTTTGAAAATGATGGGATTTATTACTGCCCTGCAAAGAGTGAGCATATATTAGAGGAAATGTCCCTGTGCAAATACTGTGTTTGCAGGGCAACATAACTTTGCCTGGCTATATGTAGCTAGATATTTAATATCTCTTAATCTGCACTCTACCTAATGCACATGGGTAAATCTAACTATGTCAAAAGCAATATCATTCTGAGTCTTTACATACCGCAAGTTTTGCATTCATATAGGAATGAGTTGCTGTTTTCATAGTGCCGTTAATATTGACGATGTCCATGTCAAAGGTTTTTGCGAATTCCGATGCGTTCCTGGAAAAGTCGGCATTGTCAGAATCCGGTCTGTTTACCTTAAAGAGCAGGCTGTAATTCGGATCATTCAGATATTTGTAATCGTTGGATGACCTATCCGGCTTTATCTCCTCTTTCATGTAATTAATCCACATCGGGGTTACGTAGAAGACACCTTTGCCTTTTCCCAGTTTATCGGCTTTCGTGTATTCATCGTTACCACCAAGTGCGGTACTGATGCAATCCTCCACAAACTCACTGTTATTGTCTTTCAGAAAATAGACAGGACAATCAAGTGTCTCTAAGCTGGTCCTGGATTCTGAACTGTGAGCACATTTCCCGTAGAAAAGCAGGATCCCGTCCGAAAATTTTGCCATATCTCCGGCATTGCGGTATACTTCAGCATGCAGGTGTTCCGTATCAGTATGCAGGTGTTTTGGAAGGAGATTCACTACAATTATGAGCTGCTCACATTTTCCTGCTTTAAGAGCATTGTGTATCTTTTTGAAAATAGGAAACTTTGAAAGACGTAAAATAAGTTCGGAAAATCTGCTGTGATTGTTTTCCGCAACAATAGCAGATAACCTGTCAAAAGGAAATATCAAAGGGTGCATGCCTCTGAACTTCAGTTTCTTCGTCAGGCTGACACTGTTCTTGTTTTCAACTAAATACAATTGTCTGATCTCATTATCAATTGAGAGAACATGTACAAGTTCATCTTCAAGCATTTCACATGCAATTATACTCAGAACAGGCATTATTAGACCACTTTTATTAATTGCCGCTACTTATTGGGGTTTCTACCCGACACGCTCTAAGATATCCATAGCTGGAAACGCAGAATGGTATAACAAAGTTCATCCCGACTTTTAACCAGATCAAGCTGGTTATAGCTCCACTTAATATGACATCACCTTGATTGATGCTTGACAAAAGTAATCCGACAACAAGTGCTACCGGGATGCAGGAGCGCAGAGTTTCTCCATTAAAAAATAGTCGAAATGCTTCGATCCATGTTTTCCATTCTGTATCTTTCAAAAGATCCTCCAATAGAACTTGCTAACTTAAATCTCACAAAAATTTATACCCTAAAGGACATTGCTTTTGTAACCTCTATCAGGGAATTCATGAGATTATGACCTTGCAAACTGATCTGATATTCACCTCGATCTTCACGTTGGCGTATCAATCCTTTACTTTGTAATTTATCAATATGGAACAGGAGATTTCCACCACGAAGTTTTGTGAGTTTTGAAAGTGCAGTGAATGATTTAGGATCATCATGTAATGCTTTAAGGATCTGGACTCTGGTGGCACTACTCAATGCATCCCCTATCAAAATGGATATCTGGTCTTCGGGAAGATCTTTAACTTGTATATCCCCATTATCGGTTTTACAAAAACCCATTTCCTGCAACATTTCGATCTGGGTCTCAAAACATGTTTCAGCATGCTGGAAGCAATTCAAACACTTTTTGGTTTCCTTTGATTCCCCTGCGTGTTCCTTCATTTGGATAAGCTTGTTCCTTAGACTTGAAACGTTAGCATCTGATAGCTCTCCTTTTATTGCAAAACCAGATAAACTGTCAAAGAACTCAGTGAAAACAGGTTTGCAATGGTCCCACATCGTACACTCATGTGACTCATTTTTGATGCTGTTTAAGTTATTTCCAAGAGAAGCATTGAGAAAATCTCCAGCGCATTGATTCTTGAACTCATTGAGCAATGAATGTGTTTTGCCCGTTGTAACTTCATTTCTGAATTCAGTAAGCTCCAGGCGAAGAGCACGAACTTCTTTTTCTAATGAAGAAATGCCTGATGATTCCGATATTAATTTACTCATAACAATTCCTCTTTGTACAGTAGTTTGATCTACAGTTATAAAAAGGTATGTTTGGTATAGTTTTATGACTGAAAATATGCTTGTATACTTTTATGACAGATTTGTATATATTCATGTACGTATTAGTATCTTATGGTGACTAAACCGGAAACCTAAGGTTTAAGAAATGAACAACATGGAGGAATTTAAACAATGAAAATACTCGGAATATCAGGAAGCCCAAGGCCAGAATCACGTTCCGGCTCTATTAAAGTTGTACAGAAGGTCCTGGAAAATACAGGATGCGAATATGAACTTATTTCACTGCACGGTAAGAAAATTGGTGGCTGTATTGCATGTATGGGGTGTGTTAAGGATAATGTGTGTAAAGTACATGATGACATGGAACCCCTGCGTGATAAAATTGTTGAAGCCGACGCATATGTTTTGGCTGGTGTCAACTATTTTGACACATTGAACGCAGTGATGCTTTGTTTCATGGAAAGATGGTATCAGTTCAGGCACCGTGAAGCCAATGACCTCTGGGGAAAACTTGCAGTTACTGTAAGTCTTGGAGGTTTTGATCCTGTACCTCCTGGTGAAGTTCTACACCATATCTGTTTCGCTAACATGATCAAAGTCGTAGACAATGTTCAGGGAATAGGTGCTGCTGGCTGCCACTATTGCGGATACGGTGAAACCTGCAAGGTTGGTATACCCTACCTTCTACAAGGACCTGATGTACCCCCTATCACCCAGGAAACAATTCCCGATGTTACAAAAGATGAAGAGCTAATGCAGGCAGCCGAAGCTGCAGGGAAGAAACTTGGTGACATGCTGCGTTCACCTGATTACAGCCGTGAGAATACCGTACAGGAACTAATGCAAATGATGGAAGCCATGAAAGCAGAAATGATGCAGAGGTACTAAAGAAGATATTTTAGAATTTATGAAACTACAACAGGAGGACATAACAAATGGCAGACCAAAAAAAAGCTCCAATATTCTGTGAAAAGCTCTGCCCTATCTGCAAAGGTGCACGTGCTGGTAATAGTCTGTGTAAAACACTACAGAACATCGAGCTGAAGATAACAGGTCCAAATGGTTGTCCATGGGATAAGGCTAGAACTAATTACTATGGTGTCACGCCTGACCAACCAGTTCCAAAGTAAGTGCTAAAAAGTAAAGTAAGCTAAAGGTTTCATCTCTCCATGGAAAAGCATACATCTGGGAGTTGGGATGGCGTTGGCAATGATTTAACAGGATAAATATAAGCATCAAGAAGTAAGGAGCAAGGAGTGAGTTCGAATATGTCTAAAATAAGCATTGAACAGGCCATTAAGGACATCAAGGCCGGGCGTATGGTCATTCTTGTGGATGATGAGGATCGAGAGAATGAAGGGGATCTGACCATGGCAGCAGAGGCTGTGACCCCTGAAGCTATTAATTTTATGGCGAAGTATGGTCGCGGTCTGATCTGCCTTTCCATAACCGGTGAAACGGCTGACCGCCTAGACCTTCCCATGATGGTGGAGAATAATACATCTTTATATGAAACCGGATTTACCGTTTCAATTGAGGCAAAGAATGGAGTGACCACCGGTATTTCTGCTGCAGACAGGGCCACTACCATTCAGACTGCCATTGTAGATGATGCAACTGCAGACGACCTTGTTCGGCCTGGGCACATTTTCCCCCTGAGAGCCAGGGACAATGGTGTCATGGTTCGTGTCGGCCAGACAGAAGGCTCTGTGGACCTGGCACGTCTTGCCGGATGCAAGCCTGCCGGTGTCATCTGTGAGGTAATGGATGATGACGGTACTATGGCCCGAATGCCATCCCTGGAAAAATTCAGCGAGAAACATGGCATAGGTATCTGTACAGTGGCGGATCTTGTGAAGTATCGCCTGAAGACAGAATCTTTTGTCAGAAAAGCAGCTGAAACCGTTATTCCCACGAAATATGGCGGTGAGTTTAAAATGATCGCCTATGAAAATGACCTGGATAAGCTTACCCATATCGCAATGGTCAAAGGTGAAATCGATCTTGAAAAGGATATTCTCGTAAGGGTTCATTCAGAATGTATGACAGGAGATGTTTTCGGCTCCATGAGATGTGACTGTGACGACCAACTACATAAATCCATGGCCATGGTGGAGAAAGAGGGAACTGGTGTTATTCTTTATCTCAGGCAGGAAGGCCGGGGAATTGGCCTGGTCAATAAACTCAAGGCTTACGAACTCCAGTGCCGGGGATACGACACGGTTGATGCCAATCTTGAGTTGGGATTTGATGCCGATATGAGGGATTACGCTATCGGAGCTCAGATTCTTAAAGACCTGGGGATTCGAAAAATGCGTCTGATGACCAACAATCCAACAAAGATAACGGGTCTTGAAGAATATGGATTAACTGTGGTGGAACGGGTGCCTATTGAAGTAATTCCCAATGAGCTCAATAATGATTATCTCAATTGTAAGCAATTGAAAATGGGACATCTTCTAGAAAAGGATAGCCAATCATCAATTTGCGATCAATGATTGGCCTGCTTTTCTTTTTCAATCAACGATTGTTGGGGAGACATTATTTTACAAACTTGAATAGGTTATTTTTCTGTACTCAGGAGATACAAGTACATAATTATAACGATATGATATATAATCATGAATTGCTAATTATTAATTACAATCATTTACAGAAATGATAGAAACCATTGGAGGAACATTAAATATGAAAACATTAGTAACATATTTGTCACAGACAGGAAACACAAAGAAAATAGCTGAAGCAATTTTTGACGAGATTACCGGCGAGAAGGACATCAAAGAAGTTAAGGATACAAGCGACTTTGAAGGCTACGATCTTATCTTTGTAGGAGCTCCTGTAATGGAATTTAACATTCCAAAGAAGGTTACGAGTCTTATTTCAGAGAACGCAGCCGGTAAGAACATAGCATTTTTCATGACCCATGCTGCTCCTGAAGGATTTGAAGCCATACATTCATGGACTGGCACCATAGAGGATTTTGCTGCTAGTGGGAATTACCTTGGTACATTTGAATGTCAGGGAGAACTCGCACAGCCTGTTATGGAGATGCTCGAAAAATCCGAGGACCCAGAGATGAGGGGTTTTGCTGCTATGGTGGCTCCTGGCAAGGGACAGCCTGATGAAGCTCATGTACAGAAGGCAAAGGAATTTGCAAAGGAAATTCAGGCAAAGGTCCAGTGACCTAAATACCTGTTTTTCTCTTTTTACATTTCTCTTTGATGATTTGTCACTTTCAATCCTGTTTACTCTTCACTGAGGTTTGAACAGAGTTCCTCCAATATTTGAGTACTAAGCAGCTAATTTGAGCAACTACACCAACTTCTTCAGTTTAAGCTTCTCAATCACAAGTTCTGCAGTCTCTTCCACTTGCTTCTCCCTGAGATCGTTCTGCATTTTAGAATAATACTCCGCAATAAAGTCCACTGCCTGGCTCTTGTTACAGTCCTGCTCCTTCATCACCCGGTGAAGTACTGCGGTCGTATTCTTACTAACAGTTGCATAGAGTTTTGGTCTCATAATTACCTCGGTCTTGTTTTGATAAGTGCTGACATGTTCAGTTTCTGCGGTCCGTACCTTGATTTGCTAAGCTCTGACAACGCCCATACAAGAGCATCCACTCTATCAGGACTACTTCCTTCTCCCGGAACCCAGTCACACATCTGATCCTCAAGAGCCGGAAAGGAACCCACGTGATGGCATTTTCCTTGTTCGTACAGAGCACTGATAGGCTCGGCCCTGGTCTGCTTTCCTCTGCTGGCTCTTACTGATCTGTAGGAAACATTAGGATCGATTGTCCGTAGCGTATACTCCACGAGCTCACCTCCGTTGTTCACTTCTCCGATAACCCTGTCCGCAGAGTGCTTGTAGTAGGCAGCAATGATCTCCTGAGCCCACTTCTTCGGCGTTGCATGGATAGTGTAGTCCCCCAGGACATAGTATTCCCCATGCTCATCGGCAGCTGCAACAACTATGCCGGTGTCTGCTGAAGCTTCATTGGATGTAACTGCTGGATCCACACCAACCACGATGCGTAGGAGATTTGGAACCTTTGACACCCTTGAATCCTCTATCATCTGCCTTGTCCAGAGTGCATCAGGGTTATCATCCAGTATCTCCGCATTGAGCTCCTGTCTACCCAGCCGGGTTCCTTCATATCTGCTGATGATCACGTCGATGAAAGCTGGTGCCAGGTTGGACAGATTCTCGTAGGTGGATCCTCTTGTTACGTGGGTACTGGTATCGTTCAGGATGTTCTTGACAAGCGGAATAGGCCGAGGAGTTGTGGTGATAGCAGCTCTTGGATCATCTCCAAGTCTTAGGCCAAACTGCAGCATGTCCCAGGTTTTTTCCGGGTACTTCCAGGCTGCAATCTCATCACACCAGGCAGTGTCGTGCTGGGGACCTCTCAACCTGTCCGGTTCCTCGGCACTGAAAAGCAAAGCAATCGCACCGTTGGGCCAGGTAAGCCTGCGTTTGGATGGCTCGTAGACCGGTCGGTTCCATGGAGGACAGACTGATAATATTCCAGATTCTCCTTCCACCATTGTATCCCTGGCATCTGCAGCTGTAGGGGCTACGAGTGCTATCCTTCGAGCCTTGCCGGACTCTACCCTTTCCCGGATCCATTCAGCTCCCGTTCGCGACTTGCCATATCCTCTTCCCGCGAGTACCAACCAGTACTGCCAGTCACCTGCAGGAGAGAGTTGATTGGGTCTGGCCCAGAACTTCCAGTCATATTCCAACTGCTGGATCTCGTCATCGCTAAGATCACTTAGAATCTTCTGCCACTCTGACTCTGGCAGCAATGCTATTGATTCTGCCATTGATCTTGTCTCGTGTTTCATCAATGTTTATCTCAACGTTGTTCTGGGTCATATTGATCTCAACTTCCCGCTTAGCAAACTCTGCAGGACAGCTGCGCTCGAGCCACCATGCTGCAGCTTGCCAGGAATGGGCAGCTGCTTTCTGGATAATGGCAACGTTCCTGGCAACAGCCTCTGCCCTAGCCTTCTTCACCGCATGGTAGAACTCGAAATACTGACCAGACCTTGCAGTCTCACCTTTCTTCATCCAGTCGTAGTAGGTGACAGATGCAATCCCCACTGCATCACATGCATGGATAACAGGAACCCCGGACTTGAGGAGTTTGATCAGCGGTTCGGATATGTCTATCATCTTTATGCTTCCCTTTTTTCTTCCCATGTGAAGTCCTCTCCATTTCTTTTCAGTTCACGGTTGCCGGTCAGGTTGACATATCTCTGAATTATGACATCGGCATATCGGGGGTCTAGTTCACTGGTGTAGCATACGCGATTGAGCTGGTGGGATGCGGCAAGGGTCGTACCAGAGCCACCGAACAGGTCCAGCACAAGCCCTTTCTGCCGGGACGAGTTACTGATGGCATTTGCAACAAGGGCCACCGGCTTTGTGGTCGGATGAAGCTCAGAGGCAGAGGGTCTTTCGAATTCCCAGAGGTCGGACTGTTTCCGATCCTCCACCTGGCACAACCTTGGAGCACCGTCCTTCCAGCCATACCAGATAGGCTCGTACTGGGTGTGATAATCCTTCCTGGAGAGGACAAGCCTGTCCTTGGCCCAGATGATCGTGCTGCTCCAGTGATAGTTATTTTCCTTGAGGGAAAGCATCATGTTCCCCCATTCCTGGGCCGACATCACTACATAGGTCGGACATCCGTCCTTTGAGAACTGGTTCATACAGCTGAAACTTGCCATCATGAACTTTTTGAAGTCCTCTGTTTCCATTGCATCATTGAGGATACTTCTCTGTTTCCAGGAAGGATGCTTCGTTGCGCCGTAGTTCACATTCCATGGCGGGTCCGTGAATACCATATCGGCTTTGTCCTCTCCCAGAAGCTTTGCCACCTGGTCCGGGTCGGTGCTGTCTCCACAGATCAAGCGGTGGTTACCCAGCTCCCAGATATCCCCAGGAACCGTCACAGCCTCCTCCGGGACCTCCGGGGTTTCGTCCTCCGTGACCTCAATAGGTGTTATCGACTCAAGCAGACCGTCCACATCGTCCAGCGTGTAACCAATAGCCTCGAAGTCAAAGTCAGGGATCTCCGCAATCTCCTGCAGCAGCTTTGCCAAGGTCTCAGTATCTGTCTCTGCCAGCTCGGCCAGCCTGTTATCGGCGATGACGTAGGCCACAGCCTTCTCGTATGGAAGGTCGAGGGTTATTACGGGAACCTCGGTAAAGCCCAGCTCAAGGGCAGCCTGAAGCCTTGCGTGGCCTGCTACGACCATCTTATCGGCTGTGATGAGGATAGGGTTCGTCCATCCGAACTCGGAAAGTGACTTTTTAAGTGCTGACATCTGATTCTCAGGATGTCGTTTCGGGTTGTCGGCAAAAGGTTTCAATTCGCCAACGGGAATAGTAATGACTTGCATTTTTCGTACCTTTTTTGAATGTTAGAAATATCTATCTTTTTTTGTCTGTTTTTTCTGCCACAGGTATTCTGGACAGCTTGATCTTCTTTCCCGTGACCACTTTCATAACCTCACCACATTTGGGGCAGGTGACCTCATCAACCGGTTCTGTGATGAAGATCCTCCCTTTGCAGTTGATGCATAAACGGGATACTGGAGTGAATGTCATTGTGCCTCCTTACAATCGAACCTATCGCAGTTCTCACAGGTCATGTACTTAGGACATCTTTCAAGCAGGGTCTCCCTGGGCCATACATTGAACTCTCTTTCGATGATCTTGGTGACATGATACTCTGTTTTCCCATGATCGAAATCTGCTTGACCTTTGAACAGATCGATGAGTTGTTCCTTGTCTGTCATACCAAAATTGTAGAATTCCCTAACTATGGCTACTCGCATCTTATTGCCCTGATCACCGGTCAGGTCCTTTTCAAGTGCTGCCAGGATGCATGGCCTTACTCCGTTGAGCTTTACGTTAACAGGTTTCACGGACCTGCTTCTGTTCTTTCGTGTCTTTGGGATCTCAATATCTGAAATATCATAGACAGCAATGTCCATGGTCTCACCTTCCCACCCATGAATAGAGGAGAATACGTTGTGTTTTCTGTGTAATGCAAAAGGCAACTTCACAAGATTGCCATACTGATTATTTTTGTTCCAGGTCCTTTGTTTGGGATTCACCTCGCCATCGAAACCTGCCTCCTTGGCAATTGCATTGGCAAAGTAGTAGGCCTTCTCAACCTCCACCTCTTTTATGAACAACCACACATGGTACGAATGAGGAGAACCAGATGATTCTACCAGGTATTTTAGCTGCATACGGTCCAGGAAGGATGTCAGGTTCTGCAGCTCATCCTCGGCCTTTATCTCCTTTTGAATTACGTCCTCTTCTGTATCATCCTTTTTCCTGTGGGCATCAACATCGAAACATATCCACTTACAAGTTCCTTCCTTGCTTGTGGAATAAGCACCGATGGTGATCTTGCCTGCAATATGATTCTCGATGATCTTGTCAGTTATTGGAACAGCAACCCGGAAGTATTGTGTTCCGTTAACATTCTGTTCTGCGAAGGTATCGAAGCGGTTGATAAGATGGTTCTTGATCAACTCGGACTTCGAACAGTCTAAAACCAGTCCAACTTTTTGCCATAAACCCCCTATAATATAATTAATAGGGGCTTTTTGGCAAGATTCTGGATTCAATTTTAAGGTTGTAGAATATTTTTTAAAAGGTTTGTGTCTTTTCGCTGTTTCCAGCATTTTCTCAAAGCTCCTGCACAATATGATCTTTGGAAATGTCACTGCGTTTCTGTCTGCCACTACCTTGACCTTTTTCTTTTGTCCGTTCTTACCAGGTCTGATCTCAACCGTTCTTCCAAACCCCCATGTGACAACGTTCGCACATTGTTCAGCACTGCAGCCAAGGGCGAACACCAGACTCGGAACCTTGCCTGCAGGATCTTTGACCCGGGACCACGCCTGCCAGGTGTCACAGTGCATGGCCTCCTCTCGCAGGATAAGGGACTCTTCTTTTGTTTTGCATATCGCATCAAAGGAATTGCTCGGCTTATCAGCCACACCTACAGCGATCATTACCCTGGCATCGGATGAAACACCCATCATTTCAGGAGCCTTGTAATAGGTCACCTCGTGTGGATGTCCGAAAGCCTCCAGCTCTTTCATAAGCTCCATAGCCTCAGCTATGCTCAGTGTAATGATGGTGCAGTCTTCATCCCCGTACAGAGCAAGCAGGGTGCTTATCCTGTCCAATATCTCGTGTTTCTTGTTGTACCGGGAGTTCCTGCCGATAGACCCATACTTCTTCGAATCTGCAAGGATAAGCATCTTCGAGTTGGTTTCCATGGGGTCCCCTCCCGTTCCGAAGGTGATGTCATGTGGACGCGTCTTACCCATGAAATACTGGTCATAATCATGGCTGCAGATGGTGGCCGACGTTAACAGTGTGCGTTTGGCTTTGTTCTGGATGCTCATAATAAAGGATCGGAGCATGTCAGTGAACAGCCGGTCCACTGCAACCATCATTATCTTGATGGCTCCCCGGTCACGTATTCCATGTACCACCACCTGTTCGCTCATGACGATGTTCATTACCTTGTACAGATCAAGCACGTCGAGCATGGACAGATCATAATCTTTCCTGGTGATGGTAAGCTTGATGATATCGCTATACACTGCCATGATGAACTTTGTGCTGTTCTCGCCTCCCATGTCACAATAGCAGTTCTTCAGGGTCTTGCTCAGCTTGTGCCGGTAATAGTTGTCATCTGCAGCATTGTTGTACGTCTGCATCACAGCATTCTGAACATCTGCCTCTCCCATCAGCATACCAAAAGCAACAACCGTCTTGCGGATATGCTCGAAGTCCTCCATGAGTGGAAGATACCTCGCAGTGTCCATCCATTTTCCTTCCTTTCTAGCATCGTTGTAGATGGTCATACCCGTGGACCTTCCGTACTGGATCTCATGGATCTCATCGAAAACAGCGTTGTGAATACGGGATATGTTCCGCAGTACCTGCTCAGCTGTGGTATTTGGCCTGCTGCTGGATGCCATCATCAGGGCCACCAGCTTCTGATATGTTAGTGCGATACCATCACAGGACATATGCTCGTGGAGTATCTGCGTAACAGGACAGGAGTAGTAGTTCTCGCATTCCGGACAACTCTCAGCAACAGGTAGAATCGGTAACTTGTTAAGATCTGGATATTGATCGCAGAGCTCCTGGTTCTTCAGACAGGCGTGGTTGGAGGGTATCCGAATAACATTGCATGTATCCCGGTCAGAGTATTTGATGGAATCCTCTGTGACGGTCTTATTGGCAATCTTATTAGTCGGGACAACGACTAGAAAACGTTCCTCCCGATTCAGAGATTCGGCTACCAACGCTGTCGTACAACCGGCACGAGTGGTCTTATGCACCAGATACGATCCTTCCTGATATGCGTTCAGTAGATTGTATGCTGTTGCGATGCGTTTGTCCTGATTTGTGCGGGGAACGATAAGAGGGGTCTGGAACGGTGATGTCCGGGTGGTGCTTGACATCATGTTCTGCCCCCTTGCGATCGTTTACGTTTTATTGATATCACCTCACCGGTGGGGAACAAACTCACCGTTCACGAGATAATTTCTAACCGCCTTTGCTACCTTATTGTAGCGGGCTTCATTGTCACTATCCTTCGGTACTTCAAGGATATGGAATGCAAAACCTTCGCTGTTGTCAACCTTGAACGCTTGAAGGACCGTAACCGTCCTGTCATCGGTTTCTTTGAACATCTTCCTGAACCGAGGAGTCTTCTTGCAGAAGGCAACAGTTGGCAGAAATCCAAGTAACTCAAATCCAGCATTTGCATTTGTTCCTGGTTTGTACAAACTGTATTCCAAGAATCTGAATACATCCGGATGGCCGTACAACACAGCCCATCCTGTTTTCAGTTTATCAAGTGCAACATCTTCTATCTGATCAGTACCTAACAGGATCATGCTTTCAGCTCCACGCCATTGCTACTGATCTTCATGTTCGTTATCTTGGTCCTGTGGCCAACGCTTCTGCTGCGGAAGGCACTGATGCGGATATTGGTGTACGCAGGTTTGCGGTCCACTATCTCCGTTTTCCAGATCTCCTTGGCTGCGAATTGGCTCTTGTCTCCAAAGGGTCTGAGTACGTGGTTCGGAGCTTTGTTGAACTCTGACTCGGGTTGGTTCGTGACAACTACTATACCGTTGTTCTTGTAGGCCCAGTTCTTCAGGTCCCCGAATATGGCGATAAGTTTGAGTAAAGCATCACCTTTCTGTTTGACACTTAGCCTTGCGTATGAAGTAAGGATGGGGAAACCAATGGAATCCACAATGACCACGTCGACTGCAGGAAGCTTCTGGCATATGGTATCGATCTCCTCGATGACCGGGGTGTACTTGTACTCACAGCCTTTCAGGCCAGCAATGTCCGCTTCCGTCAGATTCCTCTCGGTGTCGAGGTAGAATACCTTCTTCCCGGAGGTAATTGCCTCCTTTGCAACGGTCAGAGCGAACTTCGACTTTCCACTACCAGTATCCCCGAATACCTCGAGGACATCGTTTCCTACATATCCGTGGATGAGCTCCAGTATCTGTGATGGGCTTTCATCTGATGTATCGCTATTTTCATAAGACGGTGATGCGTTCTTTTCATTGGTGGATCCTTCCTGACAATCCTCTCTGCTTTGGTCGGCGATAGGTTCGTCTGCATGGGATTCACCACCTTGTTCATTTGAGTTTTCCACAAGTATCTTGAGTTCCATGAAAACAGGGTCATCAGACACATCGTATTCCCGGTGGTCCTCTACCCATTTGAAGATCTCATTCTTCTTGAAGTCCACTCCCCAGAATACGAACTCATCCAGGTTCTCACTGGCTTTTTTCCAGACATCGGTGCCGTTGATGGTGTTGTATCCCATCATCTCAAGGATAGGCACAAGCTTGTCCTTGTCGAGCTTCACTTCCATGCTCACACCCCATCTCCGGCCAACATCTCGTAAACTGTTTGTTGCACCTTGTCCATACATTCGTGTACATCATCGGAAATGATCGCGAAAACATCACAATCCGATTCCAGCTTCCTTTTGATGGAAATCTCAGCATGCGGTTTCACATTACCTTTTGAATCGACATCTGCACCAACTTTCGTTGAGATCTCGATGGGCTCGGCATAGGTTATGGTCTGGGTCTGCTCCATCAGTTCGCCCCCTTTCTCAGGTCCTTCACAACGATGGGGATCATCCCTGCCTGGGACCATCCTATCCGGGTGACATTCTTGCATGATGCCAACTCTGCAGTTGCTACCATGTTCACGAACCGGGACGCTTTGCCGGTTATGACCGCAAAGACCTCGTTATTTCCAGAGACTTTGGTCCGTATCCACTGCTGGATCCTGGCAACGTCCGCGTTATCGATGTGTTTGAGGGGGTCGTCCTTCATGCGACCTATGCCGTTTGGCACTCGGTCGAAATCGATGTACACTTCAACTTCTTCTGTCATTGATCTCACTTCCTTTCTGTTGTATAGAAGAAGCCTGCAGTTATCATACAGGCCGAAGCTCCGGCCAGGGCTCGAACCCGGAAATGACCCAAGTGTCCCGGAGTGTGAGGTGACCTTATGGTCTGACCTCCTCATTGCATTCCGGGCAGTAGACCGGTCGGTTCTTACACTGCCAGTCCACATCGAAAATATGGCCACAATGGTCGCATATACACTCGGCGACGATTCTTGTTCGTGCGATTGGCATGTTGTCAATGGTCATGCAGTGGCCTCCGAAGCTCTGGAATCGATCATCTTCTGGAGGTCCTCTGAATAGTACTCGGCCATCTTCTCAGAGGATATCGATTTGGTAAACTGGTGACCACATTCACATCTCCACCAGGATTTTGCACCCAGGGATTTCGTAACACCTGCCTGGATGCATTTTGCAGTTTGACATTTACAGACAGGACATTCTGTGGTCTGGCCGATCGTTAGCTCGCAGAAGTCCATGGCATGATTGTACCTGCGTTCTTGGTGACCTTCACTGAGCCAGAACCTGTCCTTTGTGGATCCTATCGGTCGACCTGCATGGCCTCCGCTCCTAGACCGACCCATGCACAAGCCCCGCAAGGAATTTAACGCTCAACGCCAATTCTCCCATGGCACCAGGGATCAGCGCCAACTCATCCCATTGTTTAGGTGCCTTGTTATAGACGGCCAATGCCTTCTCGCGTGCAAAGTCAGATGGCATTGGTCAACACTCCATTCCAGCCATTGGTGTGGCTGCAATTGATATTATATTCCATTTTTTTCATTCACATTCCTCTTTCTTCTTTGATTGCTTGGATTCCCCTGCGCATTGCGCCTCTTCCAGCATCACTGACGTTTGTGAAAATGCCACTTTTCACAAGATCACAGAGATCTTCTTTGTCAGCACGTGCCAGGCGGAAACTCGTGGGATAATTTTCACTCATATTTCATCTCCGTACTTTAGTACTACTATTGCACCACTAAATAAGAATTGCATGATATTTATATGTTCTTGTTTTTGTCCTACTAATGCCCTATAAAAAAGTATATATGTTGTTACTACTAAGTAACTACCATGGTAGTCAAGAGAAACAAAGAAAAAGTATCAATAGCCATGAGTTCCTATCTTGTGAATAGGGCAAAAGCGATGGTCGATGCTGAAGAATTCGGATCGGTGTCCGATGTTATCTCGACCGCGATGTCCCAGTTCATTTTAATGTACGATCAAGCAAAGCGCGATGGTGACACGCAATTCTTATCGACGCGTGAATATGTTGAAGATACTGGGGACATGGTCGAAGGTGTAATCAAAGAATATCTGAAGAGTCCTGAAGGCAAAGCTCTCATCAAATCAATTATCGGAGAATCGCTTTCGTCGCCAGAAAACAACAAAACCGTGATATTTACAGAAAGTGGACGGTAACATTTTTCCATGGTTCAAGTAATAAGACAAAAGTGAATGAATTTGGGTGAATGAAAAATGTACATCAAAACAACATGCACAAAATGTGGAAATCCTGATTTCCATGATATCCACTGGTGGATAATCGGTGAAATCAAAAAAGACCAGGCCACTGCAAGAGTAGATGAGATGGAAGTCTATGACAGTGTGTCCGAAGAAGAACTCGCCAGGCAAATCGTTTGTGAACTTCGTGGATTTATATACAATGGGATGACTGTAGACGAGTTCTGTAGAATACTCAAAAAGTACTATGGTGTTGCATCAAAGTACTGCTGTGATCTGATCCAGAGGATGAAAAAGGAATTGGACATGTACTGTCCGGACAGGCAGCATTTGTATTATGTGGAAGCAAGGTCACACTGAAGAGTGGTGATGTTTTCTACAAATGCGGTCTATCTTAGATTGAAGGAGTCACTGGTAGAATTCCACCTAAATATCAGGTTGCTAAGAAGAAGGAAGCAGTTTCAACGGAAGAGCCTATCGTGTTGAGCATGTGATTGAGTAACTTTCACATGATTGTTTCGACAAAAGTACTATCAACACATACAATGTCCATAGAGAACTTACCATCATTGTAAGCGGAATCCCGAATGGATTCCATAATCTTATCTCATATTCCTTCTTCAGACCACCTTTTTAGCCATCTCCATGCAGTTACATAAGAACATAGCATTCAGGCATATCTCCCCATCTACAACCAGTTATCAGGACAAAGAGAATACCTTTGATGACCTTAAGGTCACCAACTCTCTTTCTCCCAACAATAAGTTGTGGTGCTAAATAAAGCTTAATAAATTTTTATTGTTAATCAGAGATTTCTCTGAATTCCATCAAATCCCCATTATCGCATTAGACGAAGTATTATTCATAATTTTGAAATGGGCTCAATTCTATTTTGTTTATGTGTCACTCATTTGTTTATTGCAATCGTCTATTAATTTTTCAAGTAATTCATTCCTATTAGTGGAAGCTAAAAAATTAGCAAATTCACTACAGGGTTCAAATATCATGCAGACATTGTCCTTTTTAGCATTCAAGAAAAGGTTTTTTTCTACTTGAGGATGAATTGAAGGTGCAGAAAATATTCCAATAATTTTCCTATCTGTATTTGTCATCTTGTATTTGCAAATATGATCAGGAACAGAGGATGCTTCAGAGCTGTTCCACTGTGCTCTTGTACCTATAATAGTTGTTAATTCTAAGACAAAAGAAAAATCATCGATATCGAACACTATGTCAGGATTTCCTTCTTTGCCACCGGGGGCAGGCTCATCAATTCCATATTTACCTATTTTACCATACCAATATACATCATCAATCACTCCCTCTTCTTTTAAAATATCAAGTAGTTTGAAGAACAAATATTCTAATCTTCCTCCCATCCTTCTATTATCTACATAGTTAAGCGATAGAACCTTTTGAATTGTACAAAGCTTATGATAATACATTTTGTCAAAACCTTCGTACCTCCTAGAAATCATTTCATCTATACTGGTGATAATATTTTGCTTTGTAATTGCAAATGAATCTTTGTTTTCCCCTATAGAGATTGTGATTTCTCTATTTAATCGGTTAAAAATTAGTTTATCTGAATATATTTTATTGCCCGTGTCTAATTCATAAACATCTATACAATAATTTTTATTGTCAAAAACAGGAATGACTATGTTTTCACTCACTTCTGATAAAACATCGCTTCTAATTATTTTATGGTCATTATGAATCAATACCAAAAATTCTCCTTTTTCATCAAGATTTAAACTTACATTGAATGGAGGGTATTTTTTATTGGGATCTGAAAAGTACTCAATCCACAGTGCAATGTTGTCACCAAAGTCATATATCTCAACATCTCCATAAATTGCTAAAATTTTTGCCGCTTTATCCTTGTTCTTTAACTTGATTGCAGTTAAGCTACTTTGATGAGTTTTATTGACAGATTTTTTAAATCTTTCACAGATTCCAGTGGATTCGCAAAGATAGATGTAGTAATTAGAACTCGCTGCTTGAACTAGTGTTAAATTTCCTTCTTCAGTACGCTTATATGCATCTATTTCAGCAGTTCTGTTGTCAGAGGGCATACTTCTAAAATTTTTGATTTTCTGAACTAATAATTCAAGTTCATCTTCACTTTTTGCATGGAACAAAATGTATCCTATTTCTTCTTTATCGAGATAATCTAGTTCTAACAAAAGTTTCAAGGTCATCCTGAATGGGAAAACCAATATTTTTTTGCAATCTCTTAGTATAACAGGATTCGTAATGATGAGCTTGGACATCTGTTCCTCAAATGCATCAGATATACATATCAAATCACCAGAAGTATCGTAATCTCCTAACTTTTTATGCTTTGGTATGCTTTCGATTTTATGCTCATCCAATAGTTTGTAACCTGCGTTAGTAACAATTATTTGGGAAGGAGTTGACGATTCATCAATATATACAAACCCCAAATATTTGGGTAGATTTGCGAGTAAAGTTCGTACAGATTGATGAGTTAAAGCTTTTCCGGAAGCAGTTACGCCAGCTTTACCCATTTCTGTTGCCAACATTTCTTGTTTTGCTCTTGACCAAGATCTACGAGAAAATCTTTCTGTTGCGAGTAAATGCACTAAATATATAGTTTGATGAACGTTTCCACGTTTAGGTATGTGCCACATTTCCTTAGTTCTAGCCATTTTTCTTCACCAAGTCTATAACAAAATCCTTTTTTATGAGTCCACCTTTTCCTTTTCGAGGAATTCTGAGATATCTATTTTTTATAACATATGAGAAGCAGTTTTCTAACTCAAATCCGTTTTTTTTCGCCACTTCTATTAAAAGTTCATGAGTAGATATATAGACATCTCTTATGTTACTGTTGCCTACGACAATTATGTAATGACCATTTGGAACTAAGAGTTTATGTATCTCGGATATATTTTGTTCCATATCTATAAAAAATTGATATACAACATAGGCTCGTTTTTTATCAACTTCTGCGATTTTTTTTATAATATTATCTATTTGATTGTAGCCTGTGAGATTTATATCACGATTGTAAATCTGTGCTGGGATGCATTCTGTTCCAATCTGTTTCTTTTTAATTTCAATGATATTTGAATCGCCATAATAGCCCAACCATGAATTTTCTAGCCTTAAAGATCTAACATAATCAAATGCATTTATGTAAGGTGGAGAGGTCACAGCTAATGAAACTTTGCCAGTATACTCTGGTGCATCTATATTTCTGCAATCTTCTGCTATTATTACTGCATCACCTAAGTCTTTTGAAATATAAGGATGGATTTTTTTTAAAGAGGAATCTATTGCTTTTTGAAATGATTCTTTTACATCAGATGGATTTTTTTTAATTTTACTAGATACATATGGTTTTGGAGATGTGTCATCAGCAAAAGAACATTTTCTAATAATTGATGCAAAGACCACCAACAAAAAATTGTAGGCTTTTTCATCTTTACTCTCATAAAAAAAAGAATCTATCTCAGTCTTTAAATAAGCCAAATCTTTTATATTTTGTTCAGGAAACCAATGTTCAATATTATGAAGGTCAGGATAGAATTGGGCTTTTTTTCTTTTTTCATTAAAGATGTTAAGGGTAAACTTATTAACTAAATCAATCTGTTCTTGGGTTAGTGTATTTGTCTTTGTTTTACACAACAGTTGGCTAAGTTTATCGAAATCTATTCCAAGTGCATTTCTCTCAAGCAAAACAGCTTCAACCAAAGTTGTTCCTGAACCAGCAAAAGGATCTATTACAAAATCTCCTTGTTTTGTATATTTTTTTATTGCCCAAGATGGTATTTGGGGTATAAACTTGCATGGATATTTAAAAAGACCATGTGTAAAATATACAACATCGTTGGTATTTATTTCCAGTGTAGATCCTCTCTTAACTCCAGTGGGAATTTCATTAACAGATATTATATCTTCATTCATTTTTTAAGTACAACCAGACTTTCTCTTATATATTCTATGAATCCACCTATTTTATCATACTGTTGTGAACTCGTTTCGTTTTTTCGGGCAACGATTATTTCAGAAACAGTAAATCCCACTTCTTTGCCAAGTTGAGCAAGTATAATGTCTGTGGGTATAGCTAAATGCCCATAAGCAGAGTTACCTACCACTATTATACAGTATCCACCAACTTTTGTCTTGGAATAAATCATCTCCAATAAATGTTTCATCTCAAAAAAATAAGTGTCAATCATTTTTGGAATTCTTTTATCCCAAAGTTTTTGACCATTTAAGTAATCAATGATATCTTCGAGTATTTGTGTTTGGTGATGAGAAGTAATTTCTTTCTTTACATTGGCATTAAGGTTAGAAGTTAATGCCTGTTTTCTTTTATTTCTAAGTTCAGAGTAGGATTTAACAAATTCTCCAATCCAAAGTTCAATCTTATAAACTTCAAATGGGTCAAAACAATTTGCATACGGAGGAGAGAATATGGAAACATCAAAAGTACCTATTTCATAATTCAACATATTTAAACATGAATCATTAATGAGTGTAGGTTCCATCCCATGTTTCACATCTTTTAAATCATCAATTATCAATTTTCTTTTAATATCAAATTCTTCAAAGACATCAAAATCCTTTTGAATTTTCTTTTTCTTTAATCCATTTCCCCCTTTTCTGTAGTTTGATACACCCTCAAGGATAGATAACAACGCAAGGAAGAGTAAATCTCTAGATTTGCCAGAAGTTGTTTCGAATATTTTTTTCTTAAGTAATTCTATTTTTATCAATGTAGTTTCGTTAAATAAATTCTTTATAATCCTTAGTTCATACTTATCATATACATCATTTATTGGTACAAATGAAGGAATTTTAAAATTTCTGACATTCTCTATGTCTAAATTAGTATAATTTTGTGTTTTTGTTTTAATGATAAATGCACTAAAAGGATTTAATTCAAATCCAATAGATTTCATACCCATGATTTTTGAAGACAGCAAAGTTGTACCTGAACCTGCGAATGGATCAAACACAACACAATTATTGTCATTTTTATCTATATGATCAAGTATTTTTTTCACTAGCTCAGGAGAATAACCTTCTACATAATAGAACCATCTGCTAATTGGTTCATTTTTTGTCTGTGAAAAATTTACTAAATATTGATAGGAACTATCGGTATGGGTATTAAAATCCTCATCCAATTTTTGATATTCAGTTATTAGTTTAGTTTTGACATCAGATATCATCATACCACACATTAACAAAATGTAAATTCAAGTATTAGGGTTTCATCGGGGATTCCATTACATTAGTATGAACATATTTATATCTATGTCACTTCCATGCACCATTTATTTATTTTAATTTAGAAACAGACTCTTGAAATGTGGCAGAATAAATTCAATATGTGTTTTTATTGTACAATAAATAAGATTGTTGTTTGTATATCTAGATAACTTTAAATCTGATTTATGATATTATGATTTACCATAATATTGTTAATCACTGTACATTTGCTCAAATAAATATAATATTAAGTGCATTTATCTGATGATATAGTATATGCAATAGGGATTCTAAATAAAATAGAAATGACTATTACGGAGGTATTTATCTATATCTCTAAGATTATATAAGTAGCTTTTCCGTGCAAAAAAATACAGTACATCCAATCAAGATATACTCTTGTGACATTCAAATTGATGGCCATATGGCCAAGAGCTGAATTCTGCAATAAATACTAATGTTCTATCTATAAAAATAAGTAATTTCAGTAGTTCTCTAGTTTTACTTTCATCTTGTTCCTTCCACTATTGAATAACCTTAAACATTGCACTACTAACTGGATTCTTATCTTTCTCCTAAGCCATTCTTCAACAAACAGAATAAACCTAGCAAATCGAAACTTATCCTCATCAATAGTTATTGGACCTGGTTTTACTATCGTGAAATGCCTTTTCTGAAGATAGAGCCATGCATTTATGAGAAGGAACGATATTAGTATAAAGAAGTATCTGAAAGTTACATCTTTTGTTGATGTTCTTGGTTTAACGACATTTGTCATCCTTTAAGGCGATTCAATAGCAAACCGCCTTCTGTAGATATCACCGACCTTCATTGGAAAGCATTTGTGGAACGCAATTTAGGGTCGATTATAATTCCATTGGCATTTAAAGAGAAGTTTCTACATCAATCCCCCTGATTATAGTCATTGATATTGATTGTATTATCCCATTTTGACAGTTTTCACTCTTTTAGTCTCCTAAGTCTGTCGCTTTGTCCTTTGTGTCTGTTTCCTGTCTGTCGTCTACATTTGTCTTATGTGTCTCTTGGAATTGGCTCCTAAATCTAGCATGAGAAGACAAAGGAGACTACATGTCTCCATTAAAATCAGCCATTTGCAACAAGTTTTTCCCATTTATCCAGACGTTCTTCATTATGAGCATTAAGCGTAAAAGGCTTGTCTTCACGAAAAAGAAACCATTAACTTCCGTGTAACCATTCACATAAATTACTATAATCACAAAATCGACAATTCGGCTGTTCAACAACCTCAAAATCCTCATCCAATATCCCCACAACAGCCTTTTTAACCCTATCAACCACAGCATCAACATCCTTCTCAAGAACATCAACTAAAGCCATTTTAGCTTTGTCAGGGTGCACATAGAAATGCCCGGCCTGCATAGGCAGCTTCCCATACTTCTCCTTAACAGCCAGACAATAGAGAGCCAGCTGTACATCCTCTTTCATCTCCTTCTTGCTAAGAGTTGTCTTTCCGGTCTTGTAGTCGATGATTATATACTCATCATCAGGAGTTTTGTCTATGCGATCAATGGAACCAACAAAATGATTGCCCTCTAATTCCAGATCGAACCATTGTTCAACATCAATTGTTTCATTTGGATTGGTATTCTCATAATCGAACCAGATGTCTAGCATATTCTCCATCTTGTTCTTTTCCTGCTGTTCACGGGTTGTTGATGTGAAGGCAGAACCATTCCATGTATCGTTGAGCATGGTCTTGGCATCAGCAACGGAAGGGCTTTTACCCTGCATTTTCTGCCTTATCATTTCCTCGTATACAGCATGCACACTGGTACCTACGTTGAAGTATCCTTTCTGTGGAGTAGGTATACGAAGCACAGAATTATATTTGAATCTAAGAGGACAGTCCATATACTCCTTAATCTTCGAAGCCGAGAAACGCATATTCTGATCAACAAGCGGAGGGACCGTCCCACCCACCAGGTCATCCAGTTCAGCAGGCTCCAGAGGGGAAACCTTCAGGAAAGAACCAAGGTCAAAGGCTGAAAGATTGCCATTCATTTCCAGTTCCTTTAACTGTGCCAGCACGACAATAGACTCAAGGGCCTGATCCAGTTGTCCCTGTCTGGCATACATGCTCACAAGGTTCTCGTACTCTTCCTTTTTCCTTTGTAGAAGAGAAACACTAACAGACCCAGGGTGAACTTCTGCTTTAGCTGCTTCAATGAGTTCTATCAACGGATTGTTCTCATAGTCAATCTCATCAAGGAACTGGCTTGGTTTTGAAGGCTTCACATTAGCAGCATATTTCTCGGGGAAGACGAGGTACAGCTTCTCCTTTGCACGGGTCATGGCAACATATGCAAGCCTACGTTCTTCTTCTAGATGCAACTCTTTTTCATCAGCATTCCTCTGAACACCTTTTGCCATATCCGTTGGTACTGTAAACGGTTTTCTCCTGTGCTGTAAAGGAAGATGCCTAGCTGCAAGGTCACATACAAAGACAACCTTCGCCTCTTTACCCTTGGACTGGTGGATTGTCAGTACTTTTACAGTATTGTCCTCACTGGCCTCACCCTCATCAATATCCATATTGAATACAAGAGCCAGATGCTCCATGACAGCCTCAAATTCTGAGCCCCCATCCACAAGCTCAAGGTCAGCCACCATCTGGACAAGTGAATTCAGCAGCTTAATGTTACGTCTGGAATGTTCATCATCCTTAGTAAGCTGAGAGCGATACAGGTCTGTTTTTTGAGTCAAAAGATACTTTATCGTATCAGAAGGAAGATGGTTCTTTTTGTAACTTATGACTTCTTCAATACGAGAAAGGATGGATTTTACAAGCTCTTCCTGCGTTATATCAATATTATCTAAATCGTTCAGAAGAACAGAATATATTCCATCACCTTGGGTGGAATCTGCCTTCTTCACCTGAAGTGCCTGTATATTTATTTTCTGCAGGTTATGCTCCGTAACACCTTCCCTGAAAAGAACCTTTGCGAAAGAAACACCATTATTGAAAGGGTCTGCCAGCAGTTTCATATAAGCTAAAGCATCCTGAATAACCGGAAAATCACTTAACTGTAATAAGCCTACATATTCCACCGGGATCATCAATGCTTTCAAAGCATCGCTGAATTTCCCTCCATCTGCACGCTTTCTAGTGAGTATGTAAATGTCATGATACTCAAGACCTTCTTCATTAGCAAGTCTCTTTATCTCATTGGCCACCCATTCAGCTTCACTGTCATCATCTGGTGCCTTTACAACCTTAACAAGTTCTCCATCACCATTGTGGGCCTTGAAGTCTTTGACTTCCCTTTCGGGATTGCAGGATACTAGTTGTTTGGATAGCTCTACTATCTGATTGGTAGAGCGGTAATTCACTTCCAGAGCTACTTTCTCAAGATCGGAATAATGGTCATTCAATTGCTTGATATTGGAAAGGTATGCACCTCTAAATCGATAGATGCACTGGTCATCATCTGCAACGCAAGTAAGGTTTCCACCATCAGCAAGAAGATGCACAAGATGCAATTGTGCATAATTTGTATCCTGGAACTCATCTACCAATATGTAATCGTATCTGCTCTTCACATCATTCTTGATGACATTATTCTTCTCAAGAAGAGAGCAGGCCATGGCGATCATGTCATCGTAATCAACAAAATTATTGTTCCATTTATACTCCTGATAATGCCTGTAGAATCTTTCAAGGTCAGCCATTTTCAGAAGTGTATCCTTCTCTTCATCATCAATTGAAGGATCTGAAAGTCTCTTATCAACATAATTTTTAAGCTCATCAGGGTCTATCAGATGGTCTTGGAATTGAGATACACCTTCCATCAGACTTGTTATCAGGTCATATGGAACTGGTGGTATGATAAGATTCTCAAATTCAAAGGTATCGATGTTTCTGATTCCCCACACATGTGAATGCTCTTTTGAGATAAGCCGGGTTCCGTAGCTGATACCCATATCCAGCGGGAACTGTCGTATGAGTTCATTGCAGAATGAATGGAATGTAGAAACGTTGATGCCACTGCCAATACCTATCTGTTTCTCGATTCTTTCTTGCATCTCACCGGCTGCCTTCTCTGAGAATGTCAGTGCCAGTATCCTCTCTGCTGAGATATCATTGTCAATAAGGTCAACTACCTTCTCGGTAATCGTAAGTGTCTTCCCGGACCCGGGACCTGCAAGGATAAGAAGCGGTCCTTCTGTATAGGTCACTGCTTTTAATTGTCCATCGTTAAGAGTACCCGCAACCATTTTTCTCAACCACTACACTAGAATTACTAATGTAAACGCGATTATTATATTTATGTACTCCTGTAATTTTTAGAATCAAATCAGAATTATTCTAGTTGATTATTTTGCGCAGCCGATTGTTATTTTAAAATGATAGATGTTAGCTGGAAAGTAAAATAGCACAATTGTGGCAGGTGGCCTGTGAAATATTTCTTTTTTAGATACCTTCAAATAAAAGGATAAAAGCTCATACTTTTTCAGTTGTGTAACACAATATAGTGAGAGTCAGTAAAAAAACAAAAAGTATATCATATGTGCCTGAATAATAATTACATCTGGAATCAAAAATTGTATTCTGTAGAGACGGGATTCTTCAAGATTAACTATTCATATGGAGTATTGAAATGGCAACAAATGTTCTTATATCGTGTGTTAGCAAGAAGCTGGAACATAAGGCTAAGGCTGAAGATCTCTATGTAAGCACCCTTTTTAAATATAATCTGCAGTATGCCAAATCAATGGGTGCAGACAAAATATTCATATTATCTGCTAAACATGGTCTTTTGGGCTTCGAAGAAGAGATTGAACCATATAATCAAACCCTGAATAACATGGGAACAGGTGAAATTAGAATATGGGCAAAAAAGGTACTCTCACAATTGAAAGAGTCTACAGACATCAAAAACGATCATTTTGTGTTTCTTGCTGGTGATAAGTACAGAAAATTTCTATTGCCTCATATATCCAGCTATGAAATTCCATTGGAAGGAATGAGAATAGGCGAACAGCTACAATATCTGAAGGAATTATGTCAGCAATAAATGATAAATGTGGCAATTTGCACCAGTTGTTTGGTGAGCTTGAAAGGATGTACTTTCCATTTGATGAAAACAAGATTCCTAAGAATGGAATTTACATATTGTTTGAAAAGGGTGAATATGGGCATGATACTGATAGAATAGTTCGTGTGGGCACACATACTGGCAAGAATCAATTGAGGTCAAGACTTAAACAGCACTTCATAAATGAGAATAAAGACCGAAGTATCTTCCGTAAGAATATCGGAAGAGCTTTCTTGAACATGGATAATGATCCTTTTATTGAGCAATGGGAATTAGATCTCACAAAGAGAGAAGCAAAAGACAAGTATTCTAGTAGTATCGACCCTGCTAAGCAAGCTAAAACTGAAAAAAGAGTTACTCAATATATTCAGGACAATTTTTCCTTTGTTGTATTCGAAGTTAATGACAAGGATCAGAGGATGGAATTAGAAGCTAAATTAATATCTACGGTTTCTCTATGCACTGAGTGTAGACCCTCTGAAACCTGGTTTGGAAATCATTCTCCTAAGAACAAAATAAGGGAAAGTGGATTATGGTTGGTGAATAATTTGTACAAGACACCGCTTTCTGATAATGAGATGGCAGAATTGGAACACATTATATGCGGCGGTCAACGTTTGCAAAATAAATAGTGGAATTGGGAGGAATTACTGCTGTTAACTGATGAAATCCGTGAATTTGTGAACGAAAAATACTTTGTTCCTGCAAGATTTGAAAATAAAATAGAAGTAATCATCAAAGCAGGAACTGTTCATGACCAAATGCGACTTGATAGAAGACAACCTGCTGTGTGCAGTGCTTTGAGATCGAAAAAATTACAAAATATATACAATGTTCAATTAACCCATACAAAATATGGTCCAAATGTAACTCAGGAAAATGCTAAGAACATATGGTACACATTCAAACTGTGACTGATTAGTTGGAAAAATGAAGAAGAAAATTCAATAAAAAAAGTATAGCAATTGCTTATTTTTTAGTAGATTAAAATCCTACATCTGTAAGCAGATCATCCCATCTTTTGAAGGAAAATATTTTTTCTTTCTCAAGATCGTGTCTTAACCTGTTTTGCGTAGGTGTTAATTCCCCTACAGAAGAAGGAAGCCAACTCTCTCCAGGTAATTGTGTACTTTTACTAACAACAAGTGCATTTATTAGAGGATATCCTCTTTTAGCGCAGAATTCATCCCTTATGTATCCTAATGCAGGGAAAAAACCCCTATGAAAAACACCAATTTCATCACCTATTTCTTTATAGGTAACTGTCTGTCCTTTCCTGGCATGATCTACAAGGTGTGGGAGTAATAAATATGCTCTTTCAATTTGCAGTTTTGTAACCATGCATTATGCTTAGTATTACACATATAATTTATTTGCTATTTTTTTCTAAATTTGTTAAATACGTCTATTTCATGATTGTACAATTTCCCAGGAGAATTCATCAGTTTAGAGTCGTGTATGGAGCTATCTTTAGCCGGCTTCCTTCTGCTTCTTATACCGAAGGATAATGCGATGTATAAAATGGTGATATGTCCTGATTTAGAGCTAGATGCTTAAGCTACAATGAATGACAGCATTAATCCAAGATCAATAATCATCATTTATTAAATAATGAACATGGGCTCAAATTAAAAAGAATAAAATATATACTATAAGAACATCTAGAAGATTAGTATATAGTCATATTTTTTTGTATGTTGATGGCCATATACAGTAATGTTTCAAAACTCATTAACATTCATGAAAGAGAGATAAAATGGAAACCAAAAGCTATGTTGTATGGAATAACAAAGGTGGAGTCGGTAAAAGCACAATAACGTTTCATATTGCTTCTGTTTATGCAGAGATGAATCCTGATCGTGATGTTGTGGTTATTGATATGTGTCCACAGGCAAATGTTTCGATGATGCTCATGGGGGGAGGGCAAACTGGTGAGAGACATCTGCAATCATTAATTAATGATACAATTCCAAAGACAGTTGTTGGATATATAGCAGATAGTATAATAAGTGCTGATGTAAGTGATTTAAGTAAATATATTGTAAATATTCATGAGAAAAATAGCAATTTACCTGATAACCTATATCTATTATCAGGGGACGGAAATCTTGAATTAATTGCACCATTGCTTTCAGAAAGAGCTGATGCTACTCCATTGTCCGCAACTGATAGGCCATGGGTGAATGTACACTCTATTATTAAAAAGTTGACCGAAAGGGAAGTTAATGAAGGAAGACCTTGCACATATTTTATAGATACAAATCCAAGCTTTTCTATATATACCCAAATAGCAATTCTCGCGGGTAAAGAGCTTTTAGTTCCAATTAACGCTGATGATTCATCTATTTTTGCAATTACAGGATTGTTTAATCTTATTTGGGGAGCAGAAGCATTACATCCTGTTTATGGCAATTATACATTTGCTTCAAAAGTTACTACTTTCAGTATTGAAAGACCAAAAATTGCACTTCTATTAGGAAACCGTTTTACTCAAAAGAAAGGAGCAGCTCATGCATTTAAAGCCTTATCAAACGAAGCAATTTCAAAAATGTATGTTGAATATCAGAGACATCCAACACGATTTATCCCAATTGACAACACAATAAGTAATCAAGAAGACTTTGAGATTGAATATAGTTCTGAACTTCGTGATTTTAATAGTGCTGGTGTGGTAGCTGCTAATCAAGGAATTCCCCTGAGCAAAATGAATAGACACGTGTACGAAGTATATGGTGAAACTATTCAGGTGTCCAGGGAACAAAGAGAACTTTGTAAGAAAACCATTGAAGAATTAGTTCAACGTTTATGATGTACTTCATCATTTCTTTTTTAATTCATCGCAAAACATACATTATAACCAATGAAATAAAAAATCAAGATTTACTGGGTACTTTTACGTAATTAACTTTGGAACACATGAAAGGTACTCTTTCCTCACTAATTCTTTATCATATTGCAAGTAATTGTTAGCCAAGGTTTTTTCTGAAGGAAATCACCTCAAAGTCATTTACTAATCCACAACTCATATATAAGTACAAATTCATTTTCTATTGTGGACTTTTAACCAGGTTGCTCGCCATGAAACACGGCATTTCCCAATAAATAGAAGCCAATTGTTGAGGAAAAAAGCAGTCAGTTCTACCCACAACGCATATATAAAGAAAAATCCTGTTTTACTATGTAGGCTTTTAACTATATTGCTGGCCCCCAACCTCGGCGTACTGCTTTTTCAAATATCAATAAAATATATAGACAAATACACATTACATGAGTATTTACGGTCTCATAAATATTTATGCAACAGCCCCCGAAATTAATTCATTGTCTTTTTGTGTAGGAGATTAAGAGTACATGGAGAATCATCCATCCTTCATATTTGGCCGATGTTGTTGCTTGGACCATTCCGAGCGCAACCCTCATTAATAATAAAGCAAAGGTATAGAATATAACATCATAAAATATAACATACATAGTATAATTGTATGGTGGTCAGTAAAATATGGAAGCAGAAGACCATAGCTCAAAAAAAGAACCTTATAACTACGATTATCAGAAGGAAATAAGGAAGCTAAAAAATAAGATTAAAGAGCTAGATGCCAGATTAGAGGCATCCGATTCTAAAACAAAAGAAGTGGTAGAGTTTTACACTGAAAGACTCAATAACCTCAATGATGTACTTTTTTCAGTGGATGCCGAGGGCTATTTCACATACATCAACCCTGCTATTAAAAATATAACCGGCTATGATATAGAGGATATTCTTGGGACTCATTTTACAAAACATGTACATCCGGACGATATTTGCGGACTGCTTGAAGATATAGAAAAAACAAATTCAGGAGAGCATAAACCTTATATGTTCAGGATAGTCAAAAAAGATGGCTCAATAAGTTATGTGCATACAACATCCCGTCCCATAATCAAAAATGGAAAGTTCATGGGTATTAACGGACTCATGGTCGATATAGCCAGACTGAAGCAGATAGAATTCAAACTCAAAAAAGAAAGAGACAGAGCACAAAAATATCTTGACATTGTAGGAGTTATTATTTTTGCCATGGATAGAGAGGGCAATATCAAACTAATTAACAAAAAGGGCGGGGAACTGTTTGGGTGTGGCGAGCTCGATCTTATTTCAAAGAACTGGTTTGATTTATCAGTGCCTGAAAAACATCGGGAAAAGGCTAAAAAAGACTATTCAAAACTGATGGACGGAAAAATAGAGCTTCGCCCTTATTTTGAGACACCCAGCCAGATAAAAGATGAAACAAAGATATTTGCATGGCATAACATTCTGCTAAAAGATGAAAAAGGGAATATTACAGGAGCACTGGCATCAGGAGAAGATATTACTGACCGGCGAAATGCTGAAGAAGCACTTGTTTTTGCTAAATTGATATTAGACAATGCATATCGTACTAAAAAAGAATTCCTTGCCAATGTCAGCCATGAACTAAGGACACCCCTGAACCTAATAATAGGATATTCGGACCTGCTTTACGAAGAATATGCCGGCCCCACAAATGAAGACCAGAAACAATACCTCGATGTTATCAAACAAAGCGGTAACCGTTTACTTCTTTTAGTCAACTCTATGATAGAACTATCTGCCGTTGAAGAAGGCAAAAAAGAACTCGACATAAAAGAGTTTTCTATCCCTGCAATAATTGAAGATGTAAAGAACTCAACATTACCAATGGCAAAAAAGAAGAAAATAAATCTCGAATTCAAGCTTGAAGAAGATGTAAGGACTATAAATGCTGATGAAAATAAAATAAAAACAGTTCTTTATAACCTTATAAGCAACGCAATAAAGTTCACCCCTGATTCAGGAAATGTCAAAGTTAGTGTATCGAATGAGAATCAAATGTTAAAAGCATCTGTCAAAGATACAGGCATTGGCATGGAAAGATCAGACATGGATAAATTGTTCCAGCCATTCTCACAAATTGATTCTGCGCTAACTCGTAAATTTGAAGGAGTAGGCCTTGGACTTATAATTGTGAAAGAATTCGTGGAAATGCATGGTGGAAGCATTCAGGTTGAAAGTGAGATAAAACGCGGAAGTGATTTTACTTTTATGATTCCCATGTTCCCGGAAGAACAGTAGCCAGCTTTTGATCAGATACCTTTAACTTAATTGTATCATCCATGCATCCTTTGTAATTATTATTATTATTATTATTATTATTATTATTATTATTATTATTATTATTATTATTATTATTATTATTATTATTATTATTATTATTTTTATTGTTGTTGTTTTTTCAGTGTGAAAACAAAAACACTTCCCTTACCCAATTCACTCCGGGCCTTTATCGTTCCACCCTGACCTTCTATAATACCTTTGACGATGAACAGACCAAGACCGGTTCCACCAACTTTACGAGTGGAACTACTGTCGATCTGGTAAAATTTATCGAATATCTTCTCTAGTTCCTCAGGACCCATTCCAATACCATTGTCACTTACAGTTATTTTTACGCAGTCATCGGCATCATCGACATCAATTGTGACTACGCTATTATTATTACTGAATTTTGCAGCGTTATTCAAAAGATTCACAAACACCTGAACAAGTTTGTCTTTATCGGTATTGATTAGAGAAAGATTATCAGGAACATTTACTAAGACACTCATGCCTTTCTCCCTGATAATAGTGTCAAGCACCTCAAGAGAAATGTTTATAGCATCCTCAATATCAACCGGTTCCCTGAGGAATTTTATGCGGTTGGATTCAATTCGGGAAACATCAAGAAGGTCATCAACCATCCGGGATTGACGATCGATGTTCCTTATGATGATATCAAGCATTTGACGCCTTAGAGAAACATCACATGCATCGTCCTCTCGCAGGAATTCACTTGATGTTCGCATTGCAGTCAGCGGAGTCTTAAGCTCATGAGAAACAATTGATAGGAATTCAGTCTTTAACCTGTCAAGTTCCTTGAGTTTTGTGTTTGCTGTCCTTAGCGAATCGTTTGATTCCTTGAGTTCCAGGGTCTTGTCATCTACCTCTTTTTCAAGACTTTTACTCCAGTTCAATAGAATAACAACAATGAATGAGCTCACAAAGATGATAAAAAGAACTGAAACAGCAGCCACAATGAACAATTTCAGATAAACCGACACAATAAGCCGGTCCACTTCAGAAGAAGGACTGGTGAGCGCAAGTGACCATTTCTGATTGTACCAGTTCATAGGAGAATAGGATACAAGCCTTTCCTCAACTACACTATGATTATCGAAAACAAGATACTTGCCATTTCCTTCTGTTCCATTCACCTGTTTTGAAATAATATCCAGCAATCCCGAAGAATCCGGACCTAAAAGTTCAGCATAATTAGTGCCTCTTTCATAGTTTCCGGATCCATCATAGAGTAACCTTCCCCGGTCATCAAGAATATATACATAACTCGATGAATTGGATTCTACAACATATCGGCTTTTAAGGTAAGCTTCCTGTATAATAGCAATAAAAGTTCCTCTGAACTCATCGCCTTCATAAACAGGAACCCAAATAAAAGAACCATGGTTGCCCTCCATAAGCTTTAAAGGGTCCGTGATGAAGACATCCCTGCTTTCTTTTACGAGTTCAAAGGCATGAGATTGATCATTCTCGTAAAGATTTAAACCAATTGGAGTATTTTCTTCAGGATAGCCTGAAATAATTGTCCCATTCTCAGAGACATATTCCACCACATAGAACATGCCTGCAACATCATAGACACTTTTAAGATCCGATGCAAAATTGTCCGGTGGAACTCCAGTATCTTTTTTTGCAATAACCTCTAATAACAAAACCTTCTCACTAAGGGATCTTTCTATATTATCAGATATCTGACGAATTAATAACATTTGCTGATTCTGGTACTGCTCTTCGACGACAGATCGAACTTCCATATTGGTCTTCATCCATAAGAAGACTATTGAACTTATCAAAAGCAAGACTACTGCAGCAAAAATAATTAAATACCATCTGCTTTTTCGGTTCCACATGGATAAAATGAAAATTATCAAATGTCCTGGCTTCTTCTCAGGATCATTTTTATGCGTGCTTTTAATTCTTTAAGGTTGAATGGCTTGGTCACATAGTCATCTGCACCAAGTTCAATTCCTTCAACCTTGTCATCGACTTCTCCACGTGCTGTGAGCATTATAACAGGAATATACTTATACATAGGATCGGATTTTAGTTGCCTGCAGACTTCAAAACCATCGATTCCGGGAATCATAAGATCAAGCAGTATGACATCCGGAATTTCAGAATGTACTTTATCTATGGCCTCGTAGCCGTCCTTCGCCTCTGCAATACTATACCCTTCGGTTTCTAACGCTACTTTAAGTGCCAGCAGAGCATCCATCTCATCATCAACTATGAGAATCTTTTGCCGTATATCCGACATGGTTTTTAGCGTATCTTCGACAAGCGACCTGGAAACTGACAATTTATTGGAGATATCCCCGGTAGTTATCCCAGGGTTCTCTTCCAGAAGCGAAAGAATCTTCTCGTTAATGTTTTCTGAGTGCATGATAATTCTACCTGAAACAAGCTCATAAAATATAGAAGAATGATGATATTAAAACCTTTCTAAATATGAAAGAGTTTCTATTTTTGTAAACAACTTGTCCGATAAAAGAAAATCTTATAAGCCATAACAGAATACTTAGATAAGATATAAATGGATGCGCTGGAAGAGATTTTTGGAAAAACGGCCCAGATGACAGTTCTGAAGAACCTTATTGCACACAATGAAGAATCAACATATCTTTCTGGGATTGCAGACGAGACGGGATTGTCACACTCCAGTGTTGCAAGGGTTATAACGCCACTGATCAAGAGTGGTATTGTTATCGAAAAACCCCTTGGCAAGCAGATAAGGACATTCCGGTTGAATCTTGACAATAAAAAAACAAAACTTATACTTGAGTTTTATAACAACCTCAACAAGATAAAAGATTAAGAATCCATTTCTTCGATCAAATAAACTTCAACCTGTTTTTCAGAGTTACTTAACATCCTTTTAGCAAAGCTTCCTGAAATATGTGCCAGCAGATTTAGCACATGCATGGATGCCAGCCCTACAAAGATACCTGAGATAGAAACAAGAATAGCTTCCTGTAAGTTGTTGACAAAGCTCTCACCCAGAAGATAAAGAATTGGATTTATTAACATCCCTAATGTCAAAGACACCAAAAATGCCATAACTACAAGCGAGAGTATCCCCAGTGGGAACTTTACCAGCAAGAATAAGAGAGCCTTCCAGGTAACCGGACTCTTTACCCTGTATAAAGCTCTGCCAAGAATACTTTTTTCATTAACAGGTTTCAGCGACATGGGAGGAATATCAATACCTAATAACCATATTGCCATCTGGCGTTCAAATGATGCAATCTCCCACCATGCAAGAAAAACAAGCACAAGCACAGGAATACCTATCCAGACAAGTAAAAGTCCAAAACCCAGTGACAGACCGGTCACCAGAAATACGAAGTAAGCTGTTCCCAGTGGGAATGAGAACAACAGATATAGAATATTCATGTAGGTCTGCTTCTTATAAGCAACCATTACAAATTCCCGAAGAGAAGTCTCTATTTCAGCCATTTGTTCGCCTCGTTTTTACCATAGCTAGATACCTGATATTCCCTGAAGTTCTCTGATATTATCTGATGTGTACTGAATACTGATATTTACCTGCCATATTCTTCAATTCGTTTTGGTCTTCTTACAAAGAAGTAGATAAGAGCACCTAACAGATTAGTAAAGACAATAACAATTACCCAGATCAGCTTATCATTTCCCTGCGAGGGTTCTTTCATAGCACAATCAATAAGCATCCACAACCAGAACAAAGTTCCAAGTATCCCTATTCCAAAGAAAAGGAAGAACATGGTAAATGGAATTATCGCAAATACAAGTTCATCAAGCATCTTATTTTATCCTCCATTATCCTGTTATTTCTATTGATTATTCCGATTTTTTTTTATTTTACTCGTGCCGAAGAGCATCTACAGGGTTCATTTTGGCAGCCTTGTTAGCCGGATAGACACCTGCAAGCAAACCAACTAACAGTGACACCAGCATACCTATCAGGATCATGTCCATTGGGAATACCTGAGGAAGACCCATTGCACTTTCTACAAGATAGGCTCCCGCCATACCAAAGCCAATTCCCAATATACCACCAAACAAGCCTACTACAACAGATTCCACTATGAACAGGGACAGAATCTCGCGATTCTTATATCCAATGGATTTCATAAGTCCTATCTCCCCCGTCCTTTCTGTAACTGTCACCAGCATGATATTCATGATTCCAATGGAACCTACAATAAGAGATATGACAGCAACGGCTGTGAGCAATAAACTCAGAGAATCTGATAACTGACCAACTTGTTCAAGTATCTCTGCCTGATTCATAAGAGAATAAGGCTTGGAATCTTCATTATCCAGATCCCTGAAAGGAACGCCTAGATTACGGGCAAGCCTCTTATCAAGCTCATCGGTAACATCATCTATGGATTCCATACTTGCCGATGCTGCAAAAAATCCCCCATAATAATTTACATCCATAATCTCGTTCATGGTTGCAATAGGAATGAATATAGATTCATCAGACCCAGAACCACCCACTAATGATTCTTCTGGACTTGCACCAATGCCTTTTACTTTGAACTTTTGGGTTATAGTTTCTCCATCTGTTCTTGTAAAGGTGAGTGTTATGGTATTTTTATTTGATATCTTACGATCGAATTTATCGTACGCAACATCGTGACCCAGCACTGCCATATACTTATCTTTGTCACTAATAAATGTCCCACTTTCCAGTTCAATATTTGCCACTTCATCGTAATCTTCAGAGACTCCCTCAACAATTATCTGTCTGGTGTTGGAAAAATACTTAACTTCAGCGACTTGTGAACTTAAAGGAGACACACCCACAATACCGGGCGTGTTCTTCACAAGTTCCATTTCTTTATCATGGAACAAATTTGAGGTCTTGCTCTGAATTATGATGAAATTGTTACCTACAGAACCTATTTCCTCAGTGAAGTACTGGTTGAAACTGGCTCCCAGTGATACATTGGCAATGACAGCTGCCACACCTATGACAATACCAAGAGTTGTCAGTGCTGATCTCAATTTTGAACTGCTGATACTTGAGATTGCCATTTTTAAGGAATGTTTCAGACTCAGCATGATTACACCTTAGTTGTTCTGCTTCCTGCGCTTCATAAACACAACCGCAGGGATCCCAAGCAATATTGCAAGTGCGATTGCTGTTACAAGAATTGCGCTATTGTCCCCTCCCTCGCTTAGCAGTTCTATTTCACGTACACCAGCTTCGGTACTGTGCTCATTTATGCCGTTGCGGTAATCAACGGTGATGGTGACCGGAACTGATGAGTTTTTACTGTTACTTTTTGCATCCAGTTCAATGGTAAAAAGTTCATCGGGGTCCATTGAACCGATAAAGTATTCAGCCGGAGAGAAATCCATCTCATCTGCACTCAGCATCACACTGACAGAACTGAGGGAATTCTGATGTATATTAGCAACGTCAAACTCAAGCGTGCCCTCCCCATTGCTAAGCTGCAGTGGTTTTGAAGGTATGACCTTGACAGATGAGGAAGCAACCTTTACAGGAACCCTCCAGTTATTGTTATAGGTATGAGAATTGCCTAGCATGGAGAAATCCAGATAGTAGGTACCATCCTTCACATCATCAGCCAGCTCAATATTGTAACTTAAAGTTATAGAGTCACCCGGACCAATAATACCGGAACCCTCATAACTGTCGCTTGTGACATCGATACCTTCAACACCTTTGAGGATACCGGACTGCACACGTGCATTGGTATCATAGTCTACACCATCAATGGTTACGGAACTTTCAGTTGCTGTATTGCTGAGGGTGAAACTCACAGTCCCGACATCTCCCGGCATAAATACCACAGGATCACAGGATATCTCTGTAAGTTCTATGGTCCCCTTACTGTCAAATGTACTGGACCCTACCTTAAGATCAAAGGATGACTTATACCATGCCCCTTCTTTATATGTCTGATAATAAATGTCCACTGAACTGGAACCTGTCTTTGCGTTCTCATCCACGAAAAGACGATATTCATGCACCGCCGCTTTTTCCGGTGAAAGTATGCCTATAAACTTTACTGCATTGTTCTCTGAATTAAGGGAGAACGGGTATTCAGGTTCCATCCTTATGGAAACTGCATCAGCACGTCCATAGCCTATATTTTCAATTTTAACACTTACGTCAACATATTCACCGATCTTAGCCGGAAAAGGATCATATTCAATAATATCAACCCTTAGTGAGGATGCTGAAGCTGCTGAAACCGGTGTCATGAAAGAAGTACCTAAGATCGCGATACAGAGTAAAATGTAAAAAGATCTCTTAAGAATATTTATTGTTTTCATTCTAACCCACCTCAATTATTTCCGATATATCCGTCTTTAATGTAAACTACCCTGTCTGCATATTCTGCCAGTTCAGGGTCATGTGTGATCATAACTATTGTCCTTCCTTTTTTGTGGAGGTCTGAGAATATCTCCATAATCTCTTCACCGGTCTTTGAATCCAGATTTCCTGTGGGTTCATCAGCAAGTATGAGGGAAGGATCGTTGACCAGCGACCGGGCTATTGCAACTCTCTGACGCTGTCCTCCTGATAATTCCGATGGTTTGTGACCCATACGGTCATCAAGACCCACAAGTTTTAGCAGGTCCCTGGCCCTCTGAGCTGTATCCACTCCTTTCTTTGCATTGGAATAAGTTGGCAGCATTACATTTTCATAGGCACTCAGACGTGTTATCAGGCTAAAATTCTGGAACACAAAACCAATTTCAAAGCCCCTGAGCTCTGCAAGCTCATCATCAGATATGGAACTTATGTCCTTTCCCATAAGTATGACCTTACCTGCAGTGGGTCGGTCAAGACATCCTATCATATTCATCAGGGTACTTTTTCCCGATCCGGAAGGCCCCATAATCGCAACGAATTCTCCTTTTTCGATACACAGGTCTATCCCATGCAGGATAGGTACTTCCATATCGCCAAGGAAATAACTCTTTTTCAGGTCCGAGATATTAATGACATTAATATCACCTGAAGCACCATTGTAATCAACCATTTGTACTCACCTCTAATTACACCAACTCGACTATTTATCGACGAACTATGCTATATGTCATAAGTATTTAAACGTTGCGATTTATTGACATATTTGCCCATATGTAAAAAATGCTGATAAAAGAGATATTAACATATCAGGACCTGTTCAGCCGTGCCGAAGAGCTTCCACAGGATCAAGATTTGCTGCCTTGTTAGCCGGATAGACACCTGCCACCAGTCCAACAAGTACTGATATGAAAAAACCCAGAAAAATAAGATAAATAGGGAACACATGAGGTAGATCGAGATACAGCTCTACGACATAAGATCCAAGCATTCCAAGACCGGTTCCAAGTATACCTCCTATGACTCCGATTATGATAGACTCCACAATGAAGAGTACAAGAATACCCGATCTTGTAAATCCGAGAGATTTGAGCAGACCTATCTCCCGGGTCCTTTCTGTAACTGTAACTAACATTATATTCATAATGCCTATAGAACCCACAATAAGGGCCACTATAGCTACAAGAGTGATAAGTATGGTCAGCGAATTTGAAAGAGAATCAAGTTGCTCGATTATTTCTGCCTGGTTAAAGATACGGTAGGGTTTTGCATCATCATTATCAAGGTCCCTGGAAGATACACCCAGTGCCCTTGCAAGACGTTTGTCAACTTCATCTGAAACCTCCCTAACAGATTCAGCACTTGCTGTATTTGCCGAAAAACCACCATAATCAGTGACATTGAGCATTTCGTTCAATGTGGCTATAGGAACAAATATAGCTGCATCACGGTCAGGACCACCCGATACAAAACTATTGTCCTCTCCTGCAAGTATACCCTTTACCCGGAATTTTTGGGTCACACTTGTCCCGTCTTGGCGTTTGATGGTTATGTCGATATAGTTCTTGATGGATATATTCCTGTCAAATTTTTCCTCTGCAACCTCTCTTCCCAGAATTGCCACGTATTTATCCTTGTCTGTGAGGAAACTACCTTCTTCCACCTGGAGATTGGATATATATTGATTATCTTCGGTCACCCCTTGTACTTCTATCTGCCTTGTAGAAGACAGATATGTTACAGGCGCTATTTGTTGATTGAATGGTGAAACAGCATCAATTCCCGGTGTATTTCTGATAAGTTTCAGTTCACTGTCATAGAATATATTGACATCCTGACTGTATATAATAATGAAATTAGAACCAAGTGAGCCAAGCTCATCTGTAAAATATTGATTAAAACTTGCACCAAGGGAGACATTTGCCACAACTGCAGCAACGCCTATTATAATACCAAGGGCTGTAAGGGTGGAGCGCAGTTTTGCACTGCTTATACTTCCAAGAGCAATAACAAATGCATGTTTTAGGCCTATCATGCTCAGTACTTCCTCAAAGCTTCAACTGGATCCATGCGTGAAGCCTTCCTTGCCGGATAAACACCTGCAAGCAGACCCACCATAATGGATACAATAAATCCCAGGATGATAAGGTTCAAAGGGAAGATATTAGGCAGGTTCAGGAAACTATTGGCAAGAGAAGCCGCCCCAATTCCTAGGGTCATACCGATTATCCCACCTATAAGGCCCAATATTATCGATTCTATTATGAAAAGTGAAAGGACATCTTTTTCACTAAAACCAAGTGATTTTAACAGTCCTATTTCCTGAGTCCTTTCAGCAACAGTCACAAACATTATATTCATTATTCCAATGGAACCTACCAGCAGTGATATAAGCGCAACAGAGGTCAATAGTGATGAAAGAGCTGTAGAAAGTTGGTTGGTCTGTTCCAGTATCTCGATCTGATCAAAGACAACATAGGGTTTTGCATCATCATTTTCCAGATCCCTGCTCGGAATACCTAAGCTGCGTGCAAGGCGCCTGTCTATCTCATCGGCAGTCTCGCGGACGACTTCCAGGCTCTGTGCCTTCACGAAGAAACCTCCGTAATCATCTTTGCCAAGTATCTCGTTCATAGTGTCTATTGGAATGAATATGCGGACATCTGGTTCCACTCCTGATTGTGTAAAAGTTGTGTTTGGGTCCTTGATCACGCCTTTGACAACAAATTTTCTAGTAACAATCCCACCATCTTCTCTCCTGAATGTAATATCAATGGGATTTTTGGTGGATATCTTCTTATCGAATTTCTCATAGGCAACGTCGGCACCAAGGACAGCAACGTAACTATCCTTATCCGTGAGGAATGTACCTTTTTCCATTTCAAAATTGGCCACATCATCATAGTCCTCAGTAACTCCCTGTATATCGATCTGCCTTGAGACCGACATATAATTGACTTTTGCCATCTGTTGATTTATGGGAGAGACACCCTCCACTCCCGGGGTATTTTTGATGATCTGAAGCTCTTTATCAAAGAATACATCGATGTTCTGACTGTAAATGACAATGAAATTAGATCCCACAGCACCGACCTCATCATTGAAATACTGACTAAAGCTGGCTCCCAGTGACACATTGGCTATCACAGCTGCAACGCCTATGATTATTCCTAAGGTTGTAAGAGCAGACCTGAGCTTAGAGCTGCTGATGCTACCCAGTGAGATCCTTATCGCCTGAGCCAGACTTAACATGTGATGTTTACCTTTTATTGTTTATTCATTCTGCGTCTGTAAAGGACGTAAGCACCTGCTCCAACGAGCACTAAAAGAAGCAATACTATGTAAATATTGGATTGATTTGAGTTTTCAACTACCTTGTGCCTCAACTGGAGAACATCCAATTGCTGTTGATGATCGTTCAGCCCATTTCTGTACTGCGCATTGATCACAAGATCAACAGGGAATGATATGCCCTCTGATACAGCCTCTGCATCTATCTCGATGGTAAAGAGCTCATCAGGGTCCATGGAACCTATAAAGTATTCTCTGGGGGAGAATTCAACACCTTCAGCTTCCAGTTGCACACTTACAGATGAAAGCATATTAGGATGAATGTTGGCAACATCAAATTCGAATGTCCCTTTTCCATTCTCAAGTACTATCGGCTTTGAAGGAATAACACGCACAGATGTTGAATCCACCTTCACAGGTATGCGCCAGTTGTTATTGTAGGAATGTGAACTACCCACAATGGAAAAATCAAGATAATATGTTCCATCAGGGATTTCCTCATCCACTTCCACATTAAAGGTAAGATCTACTGATTCACCCGGCCCGATGAGCCCATTTCCATAGTAAGTGTCTGTGCTTACTTCAATTCCTTCAGGACCTTCAAGAGAGGCAGATTGTATCCTTGCATTGGTATCATATTGCACTCCGTCAATGGTCACAGAGTAAGCGGTGGCACTGTTACTGAGTTTGAAAGAGACCGTGCCTTTATCACCGGGCATGAAAACCTGGGGTTCTTTTACAACATCTCCAGCAAGCTGTATGGTTCCTTTGCTGTCAAAAGTGTCAGAACCCACCCGGATATTGAATTCCTTTTTAAACCATGTACCACCGACATCTTCCCTATACCATACTTCAAAAGTTCCAACACCCTGTTTTGCCCCACTGTCCGTAAAGAGCCTGAATTCTTTAACTGCAGCATTACCAGGGGTCAGTATGCCAATATCGACAAGTTCATTTTTAGCACTGTCTATGGAAAATGGATAATCAGGTACTATTTTAATGCTTAGATCATCGGCTTTTGCATACCCCAGGTTCTCTATCTTGACCCATACATCCACATATTCTCCGATATCTGCAGGAATTGGTTCGTACTTAAGGATACTTACCTTAAGGTCCGCACCATCTGCTGCAGATGCATTCAATGGTACTAAAAGTGATAAAACTAATATAACGGCCATAGCAAAGACCGACCTATTTATTCCAGACATATTCTCTCCTCAGTTATTACTAATGACTCCATCTTTCAGATGTACGACCCTGTCTGCATATTCTGCCAGATCAGGATCATGTGTGATCATAACTATTGTCCTTCCTTTTTTATGAAGATCTGAGAATATTCCCATGATCTCGTTGCCTGTTACAGAATCCAGGTTGCCTGTGGGTTCGTCTGCAAGAATGAGGGAAGGATCATTGATTATTGCCCTTGCGATTGCAACCCTCTGCTGCTGACCCCCTGACATTTCAGATGGTTTGTAGTTCATACGATCCTTAAGACCAACCAGTTCTACAAGTTGCTTTGCCTTTTTTCTGGCATCTACGCCTGGTTTTTTATTAGCGTAAGTTGGAAGTTCAACGTTTTGCAGAGTTGTAAGTCGTGGAACCAGGTTAAAAGTCTGAAAAACAAAGCCTATTTCCAGTCCGCGAAGTTTTGCAAGTTCAAGATCTGAGAGTGTGTTCACATCCTTCCCCATCACAACGACCTGCCCGCAGCTTGGCCTGTCCAGGCAGCCGATCATATTCATCAACGTACTTTTACCCGAACCGGAAGGACCCATTATGGCAACGAATTCTCCCTGCATCACCCGAAGGTTTATACTTTTAAGTATGGGCACATCCATATCCCCCACACGATAACCCTTACAAAGATCGATAAGTTCAATTACAGGAACATCTGCCTTTATATGTGGCCCACTGTCATTATCCTCAGCCATAATACACTCCACGGTTAAGCTTTATTAAAAAACCAGTACACGGTATTGATAAGATACCGGATTAATTTATTTAGACTAAATACAGCTTGAATTTATAAAAGGGTATTTACAGATTGTCAGTTTCATTATAGATACGGGCCCTTAATCCATAAATACGCTTTGTCCGAAAAATCGACTTGAAAGGCAATTATACTGAGTGTTCTGAGATTATTCGATGCGAATTATGGGTGTGTTTGTTTATTATTCTCAGATAGAATGGATTATATGTTTTTCTTATCAAACTTTTGATTAACACTTTTTATTTATTGTTGAATCAAGTTTGGACTAAAGCATGTTGCATAGTCATTTTTTGGTATAGGTGAGGTTCAAAAATAGAATTCTTTCTTTTAAGTTATAATGTATAATGATTAAAACAATAAACAAAATATTTATAGTACATGTTTTAAAATATAATTTTATATTATAATAATGCGAAGTTGGTTAAATGAATTTGAAATACAAGTTGTCAAAGTATACAAATAATCCAAAATATAAAAATTATATTAAAATTATTCCTATCTTGAGTATATTAACGATTATAATTCTAAACTCAGACAATAAATCTGGAGGTTCGATTGACCGATCTTTCCAAAATCAAATTATGTATTTTATAACCGATTTTCAAAACAGTTTTAATTTCTCAGATATTACCCAAGTTGTTACTACAATATTAATTTTAGTTGCAATATGGACAGGCTTCAAGTATTGGTTGATGGACTACCGTATTATACGAAAGAATAAGAAAATAACTGAACAGCTTTTATTTGCCGTATCGATTGTTGTTTTTTCAGAACATATTAGATACAATTCAACTATTGGAATAATGTTTGATTCTCTTATGTTCTTTGTACTTCTTTATGTCGTTTTAGCTTCTACTTGGCTTCTAGCTAAAATTTTAGATTCTTTCAATTTAGAAAATGATTTGTATTGTTGGGGTTTGCGTCTAATAGGAATTATATTAATGTTCTTTGGGTTCATAATGTTTGGTAGTGGAACTTTTATAATGGCTTTTAATGATGCTACAAGTTCTAATATATTCTGGATAACTGGTATTTGTTTGATGCTCTTGGGAGCATTTAGTGAATATAGATCATTCAGAAGGCATGGGGTTTTTGTGTATATGAGATAATAAGGGATGTCTAAAAATGGGTTTAGCTGATAGAGATTATACCAACAGAAATTACACTGGCAATAATGCCAAAAGAAATCATAGTGTAAAAGTTAATACAGAATCTATTCAATATATCAAGAATACAAATCAAAAATCTATTTTATTTTGTGAATATTGTGGAAAAAAGATAGAGAGTGAGTTAGTAAAGGAAAAACAACCAAAATCAAAAATAGAGAACGGTTTAGTAATCGATGAAACTGTAGAAGTAATTATCGAGAAACAAAAGTCATTAATCTGCTCGGTTTGTGGTGGCACATTTTGTCTAGATTGTGTTGAATCATCATATAAAAGAAAAGACACTTTTGTTAAAACAAACACTTGCAACAAATGTCAAGAAAAAGCAGATGAAGACACGAAACGAAACTGCACTCATAAATATGTAAGAAAATTCATCCGAAAAGATAAATACTTCGACTATTATGAGAAAGAATGTCTTTATTGTGGGAACAAAAAAGGAATTGCTGAGCCAATTCATAAAATAAAAAATAAGCCAGAACCAAAACAAACAAGTACAACACAAACAAGGTCAAAATCACATAAAAAAGGAATATCAGCGATTATAGACTCTGTCAAAAGCTTGTTTAAATAGAATTTGCTACTAAAATTCATCCCAGATTTTCAATATGGAACAAACACAATCATTCCTTCGTGTATTCTTGCGCTAAGTAATACTCAGGGGATTAATCTTTTTTAAATTGTTATGCTAAAATCAAGTGTAAAATAGGTTTTCTACAGAGCTGTTTTATTAATAATAATCTTTCAAGAAATAGAAATGCAAAAAAGCCATGGAGCTCACGAACAAGTGAAACTGCACTTATCCATTAATCTTCATAGCTTTTACTACTGTTTGTAACTATTTTACCTTGCATTTCATTATTATAGAGTGGCTAATTTCTTACCATATTCTATTGCTTCATTTTCTGCATCTAAATCAGGATTCCATTGATTTCTGTATCCTTCTGAAATTACTTCAAAACCAGCATCTTCCATTAACCCATTAAGTAGTTTTACTGATTCTCCACTCCAGCCGTAGCAACCAAATGCTGCAGCTTTTTTATTTTTAAATTTCATGATTTTTGCAAGATGAATAAAGCCTGCCATTGAATGTAAAATATTGCTTCCAATAGTAGGAGAACCCACAATAACAGTTTTTGATTTGAAGATTTCAGTAATCACATCATTCTTATCATTTTTAGTGATGTTATAAACTTTAACAATAACATCTGGATCTGTTAGGTTTATTCCTTCTGCAATCTTTTCAGCTAACTTTTTTGTGCCGTTCCACATAGTATCATAAACAATGGTAATTTGATTTTCTTGATAATCATTTGCCCACTGAGAATATTTTTCAACTATTTGCATAGGATTATCTCGCCAAATAACACCGTGACTTGTGGCAATCATGTCTATAGGTAAATTTAAAGCGGTAATTTCGGCTAATTTCTTTCTTAACACTTTACAAAAAGGCGTTAAAATGTTTGCAAAATATTTGATGGCTTCTTCATAAAGTTCACATTGATCCACCAAATCATTGTATAGTTTTTCAGTTGCATAATGCTGTCCAAAAGCATCATTGCTAAAAAGAATATTATCTTCAGTAAGATAGGTTGCCATACTATCTGGCCAGTGTAGCATTGCCATTTCAACGAACACAAGCGATTTCCCATTTCCTATATCTATTGAATCCCCGGTTTTCACTACTTTAAAATTCCAGTCTTCATGATATTGCCCCTTTAAAGATTTAACAGCACTTGCTGTACAATAAATGGGTGTGTCAGGAATGAGTTTCATTAACGCTGGAAGGGCACCACTATGGTCTACCTCTCCATGGTTCGCGATGATGTAATCGATCTTTTCTAAATCCACTTCTTTGGCTAGATTCTCTACAAATTCTTCTGCAAAAGGTGCCCAAACAGTATCAATTAAAACTGTTTTTTCTTCTTCGATCAAGTAAGAGTTATATGTGGAACCTTTATGTGTTGAATATTCATCTCCATGAAATTTTTCTAGCTCCCAATCTACTTTACCTACCCAGGATACATTGTTTTTTATTTGCTTTTTCATTGATTTATACACTCCTTTCTAAAATTATTTATTGGATTTTCTAATTCTTCTACTGTGACACCAAATGAATAAGTTATTATTAGCTCTATTGTAGCTTGTCTAAATCTAAAAATGCCTATGGAATTGCTCATTGACAGAAGAAGCTTAGTTTTAAATCAATTGTTGAATCCTCTATCCCCAATATTAGTTCCCAAAAATCAACAACTGTACCTAGAAATATATCGTCAATTGTTTTATAGTTAACTACTGCCGCCGGCTTAAATGGCATATTAATTACTTGCACAGAGAAGGATTTGTACATTTCAAGAACTTTTCATCAGGTAGAAGATATACCCAGTATCTTTTGCCTAACATCATCTAAATTTTACATTTCAACAGCATAATCAGGCTTAGTAAAATCAATGACATTTGTAGTTGAAAAATGAAGCAAATGTCCTCTGATTTGTCAGCTTAAACGAATAGTACTGCTTTTGACCGAGAATTCAGGTTGTTGCTCAAATCACATTCAATATATAGACTTTGTTGTGCAATGGAAACAAACGTATTTATGTACCCAACGATATATAAAAATGTATCAAAGCAATGGAGAAATTACATGGAAAAAATAACCAAGCAGTCAAATGTTCAATCTAACTTTACTGGACAAATTGATATATCCACATGTATAAACATTGCAAATTTACCACGTGATGAACAATCTAAATGCATTGAAGAAATGGCACGAAAAGCAACATCTGATGCGGCACACGATGCTCTCAAAAATGGCAGAGCTATTACAATTCAACTGGGTAATGCTATTGTCAGAAAATTCCCAGATGGCCGGATCGAAAAAATCAAAACACTTGAGAATGCATTCGTTGTTCCAAAGAAACTTGTGTATAAAATATGAAGCGGATTCGAATATTCGCGGGTCCGAATGGATCAGGTAAATCTACTTTTGTCAACTCTTGTCAAGGAATTTATTGAAAATGATCAGTGATTAATAAACACACAATTTCACATTGATCCTGATAAAATTAATATCAAAAAAGTTATTGATTTTAAAACATTTGGAATACAGACAGATATTTCTGTATTCTTCTTCTGCAACTATCCACACATTAAATGTGTTATTAGTTTCCATTTCTTTCTTACCTCATTTCTGTGCCTCGGGCAATTTTATAGTATAGAATGTCTTCTCTTTCAAGAACTATTTTTTGACAGTAAATGCTATTTGACAGTTCAAGCAATCCCATGTTGATATTATTCTAAACGGTCTTCTATTGATATTGTAATCCTGTAAAGAAGTGATGATACAACAATCACTGCTAATACCCACAAAATTCCAGTTTCAATCAACATTCTGGAAAAATGAACACCTGATATCTCCATGAGATATAATGATGCAGTTACATAAGCAACCTTAAAAACATCATTTTCAAGGCGGGAGTGTTTCATGTCTGGATCATTATCAATAAACCGATTCCATAATACATAGTATAGTTTGTATAATATAATGAATTCTATTAAAAAAATAATGATTGATAGAGCATCCATATTATATCTCCTGTCTTAATTATTGTGAGCATAAGATATTCTAATTTGTATCATTCATATCATTCTAGACTTTTAGCACGATGTTCTTAAAACGAGTTCATTAAGAAACATC